>JBFYTF010000585.1:0-3242 GCA_041300865.1 Anaerolineae bacterium
GTCGAGGGCCCCGACTGGGAGCTGCTGGCCTTCGCCGAGCCGAACCGCCTGCCTGAGGCGGACATGCCCACGACCACGACGACCGACGTCCTGTCCGGGACCGAAGTGACCCTGACGCTCGGGGAGGGAACTGGCGCCGGCACGGCGGGCTGCAACCAGTACTCGGCGGCTTACACACTGGAGGGCACGACGATCAGCATTGAGGACGCCGTCGCGACCGAGATGTTCTGCCTGGAGCCCGAGGGCGCCATTGCGCAGGAGCAGCGCTACCTGGCCTGGCTCGCCGCTGCCGAGACGGCGCAGGTCCATGGCCGGCAGCTCTGGCTGGAGACAGGCGACGGGCGGGCGCTGCTGTTCCACGCGCCGGGTTGGGAGTAGCCGCGAGCCACCCGTCACCAATCCTTGCGGGTGTGAACGCCCGTGTAGCGCAGGGCAAACCCGACCGATTCGTACAGGGAGCGGGCGTTGACCTGGTCGTCGGCGACGACGAGGTTGACCCGGGGCACGCCCACGACCTCGAAGAACCAGCGCAGGGCCGTAGTCAGCAGTCCGCGCCCGATGCCCTGCCGCCGCACGTCGGGGCTGACGCCGAGGAATTCGACCATGCCCTCCCCCGACCCCGCCTCCAGGCTGCCGACAAGATAGCCCCCGACCTGCCCGTCCCGGACGTGGACGAAGGCGTGGTAGGTGCTGCCGAGCCGGGAGAGGATGCCCCGGCCCGTGATCCAGGTCGTGGGAAAGGTGGCGTCGTGGAGGGCGGCGAAGGAAGGGCCTAAAGCGGGCACCAGGTCGGGCGCCAGCGGCAGGGCGATGGCCTGGTAGACGCCGGCGCCGGCCGGGGCGGGCACCGAGTAGACGTGGACCAGCCCCACCCGGCGAAAGCCGTGGACCAGGTAAAAGGCGTTGCCCCGCTCGTTGGCCGCGTTCAAGAAGCTGTCGAGGCGGCGCACCGCCGGGGGCAGGCAGGCGGTGAGCTCGTCCAGCAGGGCCGTCGCCGTGGCCTGCCACGCCCGGGCCTCGGGTGACGGGAGGACAAAGGGGCCGCGCAGCCAACCGCGGCCCGCCTCCTCGTCCACCTCGCTGCCCAGGGCGCCCAGAAGCCTGTCGCCCGCGCAGGCCAGCACGAAACAGAGCTCGCCGCCGGCGTACAGGCCGGCCATCTCCTCGTAGACGGCCTGTTCCGACCCGCCGGTCTCGCTGTGAATGCACTGGCTTGCCGGGTTCTGGTTCTGCCCGGCGATCAAGCCCGCCAGGGTCGCCAGGTCGCTCTCCTCCGCGCGCCGCAGGGTCAGCTGATCCATCGCTCGCCTTCCTCCGCAGGCGAACATAGCACAGGTCGGGTGCCGTGTCAAAAGAAGCGGCGGGCAGCACTTCTCAGTCTGGGTACGCTGGGCCCGGCACCACTGAGCGGGTGCGCCATGAAGTGACGATTTCAATCGTTTGCCGGTCATTAGCGACTGAAGTCGGTATCATTTCAATAATTCGGGGTAAGTTAAGCAGCTGACCATGAAGCATCAAGACCCGATTCAAGGGCGCGCGCTTCGATCAGGCTCGCCAACGAAGGAACCTGACCGGCTTTGGATACGCGATCGTGAACGTACTGATGAAAGCTGATGCCGAGCTTCTTGGTTGTGGCCACCAGGCTCATAAAGGTGTCCCACGCCTTGACACCTTCCTGCGTCCGTGGGCCAAAACTGATATCGCGCTTGCGCACCCGTTGACGCGCTTCCAGCTCAACCGGGTTGTTGTGCAACGGAATCTCGGGGTACCTCAACACCATCAGCAGCGACGCTTTCTTCTCTCGCGTCTTGGCAATGCGCGCATCCAGTGCATCATAGCCCGTGCAGGTCGAAAACAACCGGTCAAACTCCTTTTCCAACCGAGCGCTTTCTTCCGACGTCGGGTGCTCTTGGTAGGCCAACAACTCGTTGTAATAGTCCCAGAACTGCTTCCGAAATTCGTTCAGCAGTTTCAGATGGTTGACGAAAGCCGGGATCAGCTTCTTGTAGTGTCGCCCTTCGTGCACCCAGCACAAGGCCAACTGGTCTGCGATCCAGTTGAACTGCGGTGCATCATCGCAGACCAGCAGGCGCACGATCGGCACGTCCCCAGCAGCATGATAGGCTGCCACAGCCGCAGCACTCAGCACCGCCTGGCGTTGCGGCACACCCAAGTTCGGCCATCTCGTGTCCAGCCGCTTGACAAAGGTCTCCTCGTCCCAGTCCTGGTCACTGCGCTGCCCCGACAACCAGTTACGCATCGCCTTCGACAAGGGCACAGACTGCAGATAGCTCAATGCTTCTTCGTTCAGTCGGAAGCGACGCGCTCGACCGTTGAGCAGCGTATCCAGCACACTCAAGCGATCCTTACTCGGAGTGGTGTTGTAGCTGGTGTACAGCGAGTTGCACACGATGGTGCAGTGTTGGTTCTTGCCGTCCACCCGCGTGCCGGTTTGATCGATGTGCTGGAATGGACTGCTCGCCAACCCTGCTTCACACACTTCTTGCTTTTCGACGTGGAACGCTTCTTGGTCTTTGATCAAGAAGTTGGACAGCTGGCCCGCCGAAATCTGGATGCCCATGTTCTGGTACAACTCGCGGATCTTGGGCTCGGTCATTCCACCACCGAAGTACAGCGTCACCGTCAGGGCTTTGAGTCCCGGCCCAAACTGCCCTTCATAACCAAGAGGCATTGGAGCCAGAATCGTCCTGCCCATCGAAGGCGCCCAGTACTTCTCTTTGTGAAAGCAGATGTTGTTGGCTTGGAAGATGACATCCTGCGCGACAACATCTTCGTAGCCCTTGAATTCGGCATCCGCTGGCAGGCTGGCCGGGTCCACGCTCAGTGTCTGTTCACGATGGATCTCGAGCTTGTCTTTCTTGGCTTGCTTTTGACGAGGCTTGGACTTGCGCCGCTCTTTCTCCGACGAGTAATTCTCACGCGGCGGCTTGGGCGTGTTGTCTTTGATCTTGGGCTTGCCCTGCTCCCCTTTCAGCCGGTTGACTTCATCCCGCAGCCGCTGATTCTCGGCCTGCAAGTTCCGAAGGTCGGTGCTCACCGCTTCGACCAGGTTCAGCAGCCGGACAACGAGTTCCCGGGCATTTTCGTCTTGGATATTGCGCAGATCAATCTCGTCAAACATAAGCTCGCTATTTTACACATTCGCTATCGAAATGCAAACTGGCAACTACTGCTGTCCGTCCGGGGCGTTCCCCCGGTTTATTGAGATGATACTGAAGTCG
>JBFYTF010000696.1:0-3654 GCA_041300865.1 Anaerolineae bacterium
GAGTTGGTGCTCGGATTGGTCAGGGCCAGGAGCGCGGGGCCATGGGTCAGGAGCCCGCCGATGTAATAGAGCCCTGCCTCGCTGAGACAGGCATAGCCCTCCGCGTCATAGAACAGCGAGGTGCCGCCCTTGGTGAGCAGCTGGTGAAAGTGCATGCCGTTGCCGGCCTCGCCGAAGAGGGGCTTGGGCATGAACGTCGTCGTCTGGTTGCGTGCTGCCGCCGCCATCTTGGCCACATACTTGACCTTCATCGTCGCGTCCGCGCTTTCCAGCAGGCCCATGAGGGAGGTCTCTATCTCGAGCTGGCCCGGGCCTCCCACCTCGTGATGGTGATACCGGATCGGCACTCCCATGGCTTCCAGGATGAGGCACATCTCGCTGCGCAGGTTGTAGAGCGAGTCCCGCGGCGGATGGGCATGGTAGCCGCCATGCAGCGGAATGTAGGTTCCCCGGCCGCCGGCGGGGCTGTTCCACATGCCTTCGATGGACTCGAGCCGGTACCCGACCCGGTGGCACTCGTTCTCGTAGGACACAGAGTCAAAAACATAGAACTCGAACTCGGGTCCCCAGCGGCTTGCGTCGGCGATGCCCGTCTCGAGGAGGTATGCTTCGGCCCGCCGGGCGATATTCCGCGGGTCGCGGACGAAATCCAGGCGGGTGTCGGCCTCTTTGGCTGAGCAGAGAAACGCCAGGGTCGGTGCCTCCCAGAAGGGATCCAGGAAGCCCGTGGCAAGGTCGGGCACCGTGACCATGTCGCCTGCCTTGAGGGGTTTGAGGCCTACGCTGGAGGCATCGAAGCCCACCCCCTCCTCAACCAACGCCGGGGTAAACTGGCTGGTGGGGACCGTCACGTGGTGCCAGCGGCCCCAGAGGTCGGTGTACTTGAGGTCGACCATCCGCACGTCATGGTCCTCGATGAAGGCTTTTGCCTCTTGGAAATTGTGAAACATTTCTGGCCTCTCTCTCCCCTGTGAGCTTGACCATGGAGCAGCGCCAGGGATATTATACCGGAAGCAGCTACAAAGGCAAAACGATGCGCGCGGAAGAGCCCGGCGCTCCTGCGCTCCGCCGCTCACCCGCCGTTTGCCTCTTTGGGCCGGCTCTAGTATAATAGGCGGCGGTGCTGTTCACTGCACACGGACGACCAGCCGGGCCTTGCTCCACAGACCTTCGAGATCGTAGTACTGGCGTAGCTGCGGGTCAAAGATGTGGACGACAACGGATCCATAGTCGGCCAGGATCCAGCCCGACATGGCTTCACCTTCCAGGTGTAAGCGGCGGGCGCCGGAGGCCTTGGCTTGTTTTTCAATCTCGTCGAGTATTGCGCGGAACTGGGGTGGGCTCTCGGCGTCGCACAGGACAAAATAGTCCGCCAGCAACGAGACGCCTGTCATATCCAACATCACGATGTTGCTTCCCAGTCTTTCGGCAACGGCGTCGATGATCACGTGAGCGAGTTCGATTGGTTCCAGGGTTCAACCTCCAAATGCTCAAGAGTCTTGATCTGTGCCGGCGGTACGGAGGCGCGCCAGGTGCTCCTCCATCTGCTGCCAATGGCTCCCCCGCCAATAGACGCGGCCACAGGAGGAGCAATGTTTGAACTGGCTATGGGTACGGGCCACGTAGGCCGGCACGCGAGCCCGGGCCTCGTCGTGGTCCATGGTTCGCAGCAGCACGTTGCACACCGGGCAGCGCGAATAAGCCCGGCTGGGCTCCAGCTCGAGCTCGACCAGGACCTGCCGGATCTGCTCGTCGAGATTCTCGCTGGCAATGAGCAGTACCCGCAGCCCGCGGCGGCCGGCCAGGGGCCGGTCGCGGGTGAGGAGGACTCGATCCTCAGCACGGGCCAGCCGGACCAGTTGATGGTCGTCCAGCTTGGGATCATAGACCGTATCGTAACCCAGAATGCGCAGCCACTTGGCGAGTGTGCCAAGCATGGCGTCGGCGACAAATGAACAACTCACAATTCCTGATATTCAGCTCTCAGCTCGCAATTCTTGCCCTGCTTCTGCCCGCCGGGCTGATCCTGCTGGCCGGCGGCAGCCTTACAGGTCGCCGGCCGGCCAGGTCGGCGGTGGCCGGTCTCGCGGCTCTGGCCCTGGCAGCCATCAGCTTCTGGGCCTGCGGTTTTGCCCTTCAGCTTGGCGGCGTCGGCCTTGTCTCAGACCTCCCCGGCCTGGAAGGCCTCGTCTGGGAATGGGCCTCGCCCCTGAACCTCGACTGGGGCGCCGTTGGCCTGCGAGGCTTCTTCCTCCTCGCAGAAGCCGCCACGCCGGCCGCCCTGGCCCTTTACCTGGCGTACCTGCCGCCCGTCACCGTGGCCGTCATGCTGCCCTTCCTGTCGCTCCGTGAGCGACTGCCAAGGTGGATGGCTGTGCTGGCTGCCTTGTTCCTGGCGGCCATCGTCTACCCCGTGGCCGCCAACTGGTTTTCCGGCGGCGGCTGGCTGCTGCATGTGGGCCAGACGCTGGCTCTGGGCCACGGCTACATTGACCTCACCGGCGCCAGCACCGCGGCCCTCGTCGGCTCGCTCGCCGCACTGCTGGGCATTCTCATCTTTGGCCGGCGCCTGCCTCCTCTGCCCGAGGGCGAGGTCGCCGGCCTGCCTGTCGTCCACCTGCCCGTCCTCGCCGTGGTGGGCGCCCTTCTGGCCGCCGTCGGCGGTGTCAGCCTCTTTGCCGCCAATCCCATCTTGGTCGATGCCGGTTTGGTCGGCCCGCGGGTCGGCGTGAACCTGGTTCTGGCCGCGGCGGCAGGTGCGGCCCTGCCCGGGCTGTACACCTGGTTCACCACGGGTGCCGCCGATTCGCTGCTGACCGCCCGCGGTGCTGTCGCCGGGGTGCTGGCAGCTACCGCCGCCGCCAGCTTTATTCCTCCCTGGGCCGCTCTGGCCCTCGGCGCGGCCGCGGGCCTCCTGGTGCCCCTCGTCACCTTTGCCGTGCGCTATATCCTGCGCGTCGATGACCCCACCGGTGCCCTGCCTGTCGGCTTACCGGGCGCCGTCCTCGGCATCCTCGCCGCCGGCTTTTTCGCCGACGGCCAGGCCGGCCCGGGCTGGAATGGCACCGGTGCCGAGAGCTACCTGGGTGTCGCCGGTCAGGGTGTGACCGGCCTTGTTCCCGCCCCGGGGTTGGCCAGCGATTGGCCCGGCCAGATCAATGCCCAGCTCCTCGGCATGGCAGCCATCGCCGCCTGGACCGTCCTCGCGGTCGGCGCCCTGTTTCTGATTCTAAAGGTGCTCCTCATTCTCTGGCGGTCTGTGCCCCTGCCCGAGGAGGACGATCTCGCCGTCTGACCCGGAAGGCGCGCTCAGCTCAGCGCCTCCAGCTCGTCGATCATCTTGGCGATAACGGCAAAGCCCCCGTTCCAGAACTCCAGGGAGGTGATGTCGATGCCTGCTTCGGTCAGGATCTCGGCCGGGTTCCGGGAGCCACCATAGGCCAAGATCTTTTCGTAGCGCGGGATAAAGGGCTTGCCTTCCGCCTGGTACTGGCTGTACAGGGCCAGGACGAGCAACTGGCCAAAGCTGTAGGCATAGACGTAGAACGGCGTGCGGTAGAAGTGGGGAATGGCCGTCCATTCCCAGCGAAACTCCTCGCTCAGGTCCAGAGCATCGCCAAATTGCTCCCGCAGGTTGTCCAGGTAATGCGCCGA
>JBFYTF010000715.1:0-5402 GCA_041300865.1 Anaerolineae bacterium
GCCCAACGGCCGCCCTTCACCTGGTCGAATACCCGCTGGCAGGCTGCATCCAGGCCAAAGCCGATGTGATCCACGCCGGCGTCCACCAGGCGGCGCACCTGGTCCATGTCGAGGGGTAGAAGCGCCACGTCCAAGTGCACCTCGCAGACACCCTTGACGGCCAGGAGCACCTGAAGTGCGTCCTCGAACGAGTGCCCGGTCAGCGTCACCTGCAGGCAGACCCTCCGCAGCGTGCCGGACGCGACGGCAGCCGGCAGTCGGGCCAGCACCTCCTCCAGATCGTACTCGGGCCACGTAACGCGCGACAGGTTCAGCCCCCCGGCTCCGCTCTCCCGGGCCTGGGCGCAGAATGCGCAGTTCATGAGGCACCGTCCACCCAGCATCAGGTAGGCGGTGGTGGGCGCGGCGTCCATGGCCGCCCGGGCCAGGCCCAATACCACGGCGGTTCCCAGGGAAACGTTTATCTTCACAACCCCTCCAGGTAGGCCATTATAGCCCAGCCAGTTCTACAAGTCAACCCGCCCGCGCCTTGCTAGCTCGGCAAGACGGGAAGACCCAAGAAGCCCGGGAGCGGTTTCGCCCTGTTTGACTGACTCTGATCTTCTGTGTTACAATCGGAAAGGACGCATACCGCGACAGGAGGGAAGAGGCCCATGCTCGATCCACAACCAACCACAGACAGCGCAGGGCCCGCCGGCCTGCAGGGTTTCGTCGCCGCCATGCCCAAGGTCGAGCTGCACGTCCACCTGGAGGGGAGCATCCGCCCCGCGACCCTGCTCGCCCTGGCCCAGCGCAACGGCCTGCCGCTGCCCGCGCCGGACCTGGAGGGCCTGCGCGAGTTTTACCGCTTTACCGACTTTGACCACTTTATTCGCGTGTACTTTACCATCTCGGGCTGCCTGAAGACCGTCGACGACTTTGCCCTCATTGCCTACGAGTTCGGTGGCGACATGGCCCGCCAGAACATCCGCTACGCGGAGGTCACCTTCACCCCCTACACCAACGTCACAAACACCGGCCTGACCTTTGACGCTGTCCTGGAGGGCCTGAACGATGGCCGCGCCCGCGCTCGGACTGACTTTGGCGTCGAAATGGCCTGGATCCTGGACATTGTCCGCGACGCGCCCGAAACGCGCCACGCCGTGGCCTCCTGGGCGGCCGGCGCCGTCGACAAGGGCGTGGTGGGCCTCGGCCTGGGCGGACCGGAGAAGGGCCATCCGCCCGAGCCCTACGCCGACGCCTTTGCCTTTGCCCGCGCGTCCGGCCTCCACAGCGTGCCCCACGCCGGCGAGGTCGCGGGGCCGGAAAGCGTGTGGGGCGCGCTGCGCATCCTAGGTGCCGAACGCGTAGGCCACGGCGTGCGCAGCGTCGAGGACCGGGCGCTGTTGGACTACTTGCGCGAGCACCAGGTACCCCTTGAGGTCTGCCCCACCAGCAACCTGCGCCTGGGGTTCTATCCCTCCTACGCCGCCCATCCCATCCGCCGGCTGTGGGACGAGGGCTTGTATGTCACCGTCAACTCGGACGACCCACCCATGTTCGAGACTGACCTGGTGTCCGAGTACGCAGTGCTGGCGACGTGGATGGGTTTTCGCGCCCAGGAGCTGGAGCAGCTGAGCCTAAACGCCCTGCAGGCGAGCTTCCTGCCCGAGGCCCGCAAGCGGGAGATGAAGGCGAGCTTTCAGCGCGAGTTTCGCCGGCTTCGCGCCCAGCACCTGGGGGACGAGGAGGCGGGGTGAGCAGCAACAGGGCGGGCTTCAAGTACCTGGACCTGATCACGGCCCTTTTTGTCACCGTCCTGCTCGTCAGCAACATCGCTTCGACCAAGTTTCTGCAGCTCGGGCCCTTTACCTTTGACGGGGGGACCATCCTCTTTCCTATCAGCTACATCTTTGGCGACGTGCTGACCGAAGTGTATGGCTTCCGCCGCAGCCGGCGGGTAATCTGGATCGGATTTGGCTCTTCGATTCTCATGGTGATGGTGCTGGCCATCGTGGGCGCCCTCCCGCCCGCTTCCGGCTGGGAACACCAGGAAGCCTACGAGGCCATCCTGGGCACGACGCCGCGCATCGTCCTCGGCTCGCTCATCGCTTACTTTGCCGGCGAGTTCAGCAACTCTTACGTGCTGGCCAGGATGAAGGTCTGGAGCGAAGGGCGCTGGCTCTGGGCGCGGACCATCGGCAGCACCGTGGTGGGGCAGGCCGTGGACACAGTGCTGTTCGTGACCATCGCCTTTGCCGGCGCCATACCCTGGCCTCTCTTCTGGCGGACCATCGCTTCCAACTATGTCTTCAAGGTGGGCATGGAGGCAGCCATGACCCCGGTAACTTACCGGGTGACTGCCTTCTTGAAACGGGCCGAAAACGTGGACGCGTACGACATCGAGACCGATTTCAACCCTTTCCGGTTCGAGATCGAGACCGAGTGAGGAAAAGGGCAGGTATGTGAATCACAAGGTCAGGGGTGTAGGGCACGGCCTGCTGCACCCTACGACTCACAATTCCAGGCATACTGGCAGTCAAAGGACGGTGAAGAATGACAGATGATCCTGAAGAACTGACCGGCACCGGCGACGAGTGGGAGCCCCGTGAGCCACTGGGCGACGAGTGGGAGGCCCGCGAGCCACTGGGCGACGAGATGGCGCTCATGGAGGATCTGCCGCCCGATCATCGCTCCGGTTTTGTAGCCGTGGTTGGCAAGCCGAATGTCGGCAAGTCAACGCTGATGAACGCCTACCTGGGACAAAAGATCGCCATCGTGTCGCCCAAGCCGCAGACGACGCGGAACCGGCTCCTGGGCATCCTGACTTTGGAGCGCCAACGGGGCGATGTGGCGGACGCCCAACTCATTTTTGTCGACACGCCCGGCATTCACCGGCCACTGCACAAGTTGGGCGAGTATATGGTTGAGCAAGCGGTGCGGGCCATCCCCGACGCCGACCTGGTGCTTTTTGTGGTCGACGTCTCGCAGCCACCCAACGAGGAGGACCTGGAGATCGCGGCCATCTTGCGGAGGCAGCGCGACGTGCCAGTTTTGCTGGTACTCAACAAGGTCGACCTGGTGGGCGAGGGCCAGGCGGGTCACGCCGCCGAGTACCAGGCTCTGGGCGAGGTTCGGGACTCGATCCAAATCTCGGCTCTGCAGGGAGAGAACCGCGACCGCCTCCTGGAGATGATCCTGGAGCAGCTGCCCGTCGGCCCGCGCTATTATCCAGAGGAGCAAGTCACCGACCAACAGCTGCGTTTCATGGCCGCCGAGCTGGTCCGCGAGGCGGTGATGCTTCACCTCCGGCAGGAAATCCCCTACTCTGTGGCCGTCATCGTCGACCAGTTCAAGGAGCGCAGCCAAGACCTGACCTACATCAGCGCCACAGTCCTCGTGGAGCGCGATACGCAGAAGGGCATCATCCTGGGCCACGGAGGGGAGATGATCAAGCGCATCGGGCGCGACGCCCGGCGCCAGATCGAAGAGCTGCTGGGCACCCGCGTCTTCCTGGAGCTGTGGGTCAAGGTGCGCAAGAAGTGGCGGGCCGACGAGCAGGAGCTGCGGCGCCTGGGCTACACCACCCCAGGCCGCGGCGACTAGAAGCCGGCAGGCTGTAGGCCGGCAGACAGTGACTGGGAGGATTCCTGAGTGGAAACTGGGGAGTTCGTGTTGGAAGTCACGGGCCGCTGGCAGGCCCTTTACCCCGAGGCGCATGCCGGCATCCTGGCCATGTGCGACGTCGACAGCCCGGCTACTTGTCCTGGGCTGGAAAGGCAAAGGCAGGATCTGGAAGAGCAGTTACGGGCCCGGCATTCGGGACAGGACCGTAAGGCTCTGGAGGACATTCCGGCTATCCGTGCCTACAGGGCTTACTACAAGCAGTTCAAGAAAACGTATCACGTCCAGGCCCAACTGGAGTCGATAGCCTTCAAGGGTCGCGCGATTCCCAGCGCCGGTGCACCGGTGATGGCGATGTTCATGGCCGAGCTCAAGAACTTGCTCCTCACCGCCGGCCACGACCTTGACTCTCTCGCGCTGCCGGTCACGTTGGACGCGGCCCGCGGCGACGAAACCTACACTCTCCTTCGAGGACAGGAACAGGTTCTCAAAGCGGGCGATATGCTGATTGCCGATCAAGAAGGCGTGATCTCGAGCATTGTTTATGGGCCCGATCAGCGCACGCAGATCAGGCCGGAGACCAGAAATGTCCTATACACGGTGTATGCCCCTGCAGGTATCTCGGTACACGAGGTGCGGATGCACCTGCAGGACATCCGTGACTATGTGCGAAGCGCGTCTCCTGGGGCCCGGGTGCGGTCGCTTCGGGTGTACGGTGTCCAAGAGGGGACGTAGACCCCGACCTACTTCTACGAGGACGCGCCGATGCTGAGGCATCTTGGTCTTGCCATGGTGCTGTTGGCGGCTGCCTGCGGCTCGGCCGCCCGCCCGGCGATGCCGGCAGGCGGCCCGAGCGGCGCCACGCCGCTGCCCGATCCGGCCGTGGACGGGGAGCTGTCCGTCGAGGCGGCGCTTGCCGAGCGCCGGTCGGTGCGCGAGTTCGACGCCAGTCCGCTGACGGTCGCCGAACTGGGCCAGCTGTTGTGGGCCGCGCAGGGGATCACCGGCGAGCGCGGCTACAGGACGGCGCCGTCGGCCGGGGCACTGTACCCGCTAGAGATCTATGTGGCCACCGCCGGCGGCCTGTTCCACTACGAGCCGGACGGGCATGCACTGTCGGTGGTCAGCCAGTCCGACGTGCGGCCGGCATTGCACGCGGCCGCCCTGCGCCAGGCAGCGGTGGCACAGGCGCCGGCGGTGTTTGTCATCGCCGCGGTGTATGAGCGGACGGCCGTCAAGTACGGCGCCGAGCGTAGCCCCCGCTATGTCCATCTGGAGGCGGGCCACGCCGCCCAGAACTTATTGCTTCAGGCGGTGGCCCTCGATCTGGGGGCGGTGCCCATCGGTGCTTTCGACGACGCCGGCATTCAGCGGGCGATTGGTCTCCCGGCGGAGGAGCAGCCATTGTACCTCGTCCCGGTCGGGCAGCCGTAGCTGCGGCCACGACTCGCTTGCGCAAACGAGCGACAGGCACTACTGCCCGGGCACCGGCTCGGCCAGTTGACAGGTTTTGGAGGCCGGAGTATAATGCCGGCGCAGCGGTCCTGCGGACGAGCGGCAAGAAGATGGTATGCGGTATGTGGGTTGAGCGGCAGCGTGCCAAAAGGAGGTTATCTGATGGTGAAACACGACGCCGGTAACAGGTTTGTCAAACCTTCCACCCAGGCCTTCCGCCAGGAAGCACGCCGGACCCCCGGCTACTCTCTCTTTGACTGGCTGCACGGATACATCTATGCCCGCTGGCCCTACCTCTACATTGGCATCGGCTCAGGGCAGCACGCGCTGTCCAGGGTGATCCG
>JBFYTF010000717.1:0-44447 GCA_041300865.1 Anaerolineae bacterium
CCCCCCCCGCTCGCTCGCGCTATTTTCGTATGAAAATCATACGGATTTGGGTTTTCTAAGTGGTGTTTTTGACCAACTCGTATGATAACCATACACCTGTGCGTATGTATGACTTTCATACGGATCATACGGCACTGACACTTTTTGTCACTTCGAGGGTCTAAGGGCATGAGCACCAAACGTAAACCCACCTTGCCAGATGTCCAGTTTGTTGTCATGAAGCTCGCCGACCTTCGCCCGGCCGCCTACAATCCCCGCACCATCTCAGACGACGCCATGGCTGGCCTGGAAGCCTCGATCACTCGCTTCGGCCTGGTCCAGTGCCCGGTGTTCAACCGGCGGTCTGGTACGCTGGTCGGCGGCCACCAGCGGGTCAAGGTGCTCGAGAAGGCCGGCATGACCGAGACCATGACCGCCGTGGTCGATGTGGACGAGACCAGCGAGAAGGCGCTCAACCTGACGCTCAACAACCCGGCCATTGCGGGGGAGTTCAACGAGCGGCTAGCCGACTTGCTCGGGATCATCCAGGCCGAGGACGAGAAGCTGTTCGGGGAGTTGCGCCTTGACGTGCTGCTGCCGGCGGAGCCCGACAAGCCAGAGGACGAATGGCAGGGTATGCCGGAGTTTGAGCAGGAGGATCAGGGCCCGTGGAAGACGGTCCATGTCCACTTCCGGGGCAAGGAAGACCTCGACGCCTTCGCTGCGTTGGTCGGCCAGGCCATGACGGAGAAGACCAAGTTTGTCTGGTATCCGAAGGCCGAGATCGGTGTCTATCGCGACAAGGGCTACGTCGATGAACCCTAGGCATCCGGTGTACATCATCAGCAAGGGCCGATGGGAATCAAGATATACATCAAATGAGCTTGAGCGGATCGGGGTGCCGTACCATATCGTGATCGAGCCGCAAGAGTACGATCAATATGCAGCGGTCATCGCCCCAGAGAAGATACTTGTGCTCCCGTTCTCGAACCTAGGCCAGGGCTCAATACCGGTGCGCAATTGGGTCTGGGAGCATTCAATCGGGCTCGGTGCAGAACGACATTGGATAATGGATGACAACATATTGAAATTCTATCGATCCAATAGAAATTCAAAGATACCGGTGCAATCTGGAACGATTTTCCATTGCGCAGAGCAGTTCATTGATCGGTATGAGAACATAGCGATGGCTGGCTTCCAATATGAATCGCTATCGCCAAGAAGAGATATCAAAAAACCATTGGCTTTTAACACGCGCATCTATTCTTGCATCCTGTTGTTGAACTCGCTGAAGCACCGCTGGCGGGGCCGGTACAACGAGGATACAGACTTGAGCTTGCGACTGCTCAAGGATGGTTGGTGTACTGTGCTGTTCTATGCTTTCCTCGCGAACAAAGTGGCAACAATGCGAGTCAAGGGCGGCAACACCGACCAGCTCTATAAGCAGGACGCAACCTTCGATGGCCGGCTGGAAATGGCCCGGTCGCTTGCCCGGCAGCACCCGGACGTGACGAAGATCAAGTGGAAGTGGGGCCGGTGGCAGCATGTCGTGGACTATTCTCGGTTCAAGCGAAACAAGCTCAAGCGGCGTCCTGGGGTCGAGATCCCTGATGGCGTGGACAACTTTGGGATGACGCTGAAGGTGTTCGAGCAATGACCAAACCATCGGATTCCGAGCGCAAACAGCAACAGCTACTCTCCACGCTCCTTGTCTTGGCCAAGGCCGGCGACCCGCGTGCCGACTGGCTGATCAACGCCCTCACCGAAGCCGGCTACCGCCAGGCCGGGCTCTATACCCAGCACGAGATCATGCGCGGCTTGGGTGTGACCCAACGCACGATCACGAACTGGTGCCGCGACGGCCTGCCCAGGGCGCGCGAGAGTAAGGGCCGGATCCCGGCGCTGTTCGACGTGTTCGCCGTCTGCCAGTGGCGGATCGAGCACATCGAAAGCAAGGTCCGCGCCAAGCTGGAAGACGACCCGCTGTTGGGCGGCGAGACCAGCCCGGCGCTCGAGAAGTACAGGCGGGAGAAGTGGCGGCAGGCCAAGCGCGAGAACGACGTGGCCGAGGGCCTGCTGATCTCGGTGGCCTACGTCTTGGAGTACATGCGCGTGATCGCAGGCGCGTTCCGGCAGCGGGCTGACATGGCCCAGAGAACATTCGGCCGGGAGGCCGGCCAGTTTATCGCGGAGACCATCAATGAAGCCGCAGCGGCGCTTGAGCGGCTCGCCGCGCGGCAAGAGAACGGCGAGCAGCCACCGAAGAAACGCGGACGCGGCAGACCGCGTAAGAGCCCTATCGACCGTCCGCCTGGGGGTTGAGCGGTTCAGGGTCCGCGTCCACCGGTCCTATCTGCAGTTCGCGGAGGAAGAGTTCGTGTTGCCGACCGGGCCGAGGGCTGGGTTCCGCTTCGCGGCTTCCTTCATGCCGTGGACAGGCTTGGTGTTGCGGGCGTTCGATGACGAGCGGTATCGACGGTTTTGGGGCAGCGGGCCAGCACAGAGCAGCAAGACGGTTCTATTTTTCTTGATCCCGATCCTCTACCATCTGTTCGAGGTGGCCGAGACTGTGATCGTCGGGACACCGCGCATGGAAGACGCCTATGCCATTTTCACTGACCGTCTGCTACCTGCCATCCGGGCCAACCCGGCATGGGCCGCTCTGCTACCGTCAGAGGGCGCTGGCAGCCGTGGCGGACGGTTCCATGCGATTCGGTTTCGCAACGGGGCCATCCTCCGGTTCATGTCCGGGGCAGGCCGGGACGAAGAGCGCAGCTCGCACACGGCCCGCGTGGTTGTCTTGACGGAGGTGGACAAGTTTGACGAGGCCGGCACGACCTCGCGCGAGGCAGACCCGATCAGCCAGATCGAGGCGCGTACCCGGGCGTTCGGCGGGCGGGCTCGGGTGTTCGCGGAATGTACCATGTCCACGAAGGAAGGCCGCGTCTGGCGGGAGATCTCGGACCACGGTACCGACTCGCAACTGTGGCTTGCATGCCCGCACTGCGGGCGGTGGGCGGCGCCCGAGCGCGAGCAGTTCACCGGGTGGCAGGGTTGCGAGGATGTGAACGCCGCGCGCGACCACGGCGCCTATACCTGCGGCGAGTGTGGGGCGGCGTGGTCGGAGGCAGATCGACGCGCTGCGCTCGAGCGTCCGGTCATGGTCGCGGCAGGGCAGACGGTGACGGCGGGGCTGGTGACCGGAGAGCCGCGGCGCACCAACACATTCGGGGTGCGGTGGAACTCGCTGCACTCGGCCATGACGGATCAGGCCGACATCGCCGAGGACGAATGGCGCGCCCAACAGCTCGACGATGAGGCCAGCAAGAAGCGCCTCGCCCAGTTCGTCTGGGGCTTGCCCTACGAGGCGGAGAAGGAACAGACGCTTGACATTACCGAGCAGACCATGTACCGGCGCATCACTGATCGCGCCCGCGGGATTGTCCCGGCCAATACCGAGAAGGTGACCGTCTTCGTGGACTTGGGCTTGTACCGCTGTTGGTGGTCTGCGTGGGCCTGGTCTGAAGGCATGCGGGGCCATTGCCTGGACTATGGATGCCTGTTGGTCGAGCATGGTGCCCGGTCGGAGGACGCCGCGATCCTAGCGGCCCTGCGCGAGTTCAGGGACGATATCCTGACCCCGGGCTGGGCCAACTCTGAGGGCGTGCGGCGCGGGGCGGATATGGTGCTCGTCGACCGCAACTGGAAGCCCGAGGTAGTGTCGGTGTTCTGCCGGGAAAGCGGCCCGGGCTACATGGGCGCGCATGGCCGCGGGGCGGTGCGCGGCCTCAAGTCGTGGACGGAGCCGAACCCGACCAAGGCCAAGCTGATCGGTGAGGGCTGGTATGTGACGCCGAGCTCGCGGGGCGGGTGCGTGGTCCTCATGGATGGCGATCGGTGGAAGGGCCGCGTACATGCTGGCTTCGTGGCGGCCGAGGGTGCGCCTGGATCGCTGACGCTCTACAAGGGCCAGCCGCGGGAACACAGCACGTTTTGCCGGCACATCCTCGCCGAGCACCAGATAGAGGAGTGGGAACCAGGGAAGGGGCCGATCGTGCGCTGGCACCAGAGCAGCCGCTCGAATCACTACCTCGATACCGCGTACGGGGCAATGGTCGCGGCGTCGATCTGCGGCATGCGGCTTGTGGTGCCGGCCAAGGTTCCGCGGCGACCGAAGCTCGGGGGCGGGTATCAACACCAGAATGGACCATACCAGAGATCCGCCGCGGGCGGCGGGTGGAGGATAGGACGGTGAGCGAAGATAAAACAATGGACATCGGAGAGATCGATCGGCTCGCAGAAGAGATGGCAATGGATCATGGTGTCGTGTCGATCCGCAACGTCATGTCTCGGTGCGGCTGTTCGGAGCTTGATGCCCAACGTATTCTGACTCAGATGTTTGCTCTGCTGCGGCTGACGGTTGTCATGTTGCGGCAACGATCCGTAGAGGTGATGGCATGAGCGGCAAACGAAGACGGCACCAGCGAGCTCCAGACCCGATCCCCGATCTCGAGACACAGGAGCCCGAGGTCAGGTGGCAGGAGATCGGCGTCACCGTCCGGGTCGGGGACATGTGGCCCAAGGACGTGCCGTTGCCAGACGTCTACCTACGCCAGCGGCCGATGCCCTGCCCTGAGTGCATGGCCGTCTTCGCCCCGGGGGATGGGCGCGCGGCGGTGCTGGTGTCGAGCCGCACCTCGATTGTCTATATGCGGTGCAAAGTATGCGGGCACAGGTGGAAGCTGCCGGTGAGGGAGATTTGACCCGGATCCAGATCTGTAATCCGCCGACACCTATCACTTGCCTGATGCCGTACGCTGTGGGTTGAGCCCCTAGCAGACGGCCCCATCCTTGACTACCTCGGTAACCGAAGCCAATTTCCGCACGGCGTGCGGCGAAGTCTACGACGCGATCGCGTCGGAGTCCTGGGCCAGCGCCCACAAGTGGGCAGCCAAGGCCGAGGCCATGAACGCCGGCCTCGATCTCCAGCTCGCCGACGAACGCGCATCCAAGGCCCGGCGCGAGACGTTGCGCGGTCTGCGCGACGCCATCGACGCGGCAGAGAAGGCGGTGAGCAAGTACAGCAACACCGCCGGCCGATTCGTCACTACGCGGGTGCAATTTTGAGCTGGCCCACCAAGCTCGCCGACGGCGTGGTCGGCCTGTTTTCGCCGCGCCGTGCGGCGCTCCGCAAGGTCTGGCGTGATCCAGAGACTCAACGTATTTACTCGGCCATGCTCCGCGCCCGTAGCTACCGCGCGGCGTCCAGCAGCCCGCAGAAGTGGCTCCAGAACGAGAGCGCCCCGGACTCTGACGCCAGCGACTTGGCCGCCATGCGCAAGCGTTCCGCCGAGCTTGAGCGGGATGACTCGATCGCGTGCGGCCTGGTCAAGACGTTCACCGACAACGTCATCGGCAGCCGCGGCCTTGAGCCGCAGGTGCGGACGCAGGACCGCACCTTGAACGACGCGATTGAATCGGTCTGGCATGAGCGCGCCGGCCAGCTCCACCCGGTCGATCAGCTGACCTATGGCCAGGCCCAGCGCCTCAAGTTCCGACGCGCCCTGGTTGACGGCGACGTGCTAGTGGTAGCCAGCTCAGACCCGGGCGAGCCGATCTCCTTCGAGATCGTGGAAGCCCCGCGGATCCAGACGCCGGCCGGCAAGATCAACGACCCGAGTATTGTATCCGGTGTCGAGCGTGACGCCCGGAAGCGGCCTATCGCCTACCACGTCGGCGACTACGGCGGCGAGTATGGCGGCGGCGGCAAGCCAGTCCGCGTGGAAGCCGAGCGCGCCCACATGCTACGGCATGTCCTGCGTTCTGGCCAGAGTCGCGGCGTTAGCTACTTCCACGCCGTGCTACAGGACATCCGCGACCTTGACCTTCTGTTGGTCGCGTCGCTCAAGCGTACTCAGATTGCGGCATGTCTGGCCCTGTTCATCGAGTCGGAGCTGCCGATCACTGATCTCACCGAGGCCACCGAACAGACCTACGGGTACAAGCTCGACCAGGCCATCGAGCCCGGCATGATTTTCAAGCTCTTCCCCGGCGAGAAGGTTTCCTCGCTGCTCCCCAATTTCCCGGTGCCGGAGCTTGTCCCGTTCACCGTGGCCATTGCACGGCGGATCGGGGTGGCGCTTGGCGTGTCGTGGCAAACGTTGCTCAGGGACTTTAGCCAGTCCAACTATAGCTCCGCGCGCACAACCTTGCTCGACGATCGGCGCACCTTCCAGGCCCTACAGGAATGGTTTATCCCGCTGCTCGATTGGGAATGGGCGCAGGTCATGGCAGATGCCCGGCTGCGGGGTGATCCGCGGCTGGCCAATGTCGATGACGCTGCGATCCGGTCTGTGCGCTGGGTAGCGCAGGGGTGGCAGTGGGTCGATCCGCAGAAGGAAGCGCTAGCGATCCAGCTCGAGCTCCAGCTGGGCACCACGACCTTGCGCGATGTGTGTCAATCCATGGGCAAGGATTGGGAGCAGATCACAAGCCAGCGAGTGGAAGAGGCCGCGTTGCTGAAGCAGATGCGCCTTGAAGCCGGGCTCAAGCCGTCAGATATGCTGGGCTTTGCCGGTCAACGATTGACCGCGCGGG
The DNA here is from genome assembly GCA_041300865.1 of Anaerolineae bacterium. GTDB lineage: Bacteria > Chloroflexota > Anaerolineae > JAAYZQ01 > JAAYZQ01 > JAAYZQ01. The sequence goes on from JBFYTF010000717.1 coordinate 6,577, forward strand.
CGACCGTGGGCGAAGAGGTGCCGGAGCTGGAAATGGAAGAGGGCTGGGAACAAGTGCAGGACCGGCGCCAGACACGCGAGCAGCGATTCCGGCAGCAGCGCGACAAGCTCGGCCTGCCGCCCAGGTACACGCTGGACGAATGGCGGTACGCGGTGACGACCCGTGGCCAGATCGAGGCTGAGGAAGAACTTAGCCCTGAGGAACCAGCAGACCCGGACGAGGCGGCCGATTTCGCCACGTCGGAGACAGACGACGAGGAACCCGCCAATGAAGACTGAGCTTTGTTATCGATCGTTCGCGGACGCCGAGATCGAGCCACACGAGAGGGCCATAGACGAAGAGAAGAGGACGGCTCGATTCGTGGCGGCCACAGAGCGCGGCGTTCCGACCGGCGAGCTCGGCGTTGAGGTGTTGCGGATCTCCGGGGCCAAGCTCGGGCGCTACGAGAAGAACCCTGTCGTGCTCGACAGCCATGGCCGCGACGGCGTGGAGTCTGTGATCGGGCGCGCGACCCTGACACCAGCGGGCAAGAAGCTGCTGGCCAATGTCGAGTTCGCCTCGACGCCCCGGGCCGAGGCCGCTTGGCAGCTTGTCCGCGGCGGCTTCGTGCGCGGCCTGTCCGTCGGGTGGCGCCCGACCAACCAGAAGAAACTGATCCGCCTCGCCGCTGGCGAGACGGACGGCGAAGGGCCGGACCTGGTGAAGGGGCCGGCGGTGGTCGTCCGGGAATGGGAGCTGGTCGAGATCAGCGTTGTCCCGGTCCCGGCCGACGAAGACGCGCTTCGGCGCTCGTTCTATGGAGGACTGTTTGTGGACGAAACCAAGCAAGAGGAGGCCACGGTGGTAGAGACCACGACCACGCAGACCTCCGTCGAGAACGCCGAGGAAGTGCGCGTCAGAGCCGAGCAGGCCCGCCGCGACATGATCCTGGCGATTGCTCCCCAATCGTTGCGCGTCCTGGCCGAGTGCCTGGTCCTGCGCGGCGCGACTGTGGACGAGGCACGGGCCGAGCTGTTGAAGGCGCATGAAGCCAAGCTGGCGCCCGTCGGAACCCCCGAACCCAAGGTCATGGCCGACACCGGCGAGCGCCTCCGCGCGATCTCGGATGCCGAGTTCTTGACCGTTCTGTGTGGAGGCTGAGACATGGCCAGTGGAGCCAAGTTCGTACGAAATTTGATTTGCCCGGACAAGGTCACGCCGACCCCGTTTATGGGCAAGTTCGGGGCGCCGGGTACGGCCATCGCCGTGGGCGACATCCTCGAGATGACCGGCAACACCAATACCGAGTTCGTCCCCCTCGACTCGGATTACGACATGAGCGCGAACGGCGGCGACGTGGCCATCGCGGCCTGCGATGTCAAGTCTGGCGACCGGGCCGGCTACTACCCGATCTGGTTGATTACCGAAGGCGACGTGTGGGAAGTGGACCTGGCCGCGGCCGGGGCCAACGCCTATGCGGCGAGCCTCTACTACAGCGCCAAGAACACGCTGACGACCTCTGGCACCCATATCGTCGGCGTTGTCAGCGACATTCGCAACGTCCCCGAACAGGGCCATCTGAGCGTGGACGGCAGCCCGGATGCGGGCACGACGTTCCGCACGATCAGTCGTGTCGGTGTGACCTTCCAGCGTTCCAACATCTACGCCGCGCGTTTCATCACGGCCTGATAGGCCAACAGAAAGGAGCATACTGTGGACGAGAAGAAAACTACCGCTCCGGTCTGGGCCTCGGGCGTGCGCGTGCACGGAACCGGCCTCAGTCTGGACAGCCTGCGCAGCCTGATGCGCGAGAACCCGCGCGACGGCTTTGCGAGGGCCAAGGATCTGATCGACAAGGGCGAGTTTACCTGGGCGCGCGTGCGCGATCTGCGCGGCCTGTACGACTCGCTCTGGGGAATGCAGATCGAGCACCGTGTGCCGATTGCCGGGCGCGAGCGCGCGATCACCTCGGCGGCCTTCCCGCTGCTCTGCGGTGAGCTCTCGGTATCTGGGATCAACGCGGCCTACATGGCGATCCCTGACCCGACTGCCGGCCTGGTGACCGAGTTCGAGGACAACAAAAAGTACTCGCACATTGCCGAGCTGCGGCCTGACAGCCCGGGCACTGAGGGCGTGGCCGAGGGTGATGCCTATCCGCTCGTGTCGGCCAATGAGAGGCGGTACACGATCGGGCACTTCAACGATGGTCTTCGCATGGCCGTCACCACGCAGATGATCGAGGAAAACGATATCGCGGGGATCGTGGGCCAGCTCAATTTCATCGGCGAGACGCTCGCCAAGCGCAAGGCCAAGCGCACCATCCGCCGGCTGACGGACCATGACGGCTCGAAGGCCTCGCCGGCCCCGATCTATGCCCTCACCCTGAATGGCACCGGCACCGCGCTGTACAGCGCGACGGCCAACACGCCCGGCGTCGAGGTGCCGTCGGGTAACCGCGTGAACAACAATGCGCTGGTTGATGAGACCGACCTGTCGAATGCCCGGATCCGGTTGACCACGTTCATCGATTCGGAAGGTTTCCCGACCGCGGCCGATGTGTCGAGCATGGTCTTGCTCGTGCCCGAGGCCTTGAGCGCCGTGGCGCAGAAGATCCTGGGTAGCGAGCTGATCCCGGGCGAAGTGAACGCCATGAACCCCTGGGGCCCGCGTGGCGCCTATCGGCCCACTCTGATTGCGACCCGGTACCTCGACCAGCTCTCGACCTCGGCCTGGTATCTGGGCGACTTCAGGCGGCAGTTCCGCCGGAAGATCAAGCGCCGGCTCGTGAACTACACGCTGGGCGCCGAGGGTCAAGCGTACCTGGAGCGCGACATCGCCTTCCAGGCCCGCGCGTCCGAAGACTGCGAAGTCGGCGCCATCAGCTTCAACCAGGTGGTCCAGTGCCTGTCCGGCACCACGGCCCCCGCTGACGAGTAGGAGGCCGGCCAATGACGAGCGGACGGGACGAAGGGAAGCTCTACGAGCAGTACCGCGCCGGCTTGGCTCTGGCCTGGCCGGACGGTCACGTCATCTTCGTCTCCAGCACCAACGGCAACGACGGGAACGACGGCGAGTATCCTTGGCGCGCGCTGAAGACTCTGGCGCGTGCCGAGGCCGTTGCCACGGCTGGAGACACGATTATCCTGGAGCCGGGCGGATCCGAGACCTTGACGGCTGGGATCACGCTCAATGTGGATCATGTCAAGATCGTCTGCCCCGTGGCCAATCCGCGCCAGGGCTACAAGCTGACCGGGTCTGGAGCGCTGGACCTTCTGGCGATCAGCTCCGACGATTGCCATGTCGAGGGCCTGTGGTTCTACCCGTCGGCCGGCACGACTCACAGCGCGGCTGGGATCCAGCTCGCGGCGGGGGCCGATCGGGCTGTGATCAAGAACTGCCTCTTCGACAACACCGCCATCACCACGACCTACCAGGGTTGGGGCGTTGAGCTGGTCGGCGCGGTCGTGGACACGGTCATCGACGGGTGCGAGTTCCGCGATTGCATGTACGGTGTGACTTGGTTGACCGGGACAAGCGACACCGTGATGCGGACCAAGATCAAGGATTGTCTGTTCTATGTCGGGCAAACCGCGGCCTTCGGTGTTGGGTCTCAGATCACGGGATCCGGCGCGATCCAGGGCGTCGTCCTGGACGGTTGCTCGTTCGTGGAGGCCAAGGGTTCTGGCGCGGCTGCGGCTGCTGCCTGGAACGGCTCGACTGGCGCCGACGCGACCCGTGGCCCTATCCTGTTCGAAGCCGGTGTCGATCAGTTCCTCGTGCAGAACTGCCGGGCGTATACGGCGCTGGCACAGGCGTTCTCGACCTTGAACGCGATCAACGCGGGCGCGGCCGGCGACTTGGTGAATTGCGCCTCCGGCGTGGGCTCTGACACGACGGCGGCGGTGGATAGCGTGGGCGTGGTGGCCAGCGGCGGGATGTCGGCGGCTGTCAGTGCGGCGTCTGGGGTGGCGTCTCTCGGGACCAGCAACAGCACGGCGAACAGCTCTACCCTGTCTGTGGCGACCTCGGCCTATTCCGGGATTGTCAGCCTGGCGACGAGCAATAGTGGAGCCCACAGCTCTACCCTGTCCGTGGCGACCTCGGCCATGTCCGGGATCGTCAGCCTCGCAACCTCGAACGCCCTGTCGCATAGCTCTTCGCTGTCGGCGGTTGTCTCGACGGGGTCGGGCGTGGTGAGCTTGGCTGCCTCGAATACTCTATCGCACAGCTCCACCCTCAGCGCGGTGGCGTCTGCGGGCTCTGGTGTGGTGAGTCTCGCGACCTCGAATGCCCTATCACATTCGTCCTCGTTGAGCGCGGTTGTCAGCCTGGCCACGAGCAACGCCCTGAGTCACAGCTCTAGCCTGAGTGCGGTTGTCTCGACGGGGTCGGGTGTGGTGAGCTTGGCGGCGTCGAATACTCTATCGCATAGCTCTAGCCTTAGCGCGATCGTTTCGACGGGGTCGGGCATCGTGTCCTATGCCGCCAGCGGCAGCGCGGCGCACAGTTCTACCCTGAGCGTGGCCACCTCTGCCATGTCCGGGATCGTCAGCATGGCTACGAGCACTAGCGTTGCCTTCTCGGCGAGCTTGGTCCAGCAGACCAAGGCCGGGCGCTGGGTCGCGGTTAAGGATACCATGGCTGATACCGACATGGGGAACAACGCGCAGCAAGCCCAGGGTGCCTTCGCCACGGCCACAGGCGGGGATGTGATGATCGAGGAGATCATCTTCCAGAAGGACGGGACGGCCTTGGACGGTTGCACGAACATCGAGGTAACGTGCGACAACGTCAACGGGCCGACCGGCGCCACCAACTTGATGGCGAACGTCAAGGCAGGGCTTGCCGCGAATCTGAAGCTCCTGGCCACGGCGGGCGGGGTGACAGCCTTCACGCGGATGGTTCTCGAGTCTGGCAAGAAGCTCTATGCGCAGGGCAACGACGGGGCGCCGACCGATGCCGGGGCAACGGTCATCTATACCTACGGTATGGCCATGACCGATGGCGCGTATCTGGCCTAGTAGCGGGCACCGGTGGCGGGGTTCGATTCCCCGGCCCGCTGTTGTTCTGTGGCGTCTAACACAGGAGGGTAGAGGGCATGACGGATCAACAGTTCGCAACGTTCCTCGATTGGTGCGCGTCCAGCCGGTTCATCGACTTCGGCCACCAAATCAAGATGGCCGAACTCCTGGTCAAAGGCGGGCATTGGGACGTGTCGCTCAAGAGCGCGCCGTCTCAGATGCTCCTTCGCCAAGCAGATGGGACGTTCACTCATCGAGACTCAGAGGCTTGCAGGGCAGCCGCCGCGGCCGGGGTGCGGAAAATATGAAGGTCATCCATTGGGCGCCGTTCGCGCCGTTCCGCTGCGGCCTGTACGAGGCCGCCCGAGACATGGCCCACGCGGACGCGATCGCGGGCCATGACGTGAAGTTCTGCGACCTCGGCGTCCCCGAGGGCCGAGACAAGCCACGGCCCCAGGGCGACCCAGAGCAGCTCGGGGGCAAGATCGACGACCGCGCGGGTTGGCAGCTGGTGACGAGCGGCTGGGCCTGTAGCCATGACGCGGACTTGTGGATCTGCCACGACGGTATCCCAAGCTGGGTCAGCGAGCGCAACCTTGTTCCGCAGCTCTGGATCGTACACGGTAGGCCGATCTACTCATGGAGGCTCGAAGTGTTCGGTGGTTGGCCAGGCGCGTTCTCACTGCATACGGATCTGGCCCTACGCCGCCGCACGTTCGGCTTCGTCACAATGTGGCCAGAGCTCGTTCCGGTCTGGAGCTCTATGAGTGCCGGCAAGCTCCGGTGCATTGACCATCCATGTCTGGACTTGGCGCGCTACAGCCACGACGGGCCGAAGTACGAGATCAAGAAGGAGTCCCGCGGCGAGTTGAACATCCTGATCTGTGATACCGAGCGGGAAGACATCGGTTGTCTGGAGGTTGCTACCGCCGCCCTTGAGGCCGCGCGCTCGGCGCCCGGGCGGGTCAAGGTGCATTTCTGGGCGATCGAGGAAAAACATGGGCCGGCCTGGCAACCCATGTTCCAGCTGCTGCGGCAGTGCAACGGGCTCGGCGAGATCCATGGGCGCGAGCCAGACATCGAGAAGGTGTTCCGCGCCATGGACGTGATGGCCAGCCCTCACCGGATCGGCACGCGCACGCTTCTCGAGGCGCTGGCCTGCGGCCTCGAGGTGGTGTCCGATACCGAGTGCAGGTATACGCGATACCAGGCCGACCCGAGGCACACGGCGGACTATACCGCCGAGCTGTTGCGGGCCATGGATCAGCGCCGGTCGCCGGAAGAGATGCGCCGCCCGTTGGAGCCCTGCGGCCTTGGCCCGTTCGGGGCGCGCATGAGCAAGATCTACGACGCGGTGTTGCACCGGGAGGCGACACATGCCGTATAGCGACAACACCGCGCACCCGGCATTTGTGGCCGCTCTCAAGGGAATGGTTGACCCAGGCGCCGCGCATACTTTTTTGGACTGCGGCGTAGGCGCCGGCTGGACGGCGGTACTGATCCGGCAGGCGTGCCCCGAGGCACGGATCACAGGGCTTGAGATCTACGCGCCGTATGTCCTGGACACCGCCAAGCGGGCCGAGGTCGAGGCAGAGTGTGGTCTATACCATCATCTGTACGAGTCGATGATCGTCGGCCGGTTGGGCGACTTCCGGGCGTTCCTGCCGGAGCAGGCCAGCGGGTCATTCGACTTCGTGGTGTTCGGGGACAGCTTGGAGCACGTCGCCCGGTCCGAGGGTGAGGAGGCGCTAGCCGCTGCGCAGGCCGTTGCCCGGCGGGCGGTCGTGGCCGTGGTCCCGTCAGTGCGGCGGATCGAGGGCCAAGACTACGCGTTGACTCAGGGCACTGCATTCGGGAACCAGCACGAGGCACACCTGGCGCACTGGTGGCCGAAGCAGCTGGAGGCGCTTGGCGGGCGGGCGGCCGGCCATGGGCAGTTTGCGACCGTCTATGTGTGGGAGAATCAACGCGCGGTGGTCTACCGGTAGGACGGGGGCTTCATGCGCCCCAGATAGCCGGTTCGATTCCGGCCCGCGCAATAGGAGATCGGCCCCATGATTTGTCTCGATTTCGACGGCGTCATTCATGACTACGCGGCGTCTAGCCGGGCCGATATTCCGGACGGGCCGCCGATCCACGGCGCAATCGAGGCGCTGAAGGAGATCGGCGAGTTCATTGTCTGGACCTCGCGGCCCGAGAGCCAGGCTGACGGCGTGCGAGCGTGGCTGATGTCGCGTGGTCTCGCGGCCACTGTGTCAGCTTGCAAGCCCACGGCGCTAGTGTACGTTGACGACCGCGCTCTACGATTTTCCGGGTCATGGGAAGAAACTAAGCGCGCGCTGGCCAGCCCGGCCATGCTGCGGCCCTGGTGGTCGAAGCCGTTGCGAAAGTTCGTGCGGTTCGTTACGCCGCGGAGGCTGTGATGGACCCGCGTCAGCTACTGCTCCAGATCCGCACCCTGATGCGCGCGCTCGTCTGGACGGGCACGAGCACGAAGGTGTTCGGCTCTGACGGCAGCCAGTTCGACGTGGGGCAGTGGTATGCGCTCCTGATCCTCGGCCAGGCTGCCAGCGCGGCGGACTATATCGCGGGCGCGGCGTGGCTCGGCAAGGCCGATTACGACACTGATGACCCGCAGCTGTGCGAGCAGGAGCTTCTGATTCGGATCGTGGCCATCCACGCGCTGAACGAGACCTCGGACCCTGGAATAGAGCTCCCGTTGGTAGCGTGGCGCACTACGAGCCGACAGCCCGGCTTGCTCCAGGTCCAGCAAGAGGTGATGCGCGCGATCAGGTATCTCGGTATCGACGACGCGATCAACATCCAGCTCCTGGCCACGGCCGATGACGAGCTGGAGCTTGTGCCGGGCGGCTATGCCCGGACCTTGAAATTCCAGGTCTGGTGCAATAGCCTACCCTACTACCCGCCATGCCGCACGCTGAACGCGACGGCGGCCGGGTCGGGGAATGTCTCCCTGACCTGGGTGCTCCCGCAGGGCACGCGGTACGACCGGGTGGGCCTCGTGCTCAGGTACGCCGCGGGCTCAACTGCTCCGACGAGTGCAACCGCAGGGACAAGTGGCGGCGTGCTCACGATCAACCAGGCCTCGGCCACGGTGGCAACCGGCGCCGGGGCGTTTGCGTTCGCGATCTTCGCTTCGTATGACGACGATTGGCCTCTCGACGGAACGGCTGATTCCTACTCGGCATCGGCCACAGACACGGTGACGGCAACATGACGGCTTCAGCGGCAGAGTGTAGGACACAGATCAATAATGCGGTCGCAATCTTCCATGCGATTTACACGGCGATCGAGTCGGGGACAAGCCTGGTTGGCCTGGTGGACAGCTACGTCCAGGCTCTCGAGACGGCAACGCCCGGGATCGCGGCGCAATTCCCTTCGAGCATGCGCTCGAATCTGGCCGCGCTGATCTCGCCGAGCGTGGTTGCGGCGGCGTTCGCGCCGCATCTCGAGGACTACGCGGCTGTCCTGGCGGTCCCGTACGAAGGCCCGGAGGCGTTCATCGGTAGACTCTACAGATACATGTACGACAACTCTGAGGACGTGAATGGGCGCGGGATCAGCTTCGGCACGCCGGCGGCTGCGTCGGCCAATGTCGGGACCGGGACGATGTACCGCGTGACCACGGATGCCTATGGGTTCCCGATCGAGAGCGGGATCCTGGCTACCGAGGCCTTCGAGGCGTACTGCGACGTTGACCAGCTCGGCACCTCGCGGCACGAAGAGAGCTTCACCCTCCGCGGCGGGCCGGCATCACCGGACGGGCTCGAACGGAAGGGCTCGGGGTTGGTGACCACGATCCGGTCATTGTCCTGTCGCGACAGCCTCCTCCAGAACGCGGGCTTCGCGGACGGGACTTCGGGATCAGACATCACTAGCTGGACGGTGGCAAGCGGGAGCGTGGCCAACACAGCTCTCGACACGACGAACGTGTACCGCGGGGCCGAGGGGATTACCGCGACCTCTCTACGCCTGAACACGTCCACCATCAGCCTGCAGCAGAAAATCCACACGATCGGGATCGACTTCGATCCCAGTGTACCATATATGTATAGGATCGCGTGGAATCGCTCGGTAGGCACGGGCGCTGGAACTCTAGCTATCGCGCTCGGCAGCAAGAGCAACAGCGTGGTGGCATCGGCTCAATCCGGGTGGCAGCTCCTGCTCGTTGTCGCGACGCCCGGCCAGAACAACTGGTCCAGGAACTTCTACGAGGACGACCTCGACATCACGATTACTTGGACATACACGTCAGGCTACGTCCTGATCGCAGACGCGATCCTAGCCCCGTTCCAGCGACTCGGGAATGGGTCGTTCGCGCAAGTCATCGGTGGGGCCACGCCATTCGCCGTCGGCGACAAGTTCACCTGGACGGACACGATTGCCAGCGATTCCAAGGTCCAATTCTGGCTTCAGCGCGGCTTCCCTGGCCTGTACTTGCCGAGCCAGAGCGATGCTTCTGAGACCTGGACCGACCCATCATGAGGTGACGCCATGGCGCGACGATCGAAGAAGGTGCGGCCGATCACGGACATGTTCAACGATCAGATCTCGGATTTGTCGCCGATCACGCAGCAGATCGCGGACGCCATCGTGGCGGCGCACTCCAAGGATCTGTGGCCCAGCTCCAAGCTCGTCGGGAAAGGGTTGAAAAAAAAGGTCAAGGTTACCCGGGTGATGAAAAAGCACAAGGTCGCCTACCCCAACCCGCAGCTGTTGCGATTGACGGCAGAGGACATACAGATAGCGGTCGATCTATTGACGGAGCACGTCAGTGAGTAGCGCCAATGCGGCCCGCATGGTGTTCAACGGGGGAACGATCATCATCACCCCGACCAACCTGTCGGCGGCGTCGCCGTATGGCGGCACCGTGCTGGGCTCGTGCAAGGAGAACATACTACGGCGTACCGAGCGGAGCTTCGTGGTGTCGTGCCCGGCCGACTTCGGGGCGGGGCAGCCGGTCGAGCGGATCAGGCTCGGTACGGCGTGGGCAATGACAGCCAGTTTCCGCACCTGGGACAACGACCAGGTCTCGACGCTGTTCCCGCTTACTGCCACGGGATCCAGCGGGCTCAAGTATGTGGCCGAGTTGGGCTCGACATACGCCGGCGACAAGGGCACCGCTCGGGCGGTCAAGGTACTCTATGCGCCCGACAACCCGAAGGCGCACCCGGCCATTCTATTCCTCTCGGCGATCCCGGTCCTGGCCGATGACGCCGAAATCAAGCTAGACTACATCGACGAGATGATGCTTCCGGGCGTGTTCCTGGCGTTGCCGGCGTCGAGCGGGAACTCAGTACAGATGGGCCTGTTGGAGGATTTGACGCTGTGACCGAGACCGCAGACGACATCATGGTTCTGGCCGCCCGTAGCGGGCTGGTGCGGCTCAGCCTCAACGATTGGCTGGAGTTGCGCCCTGACCAGCGCGCGCGACTCGCGGAACTCGGAGAGCAGGCACAGATCGGGCGTACTGTCGCGGCGCTGGCTGCGTGCCTGCAGGCCATACTCGCGCCCGCGCCCGCGCACGGGATGACTCGAGAGCAGAGGATAGCGGCCATGGATCGGCGGCTAGAGGAGGCGTTGAGCCATGGCTAAGGGCGGCGGCGGCAGCAAGCGGGCCGAAATCCTGCTCAATTTCAACACGGATTACGCACGGCGTCAACTGCGCGAGTTGGACGGAGACGTGTCGAAGCTGCAGAAGGCAGCGGGCGGCGGACCTGGGGGGAAAGGCGGAGCGGCGGAAAAAGAGAAGCCCGGATTTCTGTCTGGCGTTGGCCAGACCGCGCTAGGATTCGCCACGGGCACGGCCATGAGCTACGCGACACAGGGCATCACAGACGCCTTGCCTGGTGCCTTCGCCGGGGCCATGGATAAGGTGGTCGAGCTAATCAAGCGCGGGCTCGAAGCATTGGGCGTCGATGTGAATGCCGTCAACGCCTGGCAGCTGGCCAAGGAGATGGTGGGCGAGCAAGAGGGTAAGCGCCGGGCTGCTGGCCTTGAGCCTATGACGGATCAGAGGATGTATGATATCATGTTTGCGATCAAGACAATCCTCGAACGCCAGGAAGCGGGCCAGAGAGCAGCACAGACAATCTACGAGCAGAGGTATGTTGTCCCTCCAACGCCAGCAAGCGAGCTAGGATTGGGCCGATGACCGATGTAACCCAGAAGGTCACGATTACCTATGCCGGCGTCACGATCGGTGCCAACAGCGCTAGCTACCGCGTGGCCGGGGAACTGCTGTACGATGCCAGCTACGAGGTTGGCCGGTTCGAGACGCAGGTGCTAGTCTACGGATCGACGCACGCCAACCTGGCCAGCGCCGAGGCGGCCTTGCGCACGGCATTTCAGACGCCGCGCGGCGACTTGGTCGTGTCGATCAATTCGAGTACATTCCTGACCTGGAGCCAATCCAGCAACACCGGGATCAATGCCAGGCCGAGGTGCGAAGATCGCGGCGACGGGCAAAGCCCGCTGACTCGCGTCTACCGGATCGTCGTGGAATGCGATCTCCCGGCGTCCCTGTCCGGTGTCTCCGGCCGGCAGTCCGGGTCAGTGCGAGTACGGTACAGCGCGAGCCGCGTCCTAGAGGCCACGCTCTCGGCGGTCTACACGGCCTTGACGACCAACAGCGCAACAGCCCAGTATGCCGCGGCCATGAGCACATGGGCGGCGGCGGTGCAAAGTGCGCTCGGTATAACGGCCTGGGAGCTTGTGGATGAGGACTACTCGTTCGACGATGTCAACAAGAAGCTGACGGCCACGCACAGATACGCCGAGGTCTGGGCCAACCAATCCATCGGCACCCTGAACAACACCTCGATCGTTGACCCGCTCCTGCAGATCCGGGTCACGATCACATCCCCGGACGATTATGACGGCGCCAAGGTCAACCGTCTGCAGGAGGTGACAGCAGACTTTTCCTGTGCCGTCAATCGGACCGTGACCACGAACATGTCCACGCTCTGGACAGGCACGGTACGCCCGCACATAATCTCCCAGGCCTTCGCCGCGTTCGGCAGCAGCTCGAAGGCGGCGCTGATCAGTCAGAGCCCGTTGAAAGAGGTCTACACTAACCGGCTATCGGCGAGCCTGACGTTCCTCGTGCTCGGCGGCGGAAACCTGCTCGAGCAGAGCTGGCAGCAGACCACAGAATGCCGGACGGGGAAGGTTGGTTGCCCGGTGTGGTCCAGGGATCCGCTCTCGAAGGTCGTGTTCCAAGGCCCTGCGAGCATTGTGCAGACCCAGAGATGGCGCCGGGTGTCACTCGTCGAGAGCGGCAGCTCGATGGGCGGATTCTCCGCGGGCGGCCTCAGTCAGTACATGCCGGGTGGCGGGTCTGGCGCGTTCAACAATTTCGCCGGGACGGTAGGTACCACAGCCGGGAAGGGCTTCGGGACCGGGTGGCGCGTGGTCAGGCGCCCAACTGTGATCGGCCAGCTCAACTATCGGTTGAGCAAGGTGGAGGTCGAAATCGAGTACACCTCGGAGCTCTACGTTCAGCCGTCGGCCGGGGGCTTCGTCGCGGGCACCGCCTCGCAGATCCCGGCGATCCCTGACCCGAGTCTGGCGCCGGGTGCGCAGCTCGCGGCGACGATGCCAGTCCCGATCCCGGGTGGCCCATGAGCGCGTCGCTGGCCGGGCAACCGCTCCTGGCCGATCAGGCCATCAGCTGGGCGATCAAGGAAGGTATCGCCCCGCAGACGGCGACATTCCGGCTCGCATTCGATGACGCCGCGCGGGCGTGGAAGGCCGGCCGCGGGCTGACGCCGGTGTCTCTCGTGGTCGGCGGTGCCAAGTATGACAACCTTCTGATCATTCGTCGCGAACCGACAGAGGATCCGCGGATCGGGGCGCTTCTCGTTGCCGACCTGCGGTTCCTCTGGCCTTGGGTGCGGTTCGGGCCGAAAGCGTACAACAAGACCCGGAAGTCAGGAGACAGGCGGTATTTCGGCTCAACCGACGAGATCGGGAACCGCGACACAACGTCAGTGGCTGATGACATAGACTACATTGCCCACACCACGAAGTATGGATTGGGGCCTGCAGGCGGCGGGGTCGTGCCCTGGGACGCGCGGAGCGTCCTGATTGACGTGTTGACCGCCGTCAAGGATGACCTGGCCTATCGGATTGCCTACAACCTCAGCGCGCCCGGTACGGGCGGCGTGGGCTCGATGCCGATTCGTGACCTGATCATTGCGGGCAACGGTGCTCAAGCGATCCAGCAGGCTCTATCCCACATGCCGACCGTGGCCGTAATTGTGACCGCGGACGGGAACGTCCGGGTCAAGCCGCGGCTCGACGGGCGCGAGGTCGAGGCGATCGACAGCGGCCCGGCGATGGTTGTCGGCCCGGAGCTCCCAACCTGGATCGACCGGCGCAACATGCGCCCGCAGGCCATCGACGTGCTGTTCACGCCAGAGGTAGAGCTGCGCTTCGACTTCGACGAAGCGGGCTCGATCGGGGCCAGCTCCAGCTACCGCCGCCTCGAGAACGTGTGCCAGGTGCGGCGGCCGTACATGACGATCGGGGGCGTTGAGCGGACGGCGGGGACCTGGGTGCTACTGACTGACTTCGTGACGGCGTTGGCCGCGTTGCCGCTGCCTGGCACGGCGCGCGCTCCAATCTCGATGGACGTGATCAAGGAGCGGTTCTGCGGCGGGATGCTGGAGCTCGAATATAGTGGCTCGGTAGGATCTGCTGTTGCCGCCGACCCGCTATGGATGGCCGACATCCGGGAGATCCAGAACAGCTTCCGGCAGAAATTCAGGATCGACAAGCGGTGGGTGGACCGGTTCTCTAAGTGGTCGGCAACCCGCGTGGCCACGCTCGACGAAGAGAGCGGTCGGCAGGGCAAGGCATTCTGGGCAGCGGACTACGCAGTCCGCTGGCCGCAAGACAGGCTGGCGCGGGGCTCGGGGCAGAATGACGCCACGCATACCAACATCGCCGGGTACTCGGCCGACACCTCCGAGTGCTACGATTCCGCGGCCGAGCTCCAGATCCTAGATCAGGATGTGGGGATTTTCGGGGTCAAGTATATTGGCTCGACGTGGGGCCTCGCGGCGAAGGTCTACCCGTCGTCGCTGGCCAACCAGGTCGGGCGGTGCATGTCCTCCTACAACCTGGCCGACAACCCGATCGTCGAGTCATCCTTGCACCTGTCGAGCAACCAATGGGGTTGCACGATCTTCCGCGCGATCCCGTCCGAAGTCGGGAAGGACAGCCTCTACCGTGTGCGAGTGACGCCAGCTCAGGCGGCGGCCAAGCTCCCGGGCGTGGCGAGTTCGCGCATGGGCGCCTGCAACGGCCCGCTACTGGAGGTCTATGTCCAGCCAACGACCATGACCGCGCGATTCGGGTGGCTCGACGCCGGCAAGACGATGTCTGAATCTATCTTCGGCTGGCACGGCCCGGTGAGCTGGCCGGAAGACCACCTTGTGAACGGGGCGCAACTGCGAGACCTGGCCGTCTCGACCGCCGCGACCGAGTATGCACGGCTGATCGACGGGGTCGTGGGCGCCGCGGTGCATGCCGGGGTATCGGCCTATCGCGAGCCGCTGGGCCTCGCGAACGAGACACGGATCGTCCTTCAACCTGACGGGATTGTGACCACAACCCACAAGCACACGCCGGAAGGGCCGGGCATTGACTTTACCTATTTCCTGAACGAGGGCACCAGGCGGTTCCTGCGCCTACAGTTGGGGCCAGATCAATGACGTTCATTTCGGACCCGCAGAACCGTGGCATCGATCCCATGCAGTTCTTCGACCCGCGGACGCGGGTCAATATGGTGCCGGTCCCGCGCTGCGTGCGGGTTCTACTGCGGCATGACAACGGGGAATATGAAATCGAGCCGGAGAGCTACGGCCCGTATGCCTGCTGGGTCATGTGGCCGGCGGCGTCATCTACTGGATTCCCACTCTGGAGCCCGATCTTCCCCGCGGCGGTCGAAACCCCGCGCAACTACGACCAGATCAAGCGGGCGTCCAGGCCGACGCAATTCGCCGTAGATGCGATTTCGGCTGGGGATTTCAGCACAGCAGCCCACCTGCGGGCTGTTCTACCAGCCGTGCCGGACTGGGCAGGAACATTCCCCGCCATGTGGCCCGGCGTCATTACTGCCGGCACGGATCAATCATCTGCCCAGCACGAGATCTGGATGCCTGCCGGATACGGCCTGGTGAGCGTGGGCCAGGACGGCACCAACCCTGACTGCTCCACCCGGGTATTCGCCACCCGCCTCGAAGACCTGGACCCGGAGACCTGGGCCAGGATCTCGACGGCGTGGCGCGTGTGCCGTACCGGCTGGCCGCTGCGGCACCCAATCGCGCACCTCGCCTTACCCGTCTCGCTCGCGGGTGGCGTCAGTGGCGTTCTGTCAGATCCCACGAAGCGGCCGCCGCAACAGAATTTCGATCGGTACGGCCTAGCGTGGGAGCTCGGCCAGCCCAATGGTGGGCTGCTCGGGTTCGGGCTGTGCGTCCATGACGATCCAAACCCGGGAGGAACGATCGTCCGCGGCCAGGTGCCGCGGGTCTGGGGCACAGCTTCGGCCATGGCTGGTGGCCCGCTGGTGATCCCGCCAACGTGCTGCGTCCATGAGCTCGGGGCGACCGACGACGGCGAGCCGATCCGGGCGGTGCATCTGTCGTGTGATTCGATGTTCTGGTCCACTCAGGCCCACTGGGACCATCCATTGTACTTCGAGGACAAGTACATTGACCGGGTGAACGCTGAATCCGGCTCGCCTTGGATCGTCCGCCTGCAGCGCGGCGCACCAGACGGCAGCAGATCTCAGGCCGGTAAATTCGCCGGGCCTGGAACAGGTGTCACCGGACGATCGGGGAATGTCGGCCGCTGGGTCGTTCACCTCCCGATCGACGATGACGAGCTCGGGACGCCGAGCACACCGGGCGGGAAGATCATTCCCGCGCCAGGGGGCGGAACTCCTCTTCCAGGGTTCACCGTCCCCGGCACGCCGCCGACCACGTCGGGGACACGCCCACGGCCACCTGGTACGCCCAAGCTCCCGACGGACGCATGCGATCCCGATCTAGCGGTAGCGCGGGCCAATGGCACCCTGCAGCAGTCTAGCACCTCGGTTTCAACGGACCCGCTTGAAACCTATGTCGAGCCGGGGAAGGAGCCGGCCACGATTACGGGCGACCGGCGCCCGCGCCCGCTGCTCAGCACGCCCCGGGAGCTCGCAGTTCCTGCGCTCGTGCTCAGGGCGCAACCGGTGGTCGGCGTCGGTGCTGCCGGCGACCTGCGCAACCGGCAGGGATACTCGCAAGCCGATGTCGAGCGATACCGCCGCAACCCGATCCAGGCCCGGATCGAGGTGATCGGGAAGGAAGGCGGCGGCGGTCAATACACACGCACATCTGACGATACATACCAGAGGTACGCCGGGCGGCCGGGGCATTCTGACGGTGTTGTAGCGATCCTGCCCGGCAACGTGGGCGCCGAAGATCACGCGACAAACTACGCGCCGGCGGATCGGACGATCCCGGACGCCTCACTGGCCGTTCTCCCGGGGCACCGCGGGTATCAGATCGGGTATCCTGACCCGGCCAAGGGCCTCGTGCGCGATGGTTGGCGCAACGACGCCGACACGAGCCAGGTCATGCGCTGGCGTTCGCTAGATTCTGCCGGCGCCGCGACCGAGAAGATGCGCCTCTCGACGACGGCCCTGCGCCTCGCCTCGATCCCATTCGAAGCGGCAGAGGTCGCCACCCCGGCGACGCCCGACAGCGGCCATTCTCGTACCTACCCGAAGGCGGACGGCGCATGGTACGAGCTGGATGACGCCGGGTATGAGGTGCGTTCGGACAAGCGCGGCGTGGGCGCGCGCGTCGATAACCAGGCCGACTGGACCCTGAGTTATGATGAGACCACGCGTAAACTGACAGTCACCGCAACGGCCGCTGTGGCCTGGTACGACGGGCGCCGGGTGGCGCATACCTTCGCGGCGGTGGAATCTACCGCCCACGCGGCCACGACCGGGACGTACGTGTTTTATCTGCAGGCAGACGGCACTCTGGCCAACACCACTCGCGCGCTGTTCGATTGCCTTGGCAGCACAACCGCCCCGCTCGCGACGGCCTATTACAACGCTACCACGGCGAAGGGGTTCGCGTTCAATTGCCTGCACGAAGCGACCATGGACAGCCATGTCATGCTCGCCCTGCTGACCCGCGGGTCCGCCTACGTTTCGGGCGGCGTGATCTCGGGGGTCACGGTAGACACCGGTGGCTCGGCCGCGCAGCAGCTGGCGCTGACGGCGACCACGTTCGAGGGTGCTGGGTTGACGCACGCCAACAACGCCCTGGTGGCGGGAACCTACATGGTCGCCTACCGCTCGGGCGCGGACGTGAACGGGGAATGGTCGTGGGCTGCGACCGAGACCGAGCCGGCCTCGGATGACGGCACCAACGTCTATTACAATCAGCTCTCAGGCGGCAACTGGAGCCGCACGGCGGTAACAGCTAACAACCGCTGGGTCAACTATTTCGTCGTGGCCATGCCCTCGCTGGCCGGCCCGCAGTACGCCTGCATCATGGGGCAGACGCTGCATAGTAGCTACGAGGCGGCCAGAGACGAGACGATCCAGACGATCGATTGGGGCGACTTCCAGTTCGCTGACCTGTTTTGCCCCATGTATCAACTGATCTACCGCCGCGCCGTGGCCGCGGGCGCCCCGAGCAACGCCTACATCGATGACTATCTGGCGATTTACGGCGGGACGATCGCGCTCGGCACGACTGCCGCGTCGAGCCCGGTGGCCGTGACTACCTTCCAGGATGACCAGTTCCGGGTCTATGGCAGCGTTGACGCCACGAAGCAACTCGCCCTCGAAGTGGACGGCCTGACCACGGCGACCACGCGCACGATCACGATGCCGGACTCGAATGTCGACCTGACGGCCAACACCGGCACGTTCGCGGCGGCCAGTCATGCGACGCGGCACACCAACGGCAGCGACGACATCCAGAGCGCGACCGCAGCCCAGAAGGGGCTGATGAGCCTGGCCTATGCGGCCAAGCTCGATGGAATCGAGGCCGGGGCGGACGTGACGGACGAAACCAACGTTACCGCGGCGCACCCGATCTCGGACGCGACGGCGCTGGTCAAGGATCCGGTCGCGCCCACGAAGCTGGGCCGGATCGACGTGGGCGCGGTGACGGCCGGGGCGACGCGGGTCATCACCATGGGCGACCGCGATGTGAATCTGGCCAGCGGCGGCACCTTCTCGGAGCTGGTACACGCCTCGCGGCACCAGAATGGCGGCGCTGATGAGGTCGCGACCGCTGCCGCTGCCGCCAACGCGATTCCCAAGGCCGGGGCAGGCGGCACCCTCGCGGCGGGGTGGTTGCCTGCGGCGACAGCAGCCGCGGCCGGGGCGGTGGAGCTGGCCACTCAGGCCGAGGTAGACGCAGGCGCGGACGCGGGGCGCGTGCTGACGCCGGAGACGTTCGCCGCGTCGAGCCTGCTCGGCGGCACCAACAATGGCCCGTGGGGCTCGGCGATCGACGGGGACAGGACGATCAATGCCGACCCCTCGACCGTGCTCGCGGCGGACACGGTGTACGAATATGACGACCTGACCCTGAATGCCGCGTGGACGATCGACTGCGCCGGCTACGCGCTTGTCATCCGGGTCGCGGGGACACTGACGATCGCTGCGTCCCAGGTGTTGCAGGTCTACCGCGACGGCTCGGGCGGCACGGCCGGGGCTGCAGGTGCGGCGCCAGGGGCGGGCGGGGCCGGGGGGAACGGATCACTCGTCACGTCCTGGACCTGTTGTGCGGCAGGCGGCGGCGGCGGCGGCGGATCCTGCGACGGGAACCAGGGCGGCGCCGGGGGCAACGGCGCCAATCGTTCGAGCCTATGGCTTGGGGCCGCTGCAGGCGGCGGCGGCGGCGGTACCGGTGGCCCGCTGGACAATGGCGACGGCGCGGACGCCAGCGCCGGAGCCACGCTCACAGCCCCGTACACGCGATACAAGATGGTTGCCGAGGCAGCCCAAATGATTTGGCTTGGCTACGGGGCAGGTGGCGGAGGCGGCGGGGGCGGCGCTGGATCTGAATGGGGCGGCGGGGCGGGCGGGGCAGGTGGCGACGGCGGCGGGCAGCTCCTGCTCGCGGCGCGCGCAATCAGCTTCGGGGCCGGGTCATCGATCACGGTAGCAGGAGCGGACGGGGAGGATGGGGAGGACGGCGCCGGGATTGACTCCGCGGGCGGCGGCGGGGGTGGTGGAGGCGGCGGCGGATACCTCGGGGTGGTCACGAGCTCGCTGAACGGCACCCCGGACACGACGACCGGGAACCTCGTGACGATCACGCTCGGGGTTGGGACGGCTACCCTGACATCTGCCGGAGGAGCGAAGGGGATCGGCGGCCGAGGGATGGGCGGCGGTGGCGACGGCGGCGATGGTCTCGGTGGAGAAGCGGGAGCAACTACCCTCGTAATGTACGGCGACTAGCCTACCAGGCCGATACTCAGCCCGAAGCGATTAGAGCCCCATTACGGGGCTCTTTTTTCGATGGTGTGATTGGTAGGGCGAGGCGATCATCCTCGCGCTATGGGGCTGCGGCGGGGTCGGGCTCGAGAATGGGGCGCCTGGCGACCGGGAACCACCAATCTTGCACCATCTGCTCGATGAGCTCCCGGCGATCCAACCGGAGCCCGTCCGCGACCGTCAGCACCTCGACGATCGTCGGGCACCTGACGTGGTCGCGCCAGGCGACTAGCCGGTGCATCCAGGTAGATTCCGCCTCGCCCGTGTGCCGGGCGAGGGCGCGCGCGGACGCGCGCAAGCCGAGGGGGAGGTTCATGCGCGCCTCATGGCCGCGACGACCTCGGCCTCGCTGCGAGTCTCGAACAACTCCGACCCTGCGGGCGGGGTCTCATTCAGGCCGAGTTCAAAAACCCAGATCTCCCTGGGCTCGCCCCGCAACCTCAATGCCTCATGCACTACCCACATGTCTATCCCCCCGCCGCGAACCGCGCGGCACGGGCGGGCGTGAGCCCCGCGGGTGGTGTCATTCGCCGGTGTGCCCGACCGTGAACGGCCAGGAGCTGCAGGTAGGATGCTCTTCGTCGCCGACCCATACGAGCCGGGCTCCACACTTCCGGCAGGCGCCGGGCGCGGCCCAAACGCCACACCCGCACTGTTCCGCCGCCCGCGCTGTCCTGTGTCTAATGCACATCGCATCCCCTCCGGTTATGGCGCCCCTCGGGGCGCCTGGCCTCTAGTCGCTCAATCCCTCGACCACCGCTCGCCTGTCCTGCCACTCCTTGACCCTGAGCTCCAAGAAGTAGCAAGCACCCTCATCCTTCTCGTCTTGCGCCACCCGGAGGGCGGCGCACAGGTCTCTGATCGTCTCGGTCATGGTCGCGGCTATCTGCTGGTTCGTCATGGTCATCCCTCCGGTGTTGGGCGCCCCGAGGGGCGCCGGGTTTCTATTCCTGCCACACCCACCCGGTGCGGCTCTGCCACTCGATCACCAGCCGGGCCCGCTCCATGCGGGCCGCCGTGCTCCTGGGTGCGGGGGCGGCGTCCAGCTCAGCCACCCGCTCCTCGATCTGCTCGCTCCGCGTCCTCATGGTCATCCCTCCTGTTTTTCTCGTCCCTCACGCCCTACCATACAGCAACAGGCGTGCCATATTCCGGCACACCACAGACTCGGCCTGTATGGCCGATCCACGTTTTTTGTGCTCGGGTAGCCGCATGCAGAATGCAACACGGGTTTTGGGTGTCTGGCGTCTGGAATGCCGAGAGCTGGCATAGCAGGCCACGTCGCGGGCGTATGCAGAATGCTACACGGTTTTGGGCTGGTGTTGCAGAATGCAACTGGTGTGAGAGTCTAAGTATTCACCGATGGCACCGCAGGGGAGCGCGGGAGCGGCGACCAAGCCCTAGGATCTCCCGCGCCCCCGGCCAACACGGCCGGGCTAGCCCCCGTGGTGGATCAGTAGGGTACACCCTGGAATGAATACAACACGCCGTCTACCTCGATGTCCTGGGTGTGCTCCAGGATCACTGGATAGGATATCTCAGCCCAGTGGGCGGTGCCTTCCCGCCTCGCCCGCGCGGCCTTCCTGCGCGCGTTGCGCGCGTGTCGCTTGACCCAACTCATAGCGGTTCTCCCTTCGCGCACGAGTCGTGCGCCCATGTGACCCCGTGGTGCGAGTATCTGTACCGGCACAGCGCGTGTATCTCGATGGTCCCGCCGCAAATCGCGCACGGGTGGCCGCCCCGCACCCCGCACCGCGACAGCGGCATCTGATCCCACCGCTTCCGCGCCCCGAATCCGCGGCGCCCACCGCGCGCGTACCAAGCGTCTACGCGGGCGAGCAGCCGCTGTACGTACTCCGTGGGCCGCGCCAGCCTGTCGGTCTGCGGCATCCGCTCGTACTCCCAGACCTCGACGATCCAGCCTCCGGTGAGCCGGGTCAGGCCGAGCAGCGCCAGGCCCTGTTCCGAGAGCTGGTCCAGGTGGTCGCGGAGCCAGGCGAGCTGGTCAGGATCGGGCATCTTTCTGCCTCCCGTACTGAACCGGGCGGAACTCCGTAAGGCAGTTGGCACACCGGATCATCTTTACCGCCTCGAACGGCAGACTAACCCGCATCCGGCACTTGGGGCAGACATCCCAGGTATATCCCCACGAATCGATCACTTACGTTCCTCCACTACCACGCACCCGCGGCCGTCGCAACAGGCGCCATGCGAGCGCAGCCACAGCCGGAACCTGGCCGTTCCCAGTGGCTCTAAGGCGGTCCATCCTAGAGGCCACCCCATCAGCCATTCGACCCACATCGGGTTCAGATCGCCACCAACCACTTCCGACAGGGGTCTGGAATTTTTGGCCATCGTCTTGGCACTCGCCTTGCCGCTCCTCCAATCTCGTGCGATCGGCGTTGGCCACAAGCCAGAGCCGGTTCCTCCTGTGGGGAGCGGAGACGTGATGCGCTCCGACAATTCCCCATCGAGAAGCATACCCCATTTCGGCAAGATCACCGAGGACCACGGCAAGACCTCGTCGAACAAGGAGTGGGCTGTTCTCCACGAAGACGAAGCGAGGTCGTACCTCGCTGATGATTCGCGCCATCTCTGACCAGAGCCCGCTCCGTGGCCCGGAGATCCCGGCTCCGCGCCCTGCACAGCTGATGTCCTGGCAGGGGAATCCGCCAGAGATGACATCGACGTGTCCGCGCCAGGGCCGCCCGTCGAATGTCCTAACATCATCCCAGATCGGGAACCGTGGCAGGTGGCCGTCTCGCTGCCTGGCGAGCAGCACGGATCGGCAGTAGGGATCAATTTCGACAGCGCAGATGGTGCGCCAGCCAAGGAGGATTCCGCCCAGGATGCCGCCTCCTGCCCCTGCAAATAGTGCCAGCTCATTCATCTTTCCTCCACCACCACGCACCCGCGGTCATCCCGCGTGGTCCATCGGTATATGACGACGCCCTTATGCCCGCGCATGGCCTCCCAGGCGGCGGTGAAGCTAGGGTATAGGGTGGCCATCATGGTACCTCAATATCTGATGCAAAACGTCGATCAATTTTTCGACCTCGTAGACCGAAAGCGTGACCGCCCACTGCGGATGAGGTTCGAGCCGGAGCTCGAATTCGCCGTCATGTGCGGTGATGGCGATGTAGGGGATGATGTCACTCCCGCGCCGTTGCTGCCATCTCGGCCCCAGGCAGGCCAAGTGGTATCCTATTTTGTCAGCCATGTCGCACCCGCATCCACAGGTCGAAGACCTCCTGCCGCTCGGCTTCGGTCTGATACGCCGCGTCGATCGTCCGCTGCGCATGCCGGTCGGCGGCATCATACTCGCCGCCGGCCAGAGCCCACAAGATCAGCCACATCATGCCCTCATCCTCCTTAGTTTCGCGGCGGCTTGGCATAGTTGTTGCCGACGCACATGGATCGGCAACCAGGTGCGGCAGAATCCCCAGCTGGCCTCGATCTGGACGTGCGCCCCCAGCCTCGTGCGCCAGTCGGCCTCCCAGGCGTCGAGCTGGGCAACCGCAGGGTGCTCCGGCCAGGGGTTCCCGTCGCGGCAATCGAGGCAGAGCGCGCGGCTGCGCCGGTCTGCCCACGGCCATGGTGCCCAGGGGGCACTGCAGGCATAGCAGACATCTGACTGCAGCCCAGCGCCCACGCGCTCCCCGCACGCGCACGCGGGGCAGGGGTCCAGGACACCGTGCCAGTGGGGGCAGGTCATCGTTGCGCCTCCCTACAGCTCCGGCACCGCAGCATCCAGCCGCCGGTATCCTCGCGTTCCAACCGCTCGTTTGGCCACAGGTAGCAATACCATCCGCCTGTTGGGCCGCTCCTGGCCCAACGGCAAGCCGCTTCGGGGCTTGATGCGCAAGTGATCTCGCCGCAGTCGGCCTCGATGTGTAGGATCACGTGCGCCCCTCCGCTTCTGCCGCCGCCCAATCCCTCAATTTCGCGGCGCATTTCTCACACCGCGCCATTTCTGGCGGTGCTTCTTTCACCTCGTTCTGTGACCAGTACCGGCCGCAGAGCGTCCGCCAACCGAGGTCCAACGACGAGCACTCATTCATCCAATGCGCGATATTCCGATAGGTGTAATGCCGCCAGCCGCCGGTCATCGCCGTTCCTCCGCCCATGTCTGCAGCTTCTCGGCGCAACAGTCGCCGCAGATCGTCACCAGATACCCACCGTCGCGCCACGACAGCGCCCACGGCCGGCGGTTTCGGCGCCAGAGCACCACCGGAATCTGGCCGGGTGCCGCCTCGCGCTCGCTCTGCTGGAGGGCGAGCTCCAGGGCGGCGCTGCCGAGGTCCATCCCCTGGACTCGCTTGCATTCGATATGCAACCATGGCCAGTCCTGGACGACCACGTCCGGGCTGTGCGGGCCGCCGCGGTGTTGAGCTCCGCGCTCGGCGTAGATGTCGTGTTTCCGCAGCCAGTGGACCAGGTCGAGCTCGCCGGCCTTGCCCTTGCGGCGCTGTCGTAGGGCCATCTTGGATCTCCTGTTGTTCCTTGCCTGCCGGGCCTTGCTAGCCCTGACCCGGCCCAACCATGCCTGTCATGGGCCATGGGATGATCGCCTCCTTCTGATTCTTCAGTCGCCAAGCCAGGACCATGGCTCCCATCGCGTCATACTCGACGAATGGCGCGGCCTCCGTCTCGTCCGTGACGAGCAGGCAGAGGAACCGGTCTGACGAGAGATCACACCGCGTGCAGACCTTCATCTGCTTCAAATCGCGCTCGACGAGGAACGCGGCCGGGCCAGGGTGTTCCTGGCACTGGCAGCCCTGCCGGCATTCGCAGAGTTCGATCATGCTCCACCATGCTTCCCGCAGCTGTCCGGGCCAAGCTCCCGGCAGGTGCATGCGGGATCGTCGTCGCCGACCGCCTCTGCCAGCTCCGCCCCGTCGGCCCATGTGCCCAGCCGTTCGATCAGGTATCCGAGAGATTCCCGGATCGCCACCAGCTCATGGTGCTTGGCAGTGTACAAGTCATACTCGGCATTCTTGAGCTGACGCACCACGTCCCACGCAAGCCTTGTCTCGGTAGTCATCGCGTCCACCTCCTCAGCCGCCGCAACACCTCGATCAGGGCTTCGCGCTCGGCGATCGTCAGCACCTTGGATTTCTCGGTCTCGGCCAACGGGGCCAAGATATACAGGATGTCGGCGTTCGTCATGGCTTCCCCTCCGGGGCCGGCTCCGGCCATCTGATACACACCAGGATCTCTCGGCACCTCGCCTCGAACCTCTGCCGATCCCGCGCCAAGTCTCGCGCTCGCGCCTGAGCCCTCATCTTGCGTTTCCGTCGGCCGGGCCTCATGGCGCCTCCTCGACGGTCACCTCACCATCATCCACCGTCAGGATCTCCTCGTCTCCGCTCTCCCAGATCATCTTGACCCGCAGTCGGCCTGTGCTGCGTCTGAGCAGCCCCTTGAGCTCATCGAAATGGGTGCCGCTGAATTCGCCCCAGTATTGCAGATGGCTCACAAGCACAGATTCAACCTCCCATTTGCCGGATAGCTCGAATCCTTCCGCCAAGCCATAAGCCGATAGCCATACTGCCTCCTCGTCATCCTCAACATTTGAACATGCATATTCAATTTCTGGGATGGATCCAAGAGCATCCACAGGGATCCGCAGCCCGTCTAGCTCCTTGACCTTCCAGTGTTCGATGTTGAGTGTCATGGTGCCTCCATCGGCCCAAAGGCCCGCGCCAGGCTCTCGGCGTCCAGCGCCCGCAGCGTCTCCACTGGGACATTGCCCAGGTGCCCGAGCCGGATCATCGCCCGGCAGATACGGGATTTGCGCTCTCGGTCGGTCATGGCTTGGCCTCCTGGAACGGGTCGGGGAATACGACATAGATCGTTTTCCGGTTGACGCGCCGCGTCTTGAGTTTGCCGAGCCGGATCCATTCCAGCACCGTCTCGACCGTCTTCCCGAGCCGGACCGCAGCAGCGGCCGGGCTCAGGTACTCGGGCTTAGTAGATTCGGACATGGGCGCTCTTCCTCCCCGTGCTCACGATGCCGGCCCCGCGAAGCACGTCCACGAGCCCGGTATCATAGTCCTTGAGCTTGCTCAAGCTGATCGACTCTCGCCCGGCAGTCGTCACGATCCGGGCCAGCACCTTCTTGCCCTCGGCGTCGGTGGTGCGCAGCCCGATCGACCCTGCCGCCGCCGCGATCAGCTCGGTCTGGAGCTCCTTTTCGCGGGTCTCGAGTTCCCGGATCTGGGCTTTGATCCGGGCGAACTCGAGGACCATGGGCGCTTGCTCCGGCGTGGCTTCGATGGGCTTAGCGGCGCGATCCAAGGTGGCAGCCCAGGCCAAAAACTCGTTCGACGCGTCCGGCGCCGGCGGCTCGCCGCGTACCAGGTGGCGCTCGCGCCACGCCTCGACATAGGCCAGGATCCGATCGATGACCTTCTGGTCTCGCACCAGACGCAACACCCGGACGTCCACGAGCTCCTGGGGGTCGGGGATCCCGACCACGAAATCGACCCAGTCGGCCTCGGGCACCGTCGCGAGCTCGGCCATGGCCTGGATCGCATAGTGCGGCGGGATCTGGCGCGCGCCGTCGGTGTCCCAGGTCAGTACCTGGGTCGTGTCCTCGCCCCAGCCGTCCGCCCGGGCGCTCGTCTTGGCTTCAACGATCCCGCCAGGCACCAGGCCGTCGGGTGAAGTGCGCAGCCATGGCCTGGCGTCAGCCCAGCATCGGGTCAGGGTAGTGTCTACGCGCGCGCCGGTGACTTCCTGGTAACGCGCGATCAGCCACGGCTCCCACCTGTGCCCGCGGGCTTGGATGGCCGTCTGCTCGTCTGCCTTGACCTCGCCCTTGGCGCGAGCCCAGATATCCCACGGCGTGGACCAGGGCGACAGCCCGAGCACCGCCGCGATAGACGAGCCGCCAAGGCTGTAGTCTGGTGCCTGCGCCTGGAAGTCAGCATACCATGCGGCGCGATCGGTGTACGTCTTGGACGGCATGGTCATGCTCCCTTCTGGCCGGCCCAACGGCCGCGGGCTTCCAGGTGGCGCTGCCGGATCGGGTTGAGCGCGGCGAGATCCGCGGCGCCTTCGCCGGCCAGGACGGCATCGACCTCGATCTGGGTCAGGCGACCGGCGGCCAGGTGCTCACGGATCTTCCCGACCAGCTCCGAGTCCGGGGTGGGCTGCACGGGCTTGGCCTCTACGAGGCGGCGCGCAGCCCATTCCTGCAGTTTGATCAGCTTGGCGGGGTCTTTCCCCGCCCGGGTCAGCAGCTCGGTACCTTGGACCGCCGCGGGGCCTTCCAGCTGTGACAGCAGCTCGACGGCGGCGTCATACTCGGGCGGGTCGATCGGGGTGGGCTGTTCGTCGGCGGCGTCCGGGATCGGGGTGGCCACGACCGGCACGAGTTCGACGACGCGGGCCTGGACCGGCACGGGATCCGCCTGCTCGATCTCGCCGTCCACGTAGACGGCCGCCTCGAACACGTCAGGCGTGTACGTCCGATATCCCGAGCTAATGCACCTGGCGAAGAGCATCGCCGCCGGGTGCGCAGCCCAGGTGCCCTTGCCGGCCAGGCCGGCGCGCTTGGCGTCGTCGATGGTCCAGGTTTCTTCGCCGAGCGATTCCCACCGGTCGTTGACGCGCTCGAGGAACCGGATCCGGCACTCTGTGGCAGACTTGGCCAGGACGCGGTAGTCGTATTTGGGGCTGCGCTTGAGCGCGCTGGCGATCAAGTGGGCGCCCACCTCCGGCCGGCCCTGGATGAGGTGTAGCCCGGTCATCGAGGCGAACGGGCCGATGCCCAGCTCGCGGCCGGCGATGATCTTCACCAGGGCTTGCGCGGCCTTCGGGATCGACGGGAACATGCCGCTTGCGGCGAAGCGCTCGGCGAGCTCCGGCAGGGACAGGTTGATGGGTAGGGTCATGAGTTCATTTGTCATGGGCATCTCCTAGAATGGGCAGTCATCGGCCGGCGGCGCGCCGTCCTGGGTGGTGTCGATCTGTTGCTGCTTGGGGCGCGGCGGCAGCGGCTTCCTGAGCTCGCCGGTCTGCGCTGGCGTCTCGGCGGGCGCGGCCTGGATCAAGCCATTGACCCAGACGACCTGGTATTCCTTGCCTTTGGCGCTCTCGCGCAGCTCCACCTTGACCTCGATCTCGCGCCCTTCCAGGGCTAGGCGCTTCTCTTCCAGCTCGGCCATGGTCCTGGCCGCCACACCGCAGCGGCCAAGATCCTGGAAGAGATAGTGACGCTTGGCGCGGTCCAACGAGGACCACTTGAGCAGGATTTGGCGGGCGTACTCGCCGCCCTGGATCTCGAACGACCACCGCGCTTGCTCTTCTCCGAACGCCGGATGGTTGGCCGTGATCAGCTCGATCACGCGGACCGTGTACGTGCCCTCCGGCACGTCCGCGGAACGCCGCGGGTCGTATTCGTAGTCGTCGTTGTAGTCCCCGAAACTCATATGCTACTCCAATCTGATCACAAGGCGCGCCTTCAGCGCGCTGATGTCGGACACGGCCTGATCGAGCGTCCAGCCGCCGTCTCGGGCATTCGCCGCGAGCGGTACGGCCAGGACGACCTCGCCGACCTCTTGGCCGGCGAACAACTTGGTGGGCGCGGGCACCGCGCCAAGCGCCTCGATCAGGGCCTTGGTCGCGGGGTGGCCGATGTAGTGGGGTATTCCCGCGAGACTCGCGGGGAATGGGATCGTACCGACGCGGTACGTCCCGTCCAGGGGCAGGACTGTCGTACTGAGGATCGCGACGATCATATGCACCTCCTATGCGCCGGGAATGGCGCGGGGATAAGGGTAGTATGACGGGGGATCGAACGGTGTCAAGAAAAAAAGCGGGGAATTTTTCAGCGGCCTGCGGACATGACGAGCAAGAGCAAGGTACCCAGGATGGCATGGCCGAACACAGCGTCCAGCTGGATGAGGACAAGCAGCATGCCCAGCCACACGAGGCAGCCGAGACGGGTGGAGATGCGGCGCAGGTTGGGGTCGGGGTGGGGCATGGTGGGGCCTCATTCAATGAAATCGAAGTGCTGTTGGTTTTGGTCGGAAGGTCGCTGTGGCGTCGGGAATACACGTCTCGGCGGCGGGTTCCCGTCGTGGCCCAGGATGACTTCCTCTGGCACCATGGGGCGTCGTGCCAGTGTTCGATCTGACATCCAGCGGAAGGCCCTGAACCGTGTTCCATCGCCGTTGTCTTGCTCGAAGCCGGCAACAGTACCGCTCTGCTTCCAGAGATCCCATACCCAGGTGCGGAACTTCGACAGATCGCAGATGACCCAATGCGCGAGCGCCCCGCCATCCTCTGATCTCAGGCCATAGAAGAAGAGATCGCCAAACCCCTCCATGACCTTCTTGAACTCGGTCTTCGTCCCGCTGTCTCTGCGGCTCCGCAGGGTAAATTCGCCCCAGTATTTCTTGTAACTTGGCCTTCTGATCCTGACCGCAATCCGAAGATCCTTGGCGATGATCAGTTTCAGATCCGTGGCCTTGAGCGCGTCATCCTCGAACGGTGCTTCGATCAGAAGATACTCGGCGAGGAGGCGCTTGACCTCCGGCATGTACCTGTCTGCCTCGATCTTGTCTCGTTCCCAGGCCATCATGATTCTTTCCCCCACACGTCGAAGTCCTCAATCGGGCGGCGGTTGAACATGTCGATCCGGCGCCCTGCGGTCACTCGGCGCAAGGTCTCGTAGAACGCTTCCGGCTTGGCGCTGTGCTCGGCACGCGGCGCCTGGAAACAGGTCGGAAACGCCTTCGTGTCGATGAATTGCGGCGTCCCGCGGCGGCCGTAAAGGCAAAACTCGCAGTTGTACTGTGGCAGGCCGAACGGCTGCGGCCCGCCTGGCTTGTGCCAGACGAAGGTCAAGACATACTTGACAGCCCAGGCCGCCAGGATCGAAAAAGCGTCTGGCAAGAAGCGCTGGGTAGTCCACAAGAAGACGTGGGCGTCAGGTGCCGCGGGGATCTTGATGGCCTCGATCTCGGCGAGGTCCATGGTCGGATAGTCGAGCTCGGCTTGCTGGTTCGGGCGGCAGTCACGCTCGATCTTCGCCATGGGCCATGGCGGATCAACCACAACCACGTCATAGACGCCCACGGCTGCCTTGGCGGTCTTCGCCTCGATCGATTCGAGGCGCTGCACTACCTCGGCGCGCTTGGTCTCGCGGACGGCGGCAGCCAACGGCATTTCGCCCGATTGAACCCTGGCCGCGAGTTCGGGGGCGTTGCGCTTGAGGCTGATGGCCTGGCGGATCTTGCGCTCGGGCAGGTTTGAACTTTTGGCGGCAGTCGTAACTTTTGGCTCTGCCCGGGTTCGTTGTTTAGGTGCAAGCTCTGATCGCTTGCTGGACACGTCGTCCAGCAAGCGATCGGTGATCTGTTCTGGCGTCGCTTTACCGCCGGCTGCTCTTCCAGCCTTCGCCCGTTCCTGCTTTGCCCTCTCAATCTCGAGGTCCACCAGCGTCGCCTTGACCATGGCCCGCTGGTCATCGGTCAGGTTCCGGCGTTGCAGCTGGTTCTTGCTGACCCAGATCTTGGCGACCAGGCGATCCTGCAGGCTCAAGCGGGTCTCGCGGTACGGCTTTCCGAGCCGGTCGCAGATCCCGACTCGCTGGTGACCGTCAAGCAGGATGCCAGTCTCATCCCAGACGATGACAGGGTCACGACAGCCCTCGTCGGCGATGCTGGCCTCAAGCAAGGCCAGCTCGGCAGGTGTGGATAATGTGAGTAAGCTCTGGAATTCAGGGTCGATGGTGAACATGGCGTCCCATGGCTGTCGCTGGCAGGCGACTCGGTTGCTGTGTTTTGGTGGGTCAGCCCCGCTGCCACGGGACGCCAGACATATTCTACCCTACATGCCGTCCCCGTCAAGAAAAACCCCGCCACGCCCCGGCTGCGGCCTGGGTGGCCGGGGGCGGTATTTGATGGGTGTTTGCCAGAACCGTCAAACTCGAAAAAGCTATTGACAGGGCACAACACCTCGTGGTATGGTAGCCTCATCCCCATCGGAGGATCTGCCATGTACTCTGTCTCTCGCGTCGCTGCCCAGCTCGGCGTCACGGCGTCTGTCGTGCGCTACTGGATCCGGGCCGGCAAGGTCCGGGCCATTGCCACCCCCGGCGGCCACTACCGCATTCGCCAGGACGAGCTTGACCGGCTACTGTCGGCCGTCACGGCGGGAGGCGCCACACAGTGATCGATCCTCATGCGTCCGCGCGCGTACTGCTCGGGTCGGTCCTACTGCGCCCGGAGCTCTATGCGCAACTCGAGGCCGTGCCGCCATACGCGTTTCCGGGCCGCCTGCGCCCGATCTATACCGCCATGGGGGAATGTTCCAGGGCGGGTGAAGATCCGGGCCTCATGGAGGTCAGGCGGCGCTTGAACGGGCATGCTGATGGGTTGGGCCTGCTTGATCTCTGTGAGGAGATCCGCGGCGAGGGCGTCAACGCTAAGCTGTTCGTGCGGCTGGTCGAAGACCTTGCCCCGATCGCGCGCCAAAACAAGGTACGCGAGATCCTGGACGCGGCGGCGTCCAAGGCACTTGGGCTGGACGGTCATGACCTCGAGCGGTTGGGGCGCGACACCGGCGAGCTTTTGCATGCGGCCATGGCAGACCGCGGCGGTTCCAACCTCGTGACACGATGTCTAGCCGACATCGAACCGCTGCCGACTGATTGGCTCTGGACCGACCGCATCCCACTCGGCATGCTGTCGCTGTTGGCGGGGCATCCCGGGCTCGGCAAGACCTGGCTGTGTCTGTACCTAGCCGCGTGCGTGTCGCGCGGCACCGAGCTCGCCGACGGATCGCCCTGCCCCATGGGGCGCGTGGTGATCCTGACGGCAGAGGACGATGCCGCCCGGACGATCCGGCCACGGATCGACAAGCTCGGCGGCGACCCATTCGCCATCACCGTGGTAGATGCCTATCGAGGCCAGGACGGCAAGGAACGCGCGCTGCACCTCGACACGGACGTCTCGGAGCTCGATCGGCTCTTGGGCCAGCTGGATAACGTCAAGCTGGTGTTCTTCGACCCGATATCGGCCTACCTCGGCAACGTGGACAGCCACAACAATGCGGACGTGCGCGGGGCGCTGGCGCCGGTCTCGGCGTTGGCGTCCAAGCATGGATGCGCGGTTGTGTTGGTCTCGCACCTGAACAAGGGCGGCAAGGATAGCAAGTCGGCTGTCCACGAGCGGATCATGGGCAGCACGGCATTCGTAGCGGCCTGTCGGTCGGTGTACGGTGTCTGGCGCGACACCGCGAACCCTGCGGATCGGCTGTTTCTGCCAGTCAAGGTCAACATCGCCCGGGAAATGCTAGGTCTGATGTACCAGGTGGATTCGGACGGGATCCGCTGGTCTGCGGTACCGACCGAGCAGACCGCGGAACAAGCCTCGGCGGCCAACCCGGCGACAGAAGACGAGCGGTCGGCGTTGAAGGACGCGCAGGATTTCTTGCGCGACACCCTGCGGGCGGGGCCGATGTCGTCGAAGCAGGCGCTGAAAGAGGGCGCCGACGCCGGGATCTCGGCCCGGACGCTGAACCGCGCCAAGGTGGTGTTGGGCGTCCTGTCCCTGCGGGTGGATGGTCAATGGTCTTGGCAGCTCCCCATGCCCCTATGATATGCATCCCATCATACGCGCGCGCGCGCGCGTACCCTCCGGGGGATGCTTGGCAACCTTGGCAACCTTACCGTAAGATCCTTACTGCAGGCCAGGTTGCAAGATGGCCAAAGTAAGATGGCCATGGCCATCTTGGTGGTCACCTTGGACATCTTACATTGCGTGTCAATTTGACATTGAAAGTAAGATTGCCAACTAGGTTGGCAACGTTGCCATTGGCAACCTTACACTAACTACATACTATATATATATATATAACAAGGTTGCCAAGCTTCCCGGGGGCATCGCGCGCGCGCGCGAGGGCAGATCATATTCCCCCCGCTCAATTCCTATTTGCGCCCGCCGGCCGACTCTGGTACCCTGGCAGGGATGCCCGGGTTGCGCTGGTCCATCACCCATTCAACGCAACCCTTCCCCGCGCGGCCCGGGCTCCTTACACGAGGGCTCTGCCATGGCTCAGGCTGTCAATCAAGTCATCCTGCTGAATGAGGTGGCGTCCACGACCACGGGCGCGGCTGTGGACGTGAGCAAGTATCAGTACGTCTCGGTCGCGATCGCTTCGATAGGCGGCACCGCGACTGTCAAATTCCGCGGCGCGGTAAAAAAGGACTCGGCCTGCACCGGGACGATCAGCGCAACCAACATGTGGGACTACGTCGGGTATATCGACTGCCAGACGGTCACGGCCACGGCCGGGGATACGGGCGTGAGCCTCACCAATGGCGACTGCCGAAACCTCGTGATCTATACCGCCGGCCTCGACGCGATCATGGGCGAGGTGACGGCCGTCGCGGGCGCCAAGGTCACCGCCTACGTCGTCTTCACTGACAACCGCTAACGAGGGCCCGCCATGCTACCCATCCCCTACTCGGATGCTCTCGCCCTCGCCCAAGCCCAGGCCGCTATCGCGGCCGTGAAGGCTCAGGCCAGCGGCCTAGCGAGCCTCGACGCGAACAGCCTCGTGGTCCAAAACCCCGCCAACGCCGTGGACACTGCCACGGCGAGCAAGATCGTCAAGCGCGACGCCTCGGGCGACATTGCCGTTCTGAGCACGGCCACCGCCGGGAACAACGCCATCGGCAAGACCGAGGCCGGCAGCCTGGCAACAACCAACGCCGGCACCGTGTTCCAGGCCCGCACTGGCCTCTACTCGATCGGCACCGGCGGCGATTACGCTGACGTCGCGGCCATGATCGCTGCCGGCAAGTACCGCGGGCGGTTGGTGGCCAACGTCACAGAAGACAGCAACATCACGGTGGACGCCAACGGCCTGTACCTGGAGCTGGCCGGCTTCACGCTGACGATGGGCGCCTACCAGATTCACCAGAGCACGACTACCCGGATCGAGATCCACGGGCCAGGCGAGGTTGACTATACGGCTGTAAATGCAGGATATCCTTGGATTTACACGGACACGAAAGAAACCATAGTCATTGTTGATGGGTTCACGTTCGACAACAACAGTGGGGTCAAGGGGTCAGCGCTGGCCGAGTCGTCTGCCATCGTCACAGCATCCAACATGGTATTTGACGCCCCCAATGTTGTTGGCGAGGTAGATTACCCTACCGGTCTATATTTGGTGAATGGATGTGCAACCAATATAGAAATTGTCGGTGGGGGGTCAAACACTGCATATGTTATTTCCGCTTGGGGTGGGGTGATTAGCAACATTCGGCATAAGGGGACATTCAGTACAACTGCCCCGACAGTGGCAGCGTATGGCGGGGTCATCAATGGGCTCGGAGGAAACGTAAGCATAGTGGCCTTGTCATACCTGAGCCCATTGTCGAACGCCAGAAATATAAGGTCTATTCTTGGCGCAAGCGAATCAGGGGTATACGCATTTTGCACTGTTGCATCATCTGTAACATTGACAGGTGATTACAACGTCTTCGACAGCTGCATCTTTAACGCTTTGGTGACCGTCTCTTCCGGCGCCGTGCGCAACCATTTCACGAATTGCCAGTTCATCGCCGGCATCAGTATCAGTGACCAGACCATGCTGACGGCCTGCCGTGCCGGCGCCGCGGCCGGTAGCGGGGCGGCTACCATCACCGTAGCGGCTGGTACCGGCACCGTGCTGACCGGCTGCCTCACTGACGCCGCGATCAGCGACGCGGGAACAGACACAGTCATCACCGGCTGCGCGGTGTACTAGGGGAATGACATGACAGCGTTGAACAAGAACCAGACTACCTACACCTCGGCCGGCATCACGGCGTCTACGACCCAGACGCAGGGTCAGCAGCCGTTGGCATACGGGATCAACCAGATCTCCGTTTGCGCCAACGCCAACGATACGGTCACCCTGCCGGCGGCCGAGGCCGGGGCGTCGTGCCGGATCATCCATTCCGGGGCGCAGACCCTGCAGATCTTCCCGGCTTCGGGCGACAATTTGGGCGCTGGCGTCAACACCAGCACGACCCAGACAGCCGGATCAGACTCGGTCTGGGAGGCATACGACGGCACGAACTGGCGCAAGATCCTTGGCGCGACAGGGGCGGCGGGAGCTGCTGGGGCTGCGGGAGCTGCGGGGGCCGATGGCACCGATGCCAGCGCCGTGATCAACCTGGCCAAGCTCTTGAGCCTGCCCGGCCTGGCCGGCGGCTGGTCATCGGCCTCGTACGCGCACTGGTGGTCCACGAGCAACGCGACCGCCATCCTTGTCTTGCCGAATCAGGTCGATTTCACCATCGCGGACAGCGGCCCAGACGCGAGCCTAGACGCCATCTACTACGAAACAGACTCGAACACCCGGCGCTTCCGGGTCCAGCGGCGCAAGGTCTCGGCCGACGGGGCGCTGTCGCTGGTCTGTACGCAGATCGGCGGGGCCAGCTATCCGACCGTCGGGGCCACGCATACCCTGACGAAAGTCTCGGGCACCGGTGACGCCACCATCGACTATTCGGCCGTCGCTACCTACGGCCCGCTGGCGCTGTCCACGACGGCGCCCATGCGCCTGAAGGTCACGGCCACCAGCGACAACGGCTATGCTTACATGCGCCTGCTGCACGGCTGCGATCCAGTCTATGCGGGCGACACGGTCTCGGCTCGGGCCTATATGGCCGTCGCTGCGGCCGGGGATAGCGCGGCGCTTGGCCTCTACGACGGGGCCGGTACCCTAATCAACGCCGCCACCGCCATTACGGCCACGGCCTGGGCTCAGAGCACAACGGCCAGCGGCACGGCGGTCGGAGACTATACCGACCTGCGGATCACGCTCGCGGCGAGCGGGGATATCGTCTACATCGACATGCCGGAGGCCTGGGAAGGGGCTGTGGCGCCGACGGTGTACAGGGCGCGGGGGATCGGGCCGATGGTCAGTGTCGTTGGATGCCCAGCCATCGGGTGCGCTGAAGCGAATGAAACACTGGTCAGCGTGGCCCCGTACTGCTCTCCCAATGCTGTGCTGATTCTTGCGAAAATACAAGTATATGAAACAAACACCACTAGCACATCGCATATGGGAATGCTGAACCCGTACACGAAGGTGTACGAGGACTATGCGAGCTGCGCCGGGAATGTGTATATATTCGCGTGTAATGAAACTCATGTGACCTCTGCGGGGGACGCAATGTATACTCTCTATGAGGCAGACTCGGATAATGACATCTTAGGGTATATGTATGCCAATGGTTATCGTTCATGGGAGGGCTCAGTATGATCGACCTAGCACGCTACACGGCCGGGAAGCGCGTTGTTCTGCGTTCTGAGCCTACCATGGCCGCGCTCAAGACCTGGCTCGTGGCCGAGATCGCGGCCGGGCGTATTGAGCCCGAGAGCCGGTGCAGCCCGTATCCGGGCGCGCCGAAAGGCGACGGCTGGGGAATCGAGGCTCAACCCGGCCACGTCGAGCCAGACCAGGGCGCGGCCTATGCGGCGACTCTGCAGCTCGCAGCGGCTCAGGGCGACGCCGGGGAAGAGCCTGCCGGCAGCAAGCGGCCTGCTCAGCTGCGGGCGCAAGCTGAAGCCCTCGAGAAGGGCCAGGTGACGGTGAAGCAACTGATGGGGGTGCGCTGATGGACCTCGAATACGCCGACGGTGAGCCCAAGCCCCGCCCGCGCGACTGGATCAGCGGCCTCCTCCTGGTGCTCACGGTCGTGATCCTCGCGGCCATCGTGGTCCTATCCCAGGGCTGCGCTGCCGTCTCGGCCGACTACGCCGCGGCCGACCGCATGACCTACGACGTGCTCGCCCCGCTCGCCCGCGACCGCTGGATACCCGGCGACAGCCTGCTGACGGATGACGAGCGGGACGCCCTCTTCCTCCTCCTCCAGAGCTGGGATTTCCGCATCCGGGCGGCGGAGGACTCGACCGATGGCCAGTGACTTCGACGCCCTCTACGACCAGGTCCGATCCCGCCTCATGGTCGAGGTGCGCGCCCTTTGCGACGTGTGGAACCGCCTGCCGGCGATCGACCATGCCGCTATGGTCCAGGTCGTGCGGAACCTGGCCAGCTGCACCACCGCAGAGGCGCTAGGCCTGCCGTACTCGCGGCTTGAGCTCGACGCGGCCACGGCTGCGCTCGCGAATTTCAAGGTTGGCCTCGAATTGATCGCACGCCGCAACCTGCTAGCCGCGGCCAAGCGCGTGGGCGGGTGGCTGCTAGATCAGGCCTGGGAGCTCGGGTCGAAGTGGCTGACGGCGTGGGCCGAGGCCCAGCTGGCGAAGCTGTGAAACGGCCACGCGAGCTGGCAGAGCGGATCGTCTACGCGCTCGAATGCTGGCACGACCGCATGCATGGGGAGAACGAGGTAGCCGAGGCCGACGCCTCGGCCATTTGCTGGGCCTACAAGGCCGGCAAGCGCGCCCTAGGCTGTCTGGAGGCGTCACGGCAGGCTCAAATTGAGTTCGTGGCGCAGGTGCTACGGGAGGCGGAATGACCAACGGCCAGGGCTGGGAACGTGTGTTCTGTACGGGCTGCGGGGCCGACGTCCGGGTGTACCCGATCGACCCTGCTACGTTCCCGTGTCCCAAGTGCGGTAGGCTGATGACGCCCGTGCGGCTGCTGAAGCCATGTTGACCGCCTCGCTCAACTGCCCCAAGTGCGGGGCCAAGGTGCGGATAGTGGCCTGGCCAGCGGAGCGAGTGACCTACGTCGATCGGGTGTGCGACTGTGCGGTACGGTTCGGCGTGGTAGTCGA
Source organism: Anaerolineae bacterium (assembly GCA_041300865.1). GTDB lineage: Bacteria > Chloroflexota > Anaerolineae > JAAYZQ01 > JAAYZQ01 > JAAYZQ01. The sequence continues at coordinate 43,880 of JBFYTF010000717.1, forward strand.
GCCAGAGACGGAGACCTAGTGGAGCTCAAGGACATCGCCGACATCCTCGCCAGCGTGGGCATTGCGGGCGTATGCGGCTTCGCGACATGGGTGCTGTACCGCGCGCGCGAAGCCGACCGCTTGGCCTTCGAGACCAAGTGTACGAGCTGCCCAGTGCGGGCGCAACGGGATCGGGTGTTTGAGCTCGTGATGAAGCGGATCGAGGCCAATGGGTCGGTATCTGGAGACAGCCATGGGGCAGCTAAGCCATAGGCCAGAAGCGGAGTACAGAGACAGTGAAGCGCAGGTGTCGAGCTACCTACGCGGGCTGACGTGGACGCTAGGCGACCTCGACGAGCTGGGGCAGGAGATCCTTGCCGAATTGTTGGGCGAGGGGGTGGAGGGATGAGGTCTGCTCATGTAATGGGCGCGATACATCTATGGGCGTATGATAACCATACGCGCAAAGATAGTGGGCAGACAAGTGTATGTTTATCATACTCTGCCCAAAGGCTTGGCGTATGAGTGTCATACGCTGTAGTTGGTCAAAAACACCATGCGTATGACCAAAAAGTTGGCAAGTCGTCGG
>JBFYTF010000721.1:0-6297 GCA_041300865.1 Anaerolineae bacterium
AGGTCGAAGCGAACCGCGAAGCCCCTGCCTGGCTGGCCTGGCTGGATCTGGCGTGCGCCACTGCTGCCGCGCTTCTGTGGGTTTTCGTGCCCGAGCTGGGAGCGTATCCCCTGATCCTGGCTTCGGTCCCCGTGGCCATCAGGCTGCTCCTGACCGGCCGGCTCAGCCGGCGCACGCCCTTCGACGTGCCACTGGGGCTGTTCCTGATCACCGCCGGTTTGGCCGTGTGGAGCGCCTACGATCGCGAGGCAGCCTGGGCCAAGTTTTGGCTCATCGTCGGCGGGCTTCTGCTCTACTATGCCCTGGCGAACGCCACCGTGCTGGGCAAAGCGCGTGCCTGGCTGCCGGCGGCCATGGGCGCGGCGCTGGCCGTCTACTTTGTCATCACCAACGACTGGAGTTTCTACCCGGCGGACAGCGCAGCCCTTACTCTCCTGGGCGATACGCTGCAGGCGCTCGCACCCGCGGTTGCCGGCCCCCGCCTGAACCCCAACGAGGTAGGCGGGATCCTGGCCATGCTCCTGCCCTTTGCCGCCTGGGTTACCTGGGATGCCTGGCGCATGTTTCGCGCGGGCACGGACCGGCCCCTTGCGAGCTTGATAGGCGTGGCTGCCGGAAGCTTGATGTTTGTCATGATCTCTCTGGGCCTGGCCATGACCGGCTCGCGCGGTGCGTGGCTGGCGCTGGGCGTGGGCCTCTATGCGGGGGGTACCTGGCTCGTCGCCGGGAGACTGGCCGGTCAGCACCTGGGACGCAGGCTGTGGGTCTGGATTTGCTTGCTGGTCCTGGGTGCGTTCCTCGGGGTACTAGCCGTCGTGGTCCTCGGAAGAATGCGTCTCTGGGGAACCGGCCTCCTCAACACTGACAGCCTCAGCGAGCGGGTCGAATGGTACCGCTACATGTTCTTCCTGGCCAAAGACTATATCTACATTGGCGCCGGGCTGGACAATTTTCTGATGCTGTATGCTACGTACGCCCTCTTGCTCCACGTCGGCTACATCTTTAACGCCCATAACCTCTACCTGGGGGTGGCCATCGCCCAGGGGCTGCCGGGGCTCCTGGCGCTGGTCTGGATGTGGGTCATCCTCGCACTGCTGGCCTGGCGGCACGCTGTTCGCGCGGATCGGCTGGCAGCGGGACAGCTCTCGCCGGCCTCGTCCTTGGCGGGTGGCGCGGCCCTCTTTGTGGGCATAGTCCTCGTCCACGGGCTCCTGGAATCGGCGCTGTACGGCACCGGGGTGTTCCTGTTGTTTGTGCCCCTGGCCTTCGCCTTGTCCCGCGAAAGCCGGCAGGCTGAACCGGTAGAGGCTCGGCGACACCGCCCTCCGTTCCTGGCCCTGGGCGCCCTTCTGACCCTGGCCCTGGTCGTGGCGCTGGTGGGGCCTCGTGCACTGCTGGCGCAGTTCCATGCCAACCTGGGGGCCGTGTACCAGAGCCAGGCTGAGCTGAGCGTGTACACCTGGCCCGAGTGGTACGGGCAGGACGCGGTTCGTCGGGCCGCTGACCTGGAGGCAGCCATCGGCGAGTTCGAGCAAGCCCTGGCCCTTGAGCCGAGCAACGGCACGGCCAACCGGCGCCTGGGCCAGATTGAGCTGTCCTTGGGTGACTACGGCGCCGCCCTGCGCCATCTCCAGGCGGCCTTTGTCACCGAGGGCTGGAGCGTGACGACCCGGCAGCTCCTGGGCGAGGCGCTCATCGTCAACGGCTACGTGGCCGAGGGGCGGGCGCTGTGGGCCGAGGTCAACAACGAGCAGTTGCAGCTGGTGTACCGCGCCGAGTGGTACGAGCATATTGGCGACCAGAAGAGAGAATCCGCCGTAAGGCTGGCGGCCGGAGGACAATAGCCATGCCGGTGCCAAAGTGACGAAGTGCTGGGGCAACGCAGCGACTATTGCCTGCCCAGGCGGGCGCCATCCAATCCGGCGACGACAAGAGCATATGTGAGGGTACGATGAGAACGATTGAGGAAATGATCCGCAGCTACATCGCCGAGAACATTTTGTTCAGCAACAACGGCTACGCCTATTCAGATGATGCATCCTTTCTCGAGGAGGGGATCATCGACTCGATGGGCATCATGGAGCTCGTCATGTTCGTCGGCGACACCTTCCGGATCACCGTCGAAGATGAAGAGCTGGTGCCGGACAACTTTGACTCTGTGTCCCGGCTCGCCGGCTACATCCGGCTCAAGGCGCCCCTGGAGGCCGTTCATTAGTGCAGGTGCAGCATTTGCGCGAGGAGGGCATGAAAGCCCCGGGTACCGTGTCTTCCCGCAGCCGGTACCAAGGTTTCATGCTGCCCAAGCGCGTGCGCGAGCCTGGCACAGTGAATGGCCGCGAGTCTGCTTCGAGGAGATAGAGGGTAAGCCATGTGTGGCATCGTCGGGATCCTGAGCCTTGCCGACAGGCCGCCTGCCGAGCCGGCGACGTTGGCGCGGATGCTGGGCGCGATCCGCCATCGCGGGCCGGACCAGCTAGGCATCTACCGGGATGCCCGCGCGGCCCTCGGCCACGCCCGCCTCAGCATCCTCGATCTCAGCGGCGGGCAGCAGCCTATCGGCAACGAGGACGGCACGCTCTGGATCGTGTACAACGGCGAGGCTTTCAACTTTGTCGACCTGCGTCCCGAGCTGGAAGTCCGCGGCCACCGCTTCTCCACCAAGACCGACACGGAGGTCATCCTGCACCTGTACGAGGATGAGGGCCCCGGCTGCTTGGAGCGCCTGAACGGCCAGTTCGCTCTCGCTATCTGGGACGCCCGGGAGCGCGCGCTCTTTCTGGCCCGGGACCGCCTGGGCATCCGGCCGCTGTTCTACACCTTGGTGGACGGCCAGCTGCTCTTCGCGTCCGAAATCAAGGCGCTGCTGGCTCATCCCGCCGTCAAAGCCGAGATCGATCCGGTCTCCCTCGATCAGGTCTTTACCTTTTGGAGCCCGCTCTCGCCACGCACCGCCTTTCGAAACATTGCCGAAGTGCCGCCCGGCCACTATTTGGTGGCACGCGAGGGCGAGTGCGCCGCCCAATGCTATTGGGCCCTGGACTTTTCTGCGGGCTCCGGTGCCGGCCGTAGCAGCCAGGACTACCTGGAGGAGCTTGAGAGCTTGTTGATCGATGCCACGCGCATCCGCCTGCGCGCCGATGTGCCCGTCGGGGCCTACTTGAGCGGGGGCCTCGACTCGTCCCTTACGGCCGCGATCGTCCGGAAGTATACCGGCAACCGGCTGGACACCTTCTCGATTGCTTTCGAGGATCCGCAGTTTGACGAAAGCCGGTTCCAGCGCCAGATGGCTGCCGCCCTGGGGACGGATCACCGGGTCACGTATTGCACCTCGCCCGACATTGGCATGGTCTTCCCTGATGTGATCTGGCACACGGAAACGCCTGTCTTGCGCACGGCCCCCGCTCCGATGTTTCTGTTATCTAAACTGGTTCGGGACAATGGCTTGAAGGTGGTCCTGACCGGGGAAGGGTCCGACGAGATCCTGGCCGGGTATGACATCTTCAAAGAGATGAAGATCCGCCGCTTCTGGGCCAGGAATCCCGACTCGCAGATGCGGCCGCTCTTGCTAAAGCGTCTCTATCCTGACATCAGCGGCCTGGGCAGCGGGAGTGGCGCGTACCTGGCGGCGTTCTTCAAGCAGGGACTCACTGACACAAGCTCGCCATTCTACTCCCACGCCATCCGCTGGGCCAACACGGCCCGTATCCGCGGGTTTCTGCTGCACCGGCAGGGGACAATCCGCACCGAAGGGGACGGCTACCCGCAGCCACCGCCGCCCCCGCCTGCCTTCCACCACTGGTCCCACCTGGCGCAGGCGCAGTACCTGGAGATCACCATCTTCCTGTCGCAATATCTCCTCTCCTCACAGGGGGATCGGATGGGCATGGCCCACTCGATAGAGGGCCGGTTCCCATTCCTGGATTACCGCCTGGTCGAGTTCTGCAACCGCTTGCCGGCCGGGCTGAAACTGCATGGCCTGACGGAAAAGTGGCTGCTGAAGCAACTGGGGCGCAGCCTCTTGCCGACAGATATCTGGCAACGTCCCAAAAAGCCGTACCGCGCGCCCATCCAGCGCTGCTTTTTTGGCCCAGGAGCGCCCGAGTACGTGACGGAGTTGCTGGCCGAGCCTGCTCTGCGGGAGAGCGGCCTGTTTGATCGGGAGCCGGTCGCCCGCCTGGCGCGTAAGGCCCGCCAGAGCCCACGCCTGAGCGAGGTGGACGGCATGGCCCTGGTCGGCATTCTCTCCACCCAGTTGGCCTATCAGCACTTTGTCAGGGACTTTCGGCCCCCGTCCCTTCAACCCGGTGACCTGATCAAGGCTGTCGATGCCACTCGAGTCGCAGCGGCCGACCCCGGCGATCCCCAGGGAAAGCAAGAGGCCAGCTACATCACCGACTATGCATCTTTGGCAGCCGGCCTTGCCCCGGTTTGGGCCAGGGAGAAGGCATGATTCCAGCTCCTGAAGCAGCGGGACGGGATGCAGGGCTGTGGCGGGGCTGGGGTCTGTTCCTGGCCGTCTGCCTGCTGCTCCTGGGCATCGCCGGCCTTGGAGCCCAGGCCCTGGCGCAGACCGGCGCCGGCGACTGGGCAGAGCCGGTCAACGTCTCCCGCAGCGGGGCTGCTTCTGACCCCGTCGTCGTGGTCCTGCCGGATGGTACCCTGCGCATCCTGTGGTGGGACCAGTTTGAGGGCCTGATGGTCGCCGACGGGCCTGTCCCCATTGTGGTCGCGGCAGAGCCGGCGACCGGTGAAGCGCCGCAGCCGGCGCCTGATGCAATAGCCTGGACGGATCCGGCACCGGCCCCGATCTTGATTGTGCAAGCCGGACGGGAAGTGACCACTCCCACGCCCATCGAGATCATGCCCCGCATCGTGGGCGATGCAGCGGGACGGGCCCAAGCCTTTTGGCTGGGTCAAGCCGACGAGGAGACCGGAAATCAGCCGCTCCATGGCAGCCGCCTGACCCCGGGCCGTATCTCCTGGTCGTATCCGGTGACCCTGTCAGTCGCGGCCGCGGCGTTTGATGCCGCAGCGGACCTCTCTGGCACGCTGCATCTGGCTTACGTGCAGCCCGTACAGGTTGGCAGATCGCCCAGCGGTCTCTACTATCGCCGATCCGGGGATGGAGGGGCGAGCTGGAGTGCACCCACGGCCGTCCAGCAGTCCCGCTACCTGCGCCTGCTTCCGACAGACGGCGACGCCTTGAGCCTCACCGCGCACAATGCAGTCAGCCTGACCGTCACCTGGCAGGACCCGCGCCAGGGGCAGATCCTCGTGGCCCGGTCGACCGACGGCGGGGCGACCTGGCAGCCGGCGCGGCCGCTCATGGCCTCCGACGCGGCACCCCTGGGCAACGAGGTCGTCGCCGTGCCCGGCCAGCCAGAGCGCGTCCTGTGGCCGGTGCCCGGCGAGCCGGGAAGCATGCTGGCCGTGAGCAGCAGCGGCGACACCCTGGCCCTGGCCTTGTGGGATGGGGAGCGCTGGACCGCGACCAGACGCCTGGACCTGGATCTGCGCGATCCCGGGCTGGGGCTGCCGCTCCCCCTGGGCGATCTGCGCCCGGCTTTCGCGCCCCTTGTCCCCGCACAGGCAGGGGCCGCGGGCTCACTGGCCGTATTGGGCAGCGATGCGCAGGATGACCTGTGGATCACGGGCATGGGGGTCGAGGCGCTGGCCGGCCTCCTGACCCTGCCCGCAGGCTCCGGCGCGGAGGATGCCGGCCCGGTCAACCTGTCTCAGAGTGGCGCCGCCTCGGACCCGGCCATCGTCTCCGGCCCGGACGGCAGGCTGCACGCCTTCTGGTGGGACCGGTTCGAAGGGCTGCAGGTCGCCGACGGCGTCGTAGCCGCGTCGTCCGTGGCGAGTGGCACGGAAGAGATCGTGACCCTGCTCGACTCCTGGTCGGAGCCCAGGCAGGTGCCCCTGCCGGTGGCAAGCACGCCCTGGATCCTATCCGGCGTGGACGGCAGGGTCCACGCCCTGTGGCAGCAGGTGCCAGACCTGCAGCAGGCAGCGGCCGGCGAGGAGGTGGTCCAGCCGCTCCTCTACAGCCACCTGGCCGCGGATGGCACTGCCTGGTCGGCGCCGCAGGTGCTCGCCGAATCGGCGCTGGACTATGACGTGGCGGCCGACCTGACGGGCACTCTGCACCTGGCCACCCTTGTCGCACAGGAGACACCCGCGTCGCCGGCCGGGGTTTATTACCGGCAGATCGGGCAGGATGGCTCGGGCTGGACCGCGCCGGTGCCGGTCTTCACGTCGCGCTACCTGCGGCTCCTTACCGCGCAAGATGCCCAT
>JBFYTF010000011.1:0-19696 GCA_041300865.1 Anaerolineae bacterium
CGGGGCAGCCGTCGGAGCGGCGCTGAGCGCGGCTGCGGGCGCTGCCGCGGCCAGGCGCCTGACGGGCTGGGGCGTCGGATAAGATGTTGCAGTGGCCGTGGGCTCCGGCGTTGCCGTCGGCTGCGGCGTTGCCGTCGGCTGCGGCGTCGGAGTGGACGTCGGGGTCAGCGTCGGGCTGGGCGTCGCCGTGGGCGTCGCCGTGAAGGTTGGCCGCAGGGTGCCATGCGGCGACGGGCTGGCCACGGCCACGAGCACTCCCGATAGCTTGGCCTCCGGTGGCGCCGCCAGGCCCAGGGTAGAGTACATCACCACGGCGACCAGGCCCAGGGCGACGACTGCCAGGCAAAAGATAACCACCTGCCAGAAGCGGGGCTCGACGAGGATGTCGCGCCCGAGGTGACGCCGCTTCTTCGCGGTGCCCGGCGCCCGGCGATGAGCGGCCATGGCGGCCGCCAGCCCGGCTACCGCGGCGCCGGCCCGCTCTGCCCAGCGTCGCCGCTGACCACTGCCGGCGGGCACGGCTGTGGGCAGGGCCGCGGCCGGCGCGGGGCTGCCTGCGGGCCTGGGTGCGGCGTGGACCACCAGGGCTTGGGCCGCTCTCGCCTCTGCCAGCGCTTCCAGGCCGCGGCGGGCGACCTCGTTCTCGGGGTTGATCTCGAGGGCCTTTTGCAGGCAATAGGTCCGGCCCTGTGTCGTGTCCAGCACGCCGCTGAGCCACAACCAGGCCAGCTCGCAGCCGGGATCGCGCTGTGCGGCCTCGGTCAGCAGCCTGCGGGCCGTCTGCCGGTCGCCCGCCCGGGCCGCGGCCATGCCCTGTGCCAGGACGAGATCCCGGCCGCTCACAGCGCACCCCGCGACCGCGGCACGAGGAGCATTGCCAGGAGCGCACCTGCCGCGACGAGCGCCACCAGGCCGGCCGCCGGTGCCCACGCGGCCTCCGGCCACATCGCCCACGACTCGGGCCGGATCACTGCCAGGATGTAGAGAAGGTAGCCCACCATGCCGCCGGCAATGGCCAGCAGCGCCCGCCGGACCACGGCCGGCCGCCCGCCGCGCCGCCTGCCGGTCAGCACCGCTCCCGTCGTCGCCGCCACGGCCGTGACGCCTAGCCCCAACAACAGGCCGGCCGCACCGGTCGCTTCGCCGCCGGGCGGTTCCTGGGGTTCCGGCTCCACCACCTGCGCGGCCACGGGCAGGGGTGTTGGCTGCGTCGTGGCCGTTGCGGGTGGCGGCGTAGGCTCCGGGGTGTACGTCGTGGTGGGCCGCGGGGTGAAAGTGGCCCTGGGCTGCAGGCGCAGCTCCAGCTTGTCCGAGTTGCGCGCCTCACCGCTCTCGGCGCGCAGCAGCACGGTGCCTGGGTTCGGTAAGAGCAGCTCGGCGGCGGCAATACCTCCCACCGCTGAGGCCGTCACCGGAGGCAGGTACGTGCCGTCGAGGTACTCGGCAATAAAGGTCACCTGCGTCCCGTCGCGCACGGGGTTGCCGTTGCCGTCGACGATAGGCCCTGCTTCAAGGCGGGCCGTGACGGGTGGGGCCAGGAAACCTCCCGGCGCCGGCTCCTCGAGGGCCAGTGGCAGCACCTGGGCGGGATCGGGCCTGAGCTGCCGCTGCAGGTCATAGTTGATGCCCGCCACGTCCACGGGCGGCGCACCTCGCGGGCGCAGCTCGCCAAAGAGCGCCCGCACGGCGGCCTTGACAAAGGGGTCGGTCTTGCTGTACATCCCCAGGTAGAGGCTGAGCTTGCTGATCTCGGTCGTGTCCAGATAGTAGGGCGCGTTGAAAGCCAGGACCACGAGCCTGGCCCGGTAGGAACTGCTCCGCGGGTCATCCAGGAAGAGCTTCGCGGCGTCCGAGTTGGGCCCCTTGACGGGGTTCAGGTCCTGCAGAGCAAACAGGATCCAATCGGCCTGCTGCAGCAGACCGCCCACGTCGTACTCGGTCGGCTCACCGGCCAGATACGCCTTGAGTTGCCCAAAGGGCAGGCTGGTCACATCCGCCGGGTCCACCTGGCCGGTGCCGTGGGGCCCGTAGATCAGCAGGATGGCCTCCTCCACCGCGGTCCGGCTCAGTGGCGAGAAGGGCAGGCACCGTTCAGAGAAACACTCGCGCACCTGGCGCGCATCAGTCACGATCACGATCTTGTCACCGCGCTGCGGCGGGGCAGGCAGGGCACCAACATCAGGATGAAGAAGCGTGACCGCCCTGTCGGCAATGCCCTGGGTCACCGGAGTGCCCAGGCCGCACATCTCGAGGGCCACCTCGGGATGGACCTGGACGGCTTCGAGGCGAAACTCGGGGTAGAGCCTGAGCTTGGCGTACAGGATGCGGCGCGCGGCGTCGTCCACCCGGGCGGCAAAGGCCGGATCCTGGCCGTACTCCTCGGCGAAAAACGCGACGGTGTCGCGGATGTTGCGCACCTGCCCCTCCCAGGCGCTGTCCAGGTCGAACTGCGCCAGGAGCAGGACGTCGTTCCCGGCCAGAAGGGCTTCCCGCGCAATCTGGCGGTGGGGAAAGGTGGCCAGGGTCGGGTCAAAGTAGCGGCGCACGGCGGGAACGCCGAGGCTGTCGGAGACCATCAGCCCCGTCTGCCGCCACTCGCCCAGGCCCTCCAGGGCCAGGATGGCGGCCATACCCTCCGGGTCGAAACTGAGGGGCGCGGTATACTGGCGAACGTTGCCCTGCACACCCCGGTAGCGGATGTGGGAGGTCATGAGGGCCTCCGTCACCGCCCCGGGGCTGCCATCCGCCTGCGTCACGGCCAGGAAGGGCACCAGCTCGACGTTGGACAACTCTTCGAGCGACTTGTCGACGGTGGATACCTCTTCGTCGGGCAGGCGGTCCGAGCCACCGTGCCCCGGAAAGTGCTTGGCAACGGTGGCCACCCGGCCGCCGCTGCCGCTGTGCACGCCCTCCACGTAGGCCCGGCCCATCTGGCCCACCCACCAGGGATCGCCGCCAAACGCCCGGGTGCCGATATCGCCCTGGCCTCCGGGCTGTGGCTCGTCCAACACGTCCACGCCCGGGCCGAGAAGGAGGTTGATGCCCATGGCGGCCAGTTCCCGGCCCACGATCTGACCCACTTCCCGGGCATCATCCGTCTCCCAGGCCGCGCCCATGGCCATGGCGTTGGGCAGCGTGGTCACCCCACCCGTAATGCGCGTGTAGGGATAGCCGTCACCCTCGTGGTCCACGGCCACGAACAGGGGCACGCCGGCACCACCGCTCATGGCCAGCACCTGGAGGGTGTTGGCTAGTTCGGCCACCTGCCGGGGGGTGTCGGGCGCATTGATAAAGTTCGAGTTGCTGGCCAGGAGCACGACACCGCCCACGTGCTCTTCGGTCACCAGCCGGGCCACGTCGCTGCCCGGGCCGGCGTCGTTGCCGACAAAGGCCACGAGGAAGAGCTGCCCCACGCGCTCCTCGGGGCTCATGGCCTCGAGGATGGCTTCGACATCGGCAAAGGGCTCGCCTTGTTGTGCCTGCACGGGGAGGACGGGAAGGAGCAGGGCCAACAGCAGCAGGGCACGCACCGGCCGCCCGCCGCGAGCGCGCCGGGGACCAGGTCTGTGGCAAAGGCTACCGCTGCTCAGGGTCCTGCCGTCCATGACAGGACTATCTTACATCAAAAGCGTTGAAACGACAAAAAAGAACGGTCGGCCCTCACCTCTGCCGCTTGCCGCAGAGGCCTGAGGGAGGCTAAGCGCGGTTGTAAAGGCCTCGCCGCGCGTTGCGCCGCACTTGCCAGAGGTCGCGCACCATGCACAGCGTGTCCTTGACGGGCCGCACTTTGCTTTCACGGCCGTAGTACCAGCGCACGGGGATTTCGATGATCTGGTAGCCAAGGCGGCGGGCGATGAACAGGACCTCGACGTCAAAGCCCCAGCCCTCGATGGTCTGCAGGGGAAAGACCTGGCGGGCCACGTCGCGGTGAAAGGCCTTGAACCCGCACTGGGTATCCTGGATGCCGGGCACGGCCGCCACGCGCACGAGGAGGTTGTAGACGCGCCCCATGAGGTGGCGATAGTAGGGCTCGTCGATGCGCTCCGCCCCCGGTGCCTCGCGCGAGGCGATGGCTACGTCGTAGCCGTTGAGGGCGGGCGGCAAGAACTTGACCATTTCTTCGATGGGCACGGACAGGTCGGTGTCGCTCAGGACCAGGTACTGGCCCCGCCCCTGGCTGACGCCGGTCTTGATGGCAGCCCCCTTGCCACCGTGCGGGTTGCGGATGAGGCGCACAAAGTCGTTCTCCCGGGCGAACCCCTCGACGATGGCCGCCGTGCCGTCCTGGCTGCCGTCGTCGACCACGACGACCTCGATGGGGCTGGGCTGGCTGCGCACGTAGGCCACCACCCGTGCCAGGCTGGCGGGCATGCGGCGCTCCTCGTTCCACGCCGGTATGATCAATGTCGCGAGCGGCTCGCTCTCGTTCTCCACCTGGTCCATTCCCTCATGGCGCATCTGTCCCCGGGATTGCGTTGGCAATGATACACCGTGAAGCCCGCTTTGTCAACCGGGCTGCTGGGGGTGATCGGGCTCGGCCGGCTCCTCGCCGGGCGGCAAAAAGCCAAGGCCCTGGAGTGCCCGGCGCAGGGCGGGCAGGTCCGCCTTGCGCACGAGGGCCGTCACGGGCGATAGCTGCCTCGTGACATAGGCGCGGGTCTCGGGCAGCACCGAGAGCTCTTTCAGGGCACGCTCGCTGCGGGTCCGGAGAAGGATCATCTCTTCCAGCTCCACCTGGCCAAAGCGCCCGGCCCACAGGCGCAGTTGTCCGGCCACATTGGCCGGCAGGCTGCCGCCCGTGGCTTGGTTCAGAAAGGCCAGGATCTGCTCCACCTGGACGTTGCGGCCCAGGGCCCGGCCCAGGCTGCCCGCCGACAGGCCGTACAGGCAAGGATCGTCGCCATTCGGGTCGGCAAAGCGCTCCAGCTGGAACCGCGTGTAGAGGTTTCCCGGCCCCGGTACCTCCACGCTGAAATCGGGGCGGACCACGATGGCCCGGGCAGCCACGTCCCCCGCGGGGGGTGCAGGCAAGTCCAGGAGTCGCAGCCCCTCCTCGGCAAGGCGGCACAAGCCGCCATGCGCCAGGCGCACCACCCGCAGCCAGAAAAGGACGCCCCCCAGCAGGTCACGGATGAGGCGGCCCTCCACGGCGTCCCAGGAGCCAAAGCCCGACAGGTACTCGCCCCGCTCCGCGTCCGCCGCGCGGATGTACCAGCTCCCGTAGTCACCGTCTGGCCGCTGAAAGTCGGGATGGGTCTCTTTGACGGCCGCGACGAAGGAACCGACGGTCCACCAACCGTCCACCGGGCAACGGGCCAACAGGTCCAGGAGCGCCCCCCGGGTGGCCACGGGGTCGTAGCGCGCCAGCCAGCCGCCGGCGTCTTCGCAGCGCAGGCCCGGCACCTGACAGAGGTCGATCCAGGTCGGGTCCGTGCGCCAGGCATTCTGCAGCACGGCGAACTGCTCGGCCGGCGCGGCGGTGAGCCAGCCCCTGGCCGCCGCCCCGTCCAGTCGTAACAAGTCGCCCTGGCGGGTCGCCAGCCCCAGGCGGCCGGCCAGGTGGTGGACCAGGGCAAAGCGGCGCTGGTCCGCGCCGGCCATGCGCTGTTGCACGGCCGCCGTGTCGCGGCGGCCCAGGCGGCCATCGGCGTAGGGCCGCACGTCGTGCCCGTGGAGATAGACCAGGTAGTGAAAGACGTCCTCAACGAGAGAGGGCTCTGCCTGAGGCGCTTCCACCGGCGGCGGAGCAACCTTCACGAAGGAGGCAGGCTGCTCGGGGTCGGGCTGCGGCAGGAGAGGCAGAAGTTCGTCCGGCAGGAAGACAAAGTCGCCCGGCCCTCCCCGGTCCTCGGCAAAGGCGCGGCCGATCAGGCCGGCGTACCACAGCTCCTCGGCCGGGTTGTCGGGCTTTTGCCACAGGGCCTCGCGCTCCAGGCGCCCAGGCCCCACGGGGCGGATGTGGCCGTGGGCGCGGGCGAACTGCGGCGCCCGCAGGCGCCCACCGGCCGCCGCGAGCGCCTGAAGCGCATCCCGGGCCCCAGGGCTCAGCCGTGCCAGGGCGACACGCACCGAAAGGGGCTCGACGAGCGCTGCAGCCAGCCGGTCCACGGCCTCGGATTGCACGTTGGTGTCAAGGACCACGCCGCGGTATTCAGCCACCGCGCGCAGCATGGCCATGTCGTAATCAACCAGGAAGCGCCGCAAGCCGTGCATTCGTCCTTGCCAAAACAGGCAATTTGAGGTATAATATGCCCACGCTCTTTGCCGGCGAATTCGCCTGCCCTTTCGCCCGGACTGTGAGCGACTTTAGGAGACGTAAATTGGCCAAAATACCCTCATCTTCAGACATTCGTGAGAGTGCCGGCTTTGCCGGTGGCCTGCTCAGGCAGTCCCGGCTGGCCTGGCGCCTGCTCAGAGACTCACGCGTGCCGGGCTGGGTGAAAGCAATCCCCATCGCCGGCCTGCTGTACCTCCTGTCGCCTATCGATCTCATCCCCGGCTTCGCCCTGCCGGGGCTCGGACAGGTCGACGACCTGGTGTTGCTGCTCCTAGCGCTCAAAACCTTTGTCGATCTCAGCCCGCCCGGTGTCGTGCGCGAGCACTTGGCGCAGATGTTCGGCGAGACCGGCGAACTGGAACCCGAGCCGCACCGCCCTTCCGGAAACACCATCGACGCTCCCTACCGCATCGTCGGGAATGACGAATAACAAGCAATAGACAAAGGAGTCTGGCATGTCCGAGATACGCTATCGCCTGCCCAACGAAGTGGCCAACCAGCTGCAGATCTCGCCGTCCACCCTGCGCCGCTGGTCGAACGAGTTCTCCGACTACCTGTCGGAGGCGGCCGGCCGCGCCCAGCCCGACGGCGGCCGGGGCGCCCATCGCCGCTACAGCGACGATGACCTGGAGACCCTGATGACCATCAAGGGCCTCCTCATCGAGGGCCTGACCTACATTCAGGTCGGCCGGCGGCTCGACGCCCTGCGGCTGCGACGGCCGGCAGGCGATGGTGTCATCGCCGGCGACGACGACGGCCGGCCCGTCACCGCCCTGGCTCCCGCGTTCGATTCCTCGCCTGTCGCCCCGGCTGTCACCGTTCTGGCCGACACGCTCCACACCGTGGCCGACGGCCAGCAGCTGCTCCTGGGCAGCCAACAGGCCAACCGGGAGCTCATGGCGGTTCTCCTCCAGGACAACTTTGGCCTGAAAGAAGAGAATGCCAAGCTCCGCGACCGCATGCTCGAGATGGAGCGCGACCTGACCGAGATGCGCCGCCTCGACGGTGCCCGGCGTGAGACCCTCGAGGTCCGCCTCCAACACATTGAGGAGGCGGTTCGCAGCCGCACTTCGCAGCTTCCCACGGGCGAGCGCCAGGGCTGCCTGGCCCAGCTCTTCGGGCCCTTGAGCTAATTCAGGCCCTGCTACCCCGGCTTGCCCACTCGCTCGCCGAGTAGATCGTACTCCATGGCGCCGGTGATCGTGACCGGCAGCATGCTCCCCACGGGCATCTCGCCGGGGAGGATCACCATGCCGTCGATTTCGGGCGCGTCACGGTACGACCGGCCCACGCTCAGGCCGTCGCCCTGGCCCTCGACGAGCACGTCGAGGGTGCGGCCCACCTGGGCCTCGTTGAGGTCGATCGATATCTCCTGCTGGCGGGCCATGAGACGCTCGTAGCGCTCGGCCTTGATTTCATCCGGCAGCGCTCCGCTCAACTCTGCGGCCCGCGTACCCTCCTCCGGGGAATAGGTAAAGGCCCCCACGCGGTCAAAGCGCATCTCGCCGATCAAGTCGAGGAGGGCCTGGAACTCGGCCTCGGTCTCGCCCGGGTAGCCGACGATAAAGGTGGTGCGCAGCGCCAGGTCGGGCATGGCCACCCGCAGGTCCTCGACCAGGCGGCGCGTGCGTTCCACATCGGCGGGCCGCAGCATGCGCCGCAGAACATCCGGATGCGCGTGCTGCAGCGGCAGGTCCAGGTAGTTGCACACCCGCGCCTCACCGGCCATGACCTCGATCAGCCGCGGGCTAACTCGGCCGGGATAGGCGTACATCAGCCGCAGCCAGTCCAGGTCGGGCGCCGCTGCCAGGATGGACTCCACCAGGCCGGGCAGGGCGTCGGCCTCGCCCCGATCGCGGCCGTAGGCCGTCGTGTCCTGGGCGATGAGGACAATCTCGCGCACGCCTTCGCCGGCCAGCGCCGCCGCCTCGGCGACGACCTCTTCGGCCGGGCGGCTGGCGGCCGGCCCCTTGATGCGGGGGATGGTGCAAAAAGCGCAGGGCGCGCTGCAGCCCTCGGCGATCTTCAGGTAGGCCGTCGCCCCCTGGCGTGCGGCCTGCCAGGCACCGGCTTTGCCTGCGGCGGGCAGGCCGTCGCCGAGCAGGGCCATCCGCTCCCGCCGGCGCCCGCCTTTCCCCTGGCGCACGTCCCGCACCAGGCTGCCGATCTCGCTCCAGCGCCGCGTGCCGAGGACGGCGTCGATGCCGGGCACCTCGGCCAGGAGACGGTCGCCCCACAGCTGCGACAGGCAGCCGGCGGCGATGAGCACCTGACCGGGCCGCTTCTTGCGCGTCAGCCGGCGCAGCTCCTCCAGCGACTCGGCGCGGGCGTCCTCGACAAAGCCGCAGGTGTTGACGATAAACACCTGGGCCTGGCGCAGGTCCTCCACCGGCCGGTGGCCCAGGTGCTCCAGCAGCCGGGTCATGCCGTGGGAGTCGACCAGGTTCTTGGGACAGCCCAGCGACTCCAGGTAAAACTTCATGCTTTCCCTCTGCTCCAGCCCGGCGCCCCTTGGGGCGTCCCGGGGCTCCAGTGTACCACCGAGTGGGGGAGTTGTCAAAGGGCGTGCCTGCGCCACCCCGAGGGAGACCCAGCAGAGCATGGACCCACCACTGGGGGTCGCCGGTGCTGGCACGCGCGTAGCCAGGACATGAAGTCGGCTGCTTGACGCCGGGCAAGTTTCCGAGTATACTTCTCTAAGTGTGGATCGTTTGGTCGGCTCAAGAATGAAAGGTCAGGGCAATGACAGAAGTTCGAGTGACAGTCCAGGAAGGAGTCTGGATCGACGAGGAATGGCTCCGCACCGCTGGATTGGGCCGCGATCTTCAGATCGAGGTTCAGCCAGGCGAGATCCGCATCTCGGACCTGCCCGCGGAACGGGGGTCGGAAGAGCCTTCTTCACGGGGGTGGGAAATCTTCCGGGATATGGGACGCAAAGCGCAGCCAGGCAAGCTACGAAAGGCTTGACCACGGTGCTGGGTTGCGACCCGCTGCGACGGGGCGTCCGGCGCGAGCAACCGAACGGAAGTCGGCACCGCAGCCAATGAACCAACAGCATCACAAGTCGGTAAGTCGGGAGTACGCGCAGTATCTGGTCAGAGATCAGGCGCTGCCCCCCAGCGCCTGCAACAGCGGCCCCGCCAGCGACATGGCCTGCGCCTTGTACTGCTCCGCCTGGGCCGGGTCGTTCCGCCGCCAGATCCGGATGGGGATGTATTTCTGCAGCTCGTACAACAGGTAGAAGCGGGCCCGGATCTGCGCGGAGAAGGAGGTGTCTCGCTCCTGGCCGTAGCCGTCCCAGAAGGCCGGCTCGGAGATGCCGCAGTAGTCCAGGACCGCAAACTCGATCTCTGGGTCGCCCCACAGGGCGCGGTCCAGGTCGACAAGGCCGGTCAGCACGCCCTCGTCATCCACCAGGATGTTCTGGCTCCAGACGTCCATGTGGAGCAGGGAAGCAGGCACCGGCCGCTCAAAGTGCGGCCGGTAGACGGTCAGCAGCCGGCGGTAGACGTCCGCCTCCTCGGGTGCGTAGCCCCCACAGGCCACCACATCGTCCAGGAGCCGGTTCCACATCTCGTGGAAAGCCTGCACCCAGGTGGGTTCGGGCGCCATGGGCCGGTGGGCGCCCAGGTAGCCGTAGCGGTCCGACACGAGGGCGTGCATCTGCGCCAGGCAAGCGCCCACTTGCTCCAACACGGCGTCCAACTGGCGCTCGCTCAGCCGGCTCTCGGCCAGGGCTCGGCCCGGCAGCCGCTCCATGATCAGGTAGTCCCGGTCCAGCAGGGAGCGGCTGTCGTCGTAGGCCAGGATCTCGGCCACGGGCACGGTCGTTTCCGAGCGCAGCAGGGCGTGGATCTGGGGCTCCTGAGCCATCATGCGCCGCTCGTAAAAGAGGAACCCCGCGTCGTCGGGCGGACTGATCCGCAGCACCAGCTCCCGGCCCGCGCCACGCACATAGTACGAGGTGTTGTGCTTGCCCGTGCGGATGCGGTCAAAGGCCAGGCGGTCAGGGTCCAGCGCCAGGTGTGCCGCCACCAGGCGGGCGAGCAGCTCCCCAGAAAACGTCTCGGCCATGACACCCTTCCTCCCCGCCCGATTATAGCACGGATCAGGCGGGCTGCACAGGCCAGATGAGCGCCTCTCTCCCCCGGGAGTAACAGACCACCGGCTCGCCCGCGGGCGACGGCAGGCCATGAGCCGCGGGTAGCGTGTTCTCGGCGATGGACAACTCCGCGCGCTGCAGCGACCAGGGCTCGTGGGCAATGTCGCCGTAGTACAGGCGGCCACCGGGACGGGCGGTGTACAGCCGGTAGCGCTCGGCAAACCAGTACTCCAGCGTCCCCTGCGCCGGCCAAAAGGCATCCGAGACCGGGCGGTAAGTGCCGTGGAACTGGGCGCGGTTGGGGCCCGCCTCCCACGCCCGGCAGTCGAGGCGCAGGCCCTGCCCGCCGGCCCGGATCGAGACGTCGGCCCGGTAATAGGGCAGCGAGAAAAAGATCCGGGCGCCGACCGAGGCCAGGAGGCTGCTGGCATACAGCCCGAAAAAGAAAACGGCGGGCACGCCCCGGTAGACGACGTAGGTCCGCACGTTGACCTGGGCCAGGGACGACAGGATGGGCACAGGTGGCAGCCCCCGCGGCCGGATGCCCTTCATGCGCATCGCCAGGACGCCGAGCCAGGCCTGGTCGTCGTACGTATCCAGCTCCAGGCCGGCGGGCAGCCGCGGCCGCAGCGCTTCGGCCGGCAGCGGCCAGTGGGCGAACAGCACATCGTACCAGGGCTGGAACATGATCCAGCCCTTCTTCCGGCGGCCTCTCCGGTCTATCGTGCTCACTGTCGCTCTCCTATCGCCCTGTTCAAAACACGCACTCTGTGATATACTCCCCCAAAACCCACGGCTGGCCCCGGCAACCGGGACGGCCGCTCGAGAGGAGCCCCATGAGAATACTGGCCGTTGATGTCGGCACCGGCACCCAGGACGTCCTGCTCTTTGACACGAGCCAGGAGCCGGAGAACGCCCTGAAGATGGTCATGCCCTCGCCAACCACCCTCCTCGCCGGCCGCATCCGCGCGGCGACCAGTGCTGGCGAGGACCTGCTCCTTACCGGGGTGACCATGGGCGGCGGGCCGTGTGCCTGGGCGACGGAGGAGCACCTCAAAGCCGGCCGCCGCGTCTTTGCCACGCCCGATGCCGCCCGGACCTTTAACGACGATCTGGACGAGGTGGTGGCCATGGGCGTCGAGGTCGTGGGCGAGGAGCAGGCCGCTCGTCTCGGCGGCGTGAGCCGCCTGGAGATGCGAGACCTGGACTACGAGGCCTTGGCCGCCGCCTTCCGTGCATTTGACGTCGACCTCGACACAGTGGACGTCCTCGCCCTGGCCGTCTTTGACCACGGCGCCGCCCCGCCGGGCGTTAGCGACCGCCTCTTTCGTTTCGGCTATCTGGCCGAGCGCATCGGCGAGGGCCGGGGTCTGGCCGGCTTTGCCTTTCCCGCCGGCGACATCCCGCCCAGCATGACCCGGCTGCAAGCGCTGGCCTCCAGCGCACCTCCCGGCCGACCGGTGGTGGTCATGGACACCGCCCCGGCCGCGGTCCTCGGCGCACTGGAGGACCATGTTGTCCGTTCCCGCCCCGAGGCAGTCGTGGTCAACGTGGGCAACATGCATACCCTGGCCTTCCACCTGCGCGGCGGCGAGATTGCCGGGCTGCTGGAGCACCACACCGGCCTGTTGGACCGGGAAAAGATCGAGAGCCTACTGGCCGAGCTAGCATGGGGCACCATCTCGCACGACAACGTCTTTGCCGGGCACGGACATGGCGCGCTGGTCCTCGACTCCTCGCCAGCTGCCCTCGACTTTGTGGCCGTCACCGGGCCCCGCCGCAGCCTGCTGGCCGGCTCGCCGCGGCTGATACCCTACCTGGCCGTGCCCCACGGCGACATGATGATGGCCGGCTGCTGGGGCCTGGTGCGCGCCTGCGCCCGCGTTCTGCCCTGGACCGGCGACGCCATCCAGGAAGCGCTGGACCGCGGCTGGGGCTGAAGGCGGCGCATCACGGGGCGCCCTGGGAGTCGCCGGCGAGCTCGGCGGCCGCCGCCCGGTCGATGAGCCACACCACGCGGCCGGCCACGGGGCACACCCTCTGCGCCGGCAGGCTGCCCCCGGCACTGCCCAGCACCGAGGCCACGATGGCTGCCTTGTCGGCTCCACTGGCCAGGAACAGCACCTGTCGCGCGGCGTTGATGGCTGCCAGCGTCAGGGTCACCCTCCACGCGGGCCGTCCCTCGTATTGAGCCTGGACGGCAGCCACCACCTCGTTCGTCTCTTCCAGGAGGGGCGAACCGGGAAACAGGGACGCCGTGTGGCCGTCGCTGCCGAGGCCCAGGACCACCAAGTCCAGGCGCGGCCGTGGCCCACAAAAGTAACGCTGCAGCTCCACGTCGTAGGCCCTCGCCGCAGCCTCCGGCTTGAGCTCGCCCCGCACGCGGTGGACGTTTTCCGCGGGAATCGGCACCATCTCGATCAAGCTCTCACGCGCCAGTCGATAATTGCTCTCCGGATCGTCGGGCGGGACGCACCGCTCGTCGCCCCAGAAGAGGTGCACGTCCTGCCAGGATACCTGGTCGCGATAGGGCGGCTGAGCCAGGAGCCTGTAGGTGCTGCCCGGCGTCGAGCCGCCCGCCAGGGCCACGCTGAACCGCCCCCTGGCGCTCACCGCCTCGCGTCCTAGCGCCACAAAGCGCCCCGCTGCCTCCCGGGCGAGCTCCTCCGCCCCCGGCACGACCACCACCTCTGTCCCGCCCTCTCGGCGCCGCGCCATGACCTGCGTCATAGCCCTCTCCTCCTCTTGCCCCTTCTCCTTCAAAAACAGTCCGTGCACCTGGGAGCGCCGGCACACTGGCCCAGGCACTGCCCGCCACCCTGGCACCGCCCGCCTGGGCTGGTGGGGCAAGTGTGCCGGCCCTTCGTGGCGCCCGGCCGGGCATGACAACTCCCTGGAAACTCATCCCCGCCCTGGCGCCTACTCATCCAGGTGCCCACACCGCATCGTCCAGCCGCCCGGCCCATTCTCCAGCAGGGAGTCGGCTTCGGCCGGGCCCCAGGAACCCTCGTCGTAAAAGGCCAGGGGTGGTGCTCCCGGCTCCTGCCACATGGCCAGCACGGAATCGATCAGCCCCCACGCCAGCTCGATCTCGTCTGCCCGGGCAAAGAGCGAGGCGTCGCCCTGGAGGGCATCCAGGAGCAGGCGCTCGTAAGCCTCCGGCACCTTGCCCTCGAACCCCTCGGCATAGTGAAACTCCATGTCCACGCTGCGCGTCCGCATGCGCGTGCCCGGGTGCTTGGCCTCAAAACGCAGGTGGATGCCCTCGTCGGGCTGCAGGCACAGCGACAAGGCATTGGGCACGAGCTTGCCGTCCGCCGCACGCGGAAAGAGCAGCGGGGGCACCTTCTTAAAGACCACCGAGATCTCGGTCAGCTTCCTGGCCAGGTGTTTGCCCGACCGCAGGTAAAACGGCACGCCCTGCCAGCGCCAGTTGTCCACGTAGACCTGCAGCGCCGCGTAGGTCGGCGTCTGCGAGCCGGCAGCTACTCCCTTTTCGGCGTGGTAGCCCCTGTATTGGCCCCTGACGCCGCGATTGCCGGGCCGCGCGGCGCGGATGACCTTCACCTTTTCGTCGCGCAGCGCGTCGGCGTCCCAGACCGCCGGCGGCTCCATGGCCATCAGCGTCAGGAGCTGCATGAGGTGGTTCTGAAACATGTCGCGCAGCACCCCGGCCTGATCATAGTACTTGCCGCGCCGTCCCACCCCCTCGCGCTCTGCCACCGTGATCTCGACGTGATCGACGTACTTCATGTTCCAGATAGGCTCAAAGATGGCGTTGGCGAAACGAAAGGTCTCGATGTTCTGCACCGTCTCTTTGCCCAGGTAATGGTCGATGCGATAGATCTGGTTCTCGCTCAAGACCCCGTGCACCTGGCGATTCAGACCGCGGGCACTCTCCTGGTCTTCGCCAAAGGGCTTTTCGAAAATGACGCGCGTCCAGCCCGGACTCGTGTTGAGGCCCGCCTCACCCAGCTTCTGCACAATGGTGGGTCCCACGGTCGGCGGTACGGCGAGGTAAAAGAGCCGGTTGCCCTCGGTCCCATCCGCGGCGGCGTCGAGCTCCGCCACGCGTTCGGCGACGCGGTGGTAGGTGTCGGCGTCGTCATAGTCACCTGACAGGTAGGAAAAGCGCTGGCCAAACTCCTGCCACTGGGAGCAGACCTCGTCGTCGTGCCGGGCATACTCCTCAATCCCGGCATACAGGTGCTCCCTGAACGCCTCGTCGCTGAACTCGGTGCGGGCCACGCCCAGCACGCGCGTATTGCACGACAGCAGGCCGTCGCAGCACAGGCTGTGCAGGGCGGGCACCAGCTTGCGCCGGGCCAGGTCGCCGGAGGCGCCCAGGATCACAATTGCTGCCGGCGGAACATTCCTCTCGTCCGATCTCGTAGCTCCCATCAACCCTCCGTGGTGATGCGCTGCCCGGCTTAACTGTCCTCGAACGAGGAGAAAAGGGTGTTGAGCGACTCGGACAGGCTCGGGTGGGTAAACACCGCGTCTCTCAGCACGGGGTAGGGCAGCCCGGCCATCATGGCCACCTGCAACATGGCCATGATCTCGCCCCCCTCGATGCCCAGAATCGCCACGCCAAGGATCTGGTCGCTTTCGGCGTCGACCAGCGCCTTCATGAAACCCCGCGTCTCCTCCAGCTCTATGGCGCGGGCGACCCACGACATGGGGATGCGGGCCACCCGGTAGCGGCGGCCCTCCTCTCGCGCCTGCCGCTCTGTCAAGCCTACACGGCCGAGCTGCGGGTCGATATAGACGACGTAGGGCACGGGGCGGTCGTGCACGGTACGCTCCCCGTCGCCCAGCAAATTGGCGCACAAAATGCGATAGTCGTCGTAGGAGACGTGGGTGAAGGCCGGGCCCCCCTTGACATCTCCCAGGGCATACACTCCCGGGACATTGGTCTCCAGCCGCTCGTCGGCCAGGATGTAACCCCGCCGGTCCACCGCCACGCCGCCGGCGGCCAGGTTAAGCGCATCGCTGTTGGGTTCGCGCCCGGTGGCCACCAGCAGGTGCGAGCCGCGGACCACGTGCTGGCCGTCCGGGGCCTGGACGTGGAGGCTGATTGCTCCACCTGCTCCTTCGGCGTGGGCCTCCTGTGCCTCGGTGCCCAGCAGCAGGCGGATGCCGTCCTCGCGTAGAATGTCGGCCACAGCCTCCGCCACATCCGAGTCCTCGTTGGGCAGCAGCTGGTCCCGCCGCTGGATAATGGTCACCTCGCTGCCGAAGCGGCGGAACATCTGGCCGAACTCCAGGCCCACGTATCCGCCGCCGAGGACGAGCAGGTGTTCCGGCAGCTGCTCCAGCTCCATGATAGACGTCGAATCCAGGAACGGCACCTGGTCGAGGCCGGGCAGCCGGGGCACCTGCGGCCGGCCCCCGGTGTTGATGAAAACCTTGTCCGCCGCCAGGTGCAGCGTCTCGCCGGCGTTTAGGCGCACGGCCAGCGACTTGTGCCCGTTGAAATGCGCCTCGCCCATCAGCAGGTCCACACCCTCGGTCCCTTCGATACGGCGCACGAGGCTGCGCCGAAACCCCTCGACGACCTCTTCCTTGCGCCGGCGCACGGCTGCGAGGTCCACCGCTACCGGGCCGGCCTCGACCCCAAAGCTCGCGGCGCGGCGCGCCACGTAGGCGACGCGCGCGCTGGCGACCATCGTCTTGGTTGGCGTGCAGCCCCAGTTGATGCACGAGCCACCGACAAGCTGGCGCTCGACGAGGGCCACCTTCCAGCCGGCCCTTGCCAGAGCCGTTGACAGGGGCACTCCCGACTGGCCCGCACCCACGATCACGGCGTCGTATGTCCTGGTCTCGGTCACCGTCAGCTCCTTTTCTCCTGCCCCAACAGCCGGAGCGCCGTCTCGGCCAGCAACGCGGCGCCGAGGGGCAAGCACGCCTCATTCAGGTCAAAGTTCGGGTTGTGGATCGAGCGCTCGTCGCCGTCGATGCGGCAGCCCAGGCGGAAGAAGGCCCCGGGAGCCAGCGCGGCCAGCACGGCGAAATCCTCGGCCCCCATGCCCCTCTCGCCGTGTCGCACCGAGCCCGGGCCGAGCAAGTCGGTCGCTGCCTGCTCCACGACCGCCGCGACCGCTGCGTCGTTGACCACGGGCGGTGAACCCCGGCGGATGCGCAGGGCATAGTCGCCGCCCAGCGTCCGGGCGATGGACAGGGCCCGATCCATCTCCTCGTGAATCCGGGCCTGAACCTCGGGTGTATCATAGCGGATGGTACCCGCGATCTCGACCTTTTCGGGGATGACGTTGTTGGCCTGGCCGCCGTGGATCGACCCCACGCTGAGCACCGCTGGGGCCAGCGGATCGATGCGCCGCGAGACAATGCCGTGCAGGGCCAGCACGACGTGGGCGGCAGTGTGGATGGGATCCAGGCCCTTGTGCGGGTAGGCTCCGTGGCCGCCGCGCCCGGTGACGGTTGCCCAGAAGCTGTCCACCCCGGCCGATACAGGGCCGGGATCGACCGCGATCTGGCCCACCGGCAGCCCGCCATGAATGTGGAGGGCCACTACCGCCTCGACACCGTCCATCGCCCCGTCGTGCACCATGCGCTGCGCGCCGCTCAGGCCTTCGTCGTCCTCCATCTCTTCCGCCGGCTGGAAGAGAAAGCGCACCGTTCCGGGCAGGCTCCGCCCGGCCAGCAGGGTCGCCGCGCCGAGGGCCATGGCTGTGTGGGCGTCGTGCCCGCAGGCGTGCATCACGCCTGGCGTCCGCGAGGCATACGGCGCACCGCTCTCTTCCACCACCGGCAGGGCGTCCATGTCGGCCCGGATGGCCATAATGGGCCGGCCTGTGCCTCGCTCGCCGACGACGCCGGTCTTGCCCACCTGTCGCCGCACCGCATATCCCAACGGCTCCAGCACCTCGGCGACGAGCTGCGCGGTGCGCAACTCCCGGAAGCCAAGCTCTGGGTGTTGGTGAATGTCGCGCCGCCAGTGGACCAACTGCTCTGCGAGTTGCTTTGCCCCGTCCAGCATGGACGTACCTCCTCAGCGGCTATCTGGCTGCCGAGCAGGCATAGCGCCGTACCAGCGACTGCACCTGCTCCTCGTCCCAGGACAAGAACGCCCCGCTCCACTCGGGCGGCGTGTAGAAGGCCAGGACCGCCAGGGCACAGCCCGGGACGGCCGGCGGCAGGAGCTCACCCTGGCGGTGATAGGCCACGAAGCGCTCGTACACCTCGGCGGGCATGCCCGGGGCACCTTCCCGCCGGATGGTGGCCTGCATCTCCGTGTCCACAACGCCCGGCCGGAAGGATATGGCGGTTACGTCCGGCTCCTCGGCGGCGATCACCCGTGTCAGGTGCGTCACTGCCGCCTTGGACACGCAGTAGGCGGCCCACCCGGGCACGGCGTTCACGGCGGCCCCGCTGGAGACGTTGATCACCCGGCCGCTGCGCTCCCGCAGGTAAGGCAGGGCAGCGGCCGTGAGGAGCACCGGCCCCAGGACGTTCGTCGCCCAGTTGTCCGTCCACGCGCCGGCTTCGGCCTCGGCCAGGGGAGCCACCGGCCCCAGGATACCGGCATTGTTCACCAGGGCGTCCAGGCCCCGAAACTGCTCCACGGTGGCCGCCACCACGCGCTCCGCGTCCTGCGGCCGGCTCACGTCCCCCGGCAGCACGAGTGCGCGCCCGCCCGTCCGGCGCACATCCTCCGCCACCGCCTCCAGGTCGGCCGGCGAGCGGGCCATCAGCGCCACGTTGGCTCCCAGTTGCGCCGCCGCTCGGGCAGCAGCGGCCCCCAGTCCACGCGAAGCGCCCGTGATCAAGATGGTGAGATCGTTCATGGTCTTTCTCCGTCAAAGGGAGGACTCGGGCAACAACCGTTCCCGGGCCGGCCTACGCAGAGGGCCTGACCAACCATCTCTGGTCGGCAGGCCCTCTCTCCGTCGAGATAGCCGTCCCGGGCGATTACTCGTTGATCCAGCCGTCTATTGCCCGCTGGTAGCTCAGGATTTCGTCCTCGGCAAAGTAGAGGGCGATTTCGTAGGCGGCCGTGTCTTGCCCGTCGGAGCCGTGGACCAGGTTGCGGCCGACCTCCAGGCCAAAATCGGCGCGGATCGTGCCGGGCTGGGCCTGGGCAGGATTGGTGGCCCCCATGGTGCTGCGCACGATGGCGATGGCGTTCCGGCCCTCGACCACCGCGACGACGACGGGCCCGCTGGTGATGAACTGGATGAGGCCCGGGTAGAATGGCTTGCCCTCGTGGACGGCATAGTGCCGGGCCGCGAGCTCCGGGCTGATCTGGATGAGCTTCATGGCGGCCAGCCGGAGCCCCCTGCGCTCCAGCCGGGTGAGGATGGGGCCGATGAGTCCCCTCTGCACGGCGTCGGGCTTGAGAATTACGAGTGTGCGTTCCATCCATTCTCCCTGTTGTGATCTAGCGTTTCAGCAGGGCCTGCCTGGCCTGGCGGTACATGTCCAGGGCGCGGTCCAGCTGGTCTTCTTGCACAAATGCGTCGCCCAGCAGCTGGTATACCCGGGAGCGGTCCACGTCCTCCTCGGCCAGGCGCTGAAGGTCTTGGACGACGTCAGGCACGAACTTGCGGGTGGCAATGAGCTTTTCGTACTGGCCCAGGGCGGCGTTCCATTCCTGTTGGCTGGCGCTCAAGCGTGCGACTTCCAGCCGGAGGCGGTGATTGCGAGGCGACGACTGGAGCTCGGCCCGCAGCTCCTGCAACTTTAGTGCGGCGGCTGGGGCCGCTTCCGCCGCGGCTGCCTCTACCCCTGCAGGCGCGGCAGCGGGAGGCGCACCTTCCACGGCAGGTTCTGCCGGCGGCACCGTGGGTGCCACCGCCTCTTCCGCGATCGCCACCTCGGCTTCTGCCTCGAGCTCGGGTGCCACGACTTCGACTTCCTGCTCGCCGGCCGGCCCCAGCCAATCGGACACCTCTTCGACCACGCGCGCCTCGACAGCCTCCTCATACAGAGGTGCCGACACCTCGGCCTCCGGCTCCCGCAGAGCCTCTAGCCAGTCATGCACCTCTTCGGTCACCGGCACCTCAACCGTCTCCTCAGCCTCGGCGCCCGGCAGTGCCGGCTCCGCCTCGGCGAAATCTTGCAGCCAGGCCGGTAGCTCTTCTTCCGCAACCTCGGTCACCGGCACCTCGCCTTCCGGCATGCCCACGTCCTGCAGCCAGGCCGGTGGCTCTTCCTCGCCGCCCTCTTCAACCTCGGGCGCCGGCACCTCGGCCTCCGGCGCGCCCACGTCCTGCAGCCACGCCGGTATCTCTTCCTCGCCGCCCTCTTCAACCTCGGGCGCCGGAGGCCGAGGTGCCGGCGCCCGAGGTTGAAGA
>JBFYTF010000042.1:0-3374 GCA_041300865.1 Anaerolineae bacterium
ATCGCGCACCACCAGCTTCGGCGCGACCGCTAACCGCTGGGCGCTCTCCGGGCTGCGGACCATGCTAGGCGGGCATCCCGACGACAAGGGTGTGCAAGAGATGCTGGAGCGGCTGCGGCTGGCGGCATGAACGAGGGTCCCGCCAAGGCGGTACCCTGACGGCGCTGCTACGCCAGAGGCGGAAGATCCCCGCTAGGCTTGTCGCCCAGGCTCATGAAATCCAGAGGAAAGACGCGGTGGGTGCGCAGCAAGCGCAGGGTGGCCTCATCTTCGTCGAGCGCCTGGTACTCGCAGCTCGCAATGCCGTCGGTCTGCTCGTAGGCAAGGGCAACCTCGCCGAGCAACAGGTCGATCACCTTGCGTTGCTCCATACCCAGTCCCTCATCCACCAGCCCCACGAAATCGACCGCATAGGATTGGTCCCCGGCCAACTCATCCCAGGGCGTCAGTTTGATGTAGAGGCCCAACAGGGATGCGCCACCCTTTTTTAACCTGCTTTCCAGTTTGTCTCGAGCCTTCCTTGTTCTCTCGTTGAAGGCATCGGGGAAGGCCACTCTCACCGCACGATTGATGATCCACCGCTGGAGAATGCGCACCGCCTGGTCCGTCACTACAACCGAGGGGTCGGGATCGATCCCGGCCAACCGGTGCCGTGGCATCAGGGCGCGGCTGTTCGAGTGGAGCCGAAACCAGTGGTCGGTCCCCTCAATGGGGATCTGGATGAGCAGCGAACGTGGGTTCTTGCCGGCCGTCAAGTTACCGTCGGGCTTGTGATCGGGTCCGAGCGGCTCGCACAGGAAGGTCTCGACGACCGGCTCATTCTCGTAGCTCTCGTGGACAAGGTCGCAGCTCTGGGTGACCACCAACAGCCGGGCGCCATCGGCCCCATGCGGCGCCTCGCCGAGAACCCATGGAATGTCAGCGCTCGCGACGCAGGACCACTGCCGCCAGCCCCGCCCCTTGATCGACTCGGCCCCCGGAAGTCCTTGGTCCTCAGTGCTCGGTGGGACCCGGGCGCCAAAGAGTCTACGAATCAGCCGCAGGAATGGCATGCGTCAATGCGTTCTCGTACTGGTCCTTCTCGCTCAGGGGGGCGAGCCTTGCGTTACGCTCCTGCCGTTCCTCTGCTTGCTTGACGGCCGTCGCCGCCAGCGCGTCGAGGTGGAGCCTGATTGCACTTTGGTCGAGGGGCTCCTCTGCCAGCAGATCGAGCAGCGAGCGGCCGTCGGCGGTCTTGGCGTGCATCAGACGACCCACCGGCCGCTTTACCCGTGCCTGCCAGTCCAAGCAGACCTGACGCAGCGCGAGCAAGCGCTCGTAATTCGCCTCGCTCACCTGCCCCTCGCCGATCCAGTCGTAGATGGTCTGGCGGGAGACCCGCGCAATGGCGGCGAGATCCGTCACGTTGATGCCTAATGTGGACTTAAGCTCGGCCACCAGGTCTGCCGCCCCATAGACGGCAGCGGGCGCGTCGGTCCCCGCCTTGGCCGATGGCCCGGCCTCCCCTAGGTCAGCGAACAGGGTCCCCCAGGTTGCATCCGAGGTGGTTGGAATCTCGCGGCGGGTAAAGTCGATCAGGTAATCGGACGAACCGCCCGATCCGACGAGTAAGGCCAGCCCGACACCCCCGGTGAGGCCAACACCGACCAGAGTCGCGAACACAGTGCCGTTGCGTAGGGTAGACAATCCTGATCCGCTGGACGCTAGGTAGTCCCGCTGTCCCGTCTCGGCGATTCCAAGGGTTGAGGGGGCGGACCACGCCTGCCAGGCCGAGTAGGTGCCGTCCCCACCGTCTGCACTCCATCTCCCGATGGCGCCGTTCATATCTATCTCCATGCCTGCAAGGCGAAATCGGACACCGTCATGCGAAAGGCCTCGGAAGTGACCTGGTGCAGGGCGCCGAAGGTTTGGACGATGTCCTCGACCGAGAACGGCACGACCCGCTCGACGAAGTGGTCGTAGTCCAGCACCGCAATCTCCTGTCCCGGGGCGAACTGCTTGTTCGGAGTCAGCTCCATCGGTTGGAGATCCGGCGGGAGAAATCCCGGGCCGGCATTTTGGCCAAGCCGGATCACCAACTGGCCGCCGATCTGGGTGTCCGCCACCAGATTGACCAACAACCGCGGCTGGGTCGCCCCAATCTCGTCGAGGGCGACGCCGCGGACGCCAGGGTGAAAATACTCTGCGAGCCGATGGTCCGGGTCCGCCTGGAAGGCGTCCACATAACGCAGGCCAAGCCGCTCGGCCACCTTCAGGCCGACCACCTCGTGGATAATCTCGATCCCCTGGGTGAGGGCAACGAAAAAGTCCTCGGAGGTCTTGTAGGCGCTGGTGTGAAAGACGAGGGAGTCGGCCTGGAGCAGGAACCCGGTGCTACGATCCGAGGCGTCGAAATGCCACCGGGCCGCGCTCGTCAGGTCCGGTTGGCCCGGGCCGAAGCGTAGCTCGCGGATCTCGCTCGCTCGGTACAGGGGATAACCGGTCTTGCGCAGCCGCTCCTGAATCTGGGGCACATAGTCAGCCATCTTCAGGACCGCCCCGATCCGCACCTGCGCCAGGACGTAGATCAGCGGAGATTTGCTGAGTTTTTCCACGGTCGGCTTGTTGTTGTCCGCTCTGGTTGACACTTGACTTGACAGAGTATGGGATACTCGTACCGTTCAGCAAGGGCCACGAGGGGATACATGGACACTCAGACCACAACTCGCCTGATTGAGGCCGGATTTCCCTGCCACCAGGTCGGGGCGGAGACGCAACGCGAACAGAGCGTCGGGCTCCAGCCGCCCGTTAACCGCCTGCATGTCTGGTGGGCACGCCGCCCGCTGACCCCCAGCCGGGCCGCCATCCTTGCCTCCCTGCTGCCCGCGGCGACCGACCCAGAGACCTTCGTCCGCCGGCTCGGCATCGAGCGCGTCCAGGCCCTGGTTCACGGCGAGCCTTGGACCCTGAGCGGCAAACTGTTGGATCGCATCGAGTCGAGGGGCGGGCGCGAGGTGCTGCCGGTCGATGACATTGTCTTGCGGTCCTTGGCCGAGGAGCGGGTACGCCGTCAGGCGAACCTTGGGATCATCCAACGACTGCGTGCGGAGCATCCAGACCTTCGGTCCGACCCCGTGATGGCGCGATGGGGGGCGGAGTGCCGGGCGCTGCCAGAGCTTCTCCCCGCGCATGACCATCCACCACAGTTACCCATCCAGCGAGTTACGGCAGATCCAGCATGGGCGAACGAACGGATCGCGTTCGAGAACGCCCACAAGGTCCGCACCCCAGAGGACAAGTACCAGTATCCCCGTGCCTACACGCACCTGCCTGAATACTCGGCGACCGGTCTCACCGTCCTTGATCCCACGTCGGGCGGTGGATCAATCCCTTTC
>JBFYTF010000051.1:0-3061 GCA_041300865.1 Anaerolineae bacterium
TCCGTGGTCCAATCCCGGTGCATGCTCACCGTTTGGGTCAGCTCCTCTCGGAGCACGAGCTCCGGAAACGCCAGAACCTTCTCATTCTCGCGAACCAGGAGAGAATCTTGATCGGTGCTCAGCCAGCCGTTGCTGGCGTAATCGTGAAAGACCATGACCCGCCAGTAGCGCCCCGTCCTGGCCCGGATGTCGGCAATCGGCGTGTCTGTCAGGCTCACCGGCCCACCGAACCACATGCGCCGGTCCCCCATGGAGACGAGCGGCGGCTCGTTCTGATAGTCTAGATTCCGAAAGATCTCGGCCGACCGAGCCTGAAGGCGACGCCACGGTTCACCGATCTTGTCCATGACCGGTTGCAGCGGCCGGCTTGCCAATGCTTCGGGTGCGGCCCAGGCCAGGAGGATGATCAGGATGGACAGGACCAGGCCGGCCTGCAGGACTGTCGTCACCATCTCGGAGCTATAACCTACCTGCGCCTGGCGCCATTCTTGCACCCGCCAGGCAACGTTGGAACGCACGACCAGGAGCAGGGCAAAGAGCAGGAACAGGATCAGGTAGACGGTCATGTCTTCGGTGGAATAGTTGGCATTGATGATGAGAGCGGCACCGGAGACGATAACGGCCCACCATACCTGCTGCCAGCGAAAGACGGCCCAAGCGCCAAAGTAGGCCATGATCCAGATCAGAAGGGCGAGGAGCAGGACAAAGACATAGTTGTCGGCGCTGCTCCCGGGCGACGAGGACAGGTAGAACAGCTGCCCGAGCCGCCTTTCGAGCTCAAGAATGCCCATGTCGAACGAAAGGCCACCGCGGTCGGCGAGGGCGCTGCTCGTGAGATAGGCTGCCCAGGTAAAGCCGGCGAGCAAAGACAGGAGGTGAGCAGTCCTGTTGGGAAAGCGGCTCTTGGCCAGGAGGATGCCCATGAGGCCACCCACCAGCGCCGTGCCCTGCACAACGGCGAGGTCCTGGGCCCAGTGGGCTGCCTGAATGGCCCAGGCGACGCACATGAAGATGAGCAAGAGACAGACGACGGTGACCCAGCCCTCTTTCAGCTCCAACTCAGGAAACATGCTCCCAGCTTTCTAGTGACGGATCCGAAACACGCCCGCCACGTGTCTTTCGTATTGGCCGCCCGAAGCGTTGCCAACACTTGGAATAACGTTTCCTCTCTCCTCCTGGTTCACCGCAGAGCATCCATTGTAATATACAAAGCGACAAAAGTAAAATCTCATATCAGTTCCCGGCAAGCGACTTTGACAAGGGTTCCAAAGAGTGCTATCATGCACGGCGTGATGGCGACAGAAAAGAACGAACCGCGATGCGCCGGCGTTACACGTTGCGCACCACAAGGGAACTATGGATTGGTTTCGCTCTGCACCGGACTACCGGCGGAAAATCTACCTCCTGCTGATCATCGCGATTCTGCTCACGCTGCCCTGCTACTGCATTGGGCTCGTCCTGCTGATCATGGCTCCCGAGGAGGCCGTCCCGCCCTCCGCCACCCCAGGTGGGTCCGAGCTCTCGGGTCCGGCCGTGTCCCTGTGGGGTTCGACTCCGCCCTCTCCTGTGGCAGGCCTGCCGCCGGCAGGCGACGGGCCGAGGGCCACCGTGAGGACAACAAGCACACCCCGACGGGGAAGCTGGCCCGGCTTCGCATCGCCGCTGCTGACAGCCCCCTAAGGCGAGCCTGCCATGAGTGAGAAGAGGCCGCCACGCCTCCGGCTCCCGCGCTTCAGAGGCGCCGGAGACAAGAGGTCGGGGTTAACGTCCAAGCTGACGGACGAGCAGCTAATGATCCTGGGGCTGCTCCTCGTCGTGCTCCTTGCCATCTCGATGCTCTACTGTCTCGGCTTCGCCAGCCTGGCCATCCGTGACAACTGGCAACGGGCCCCATTGCCTTGGAACGGAAGCACCCCGGCTGAAGAACTGCTGGAGAACTTGCCCTTGGTCATGCCACAGGACGGCACCGCATCTCCCTGAGCAAGGCAGTTGGCGGACGGCCATCGACGGTGTTGCTGCGGTGGCGACCAGGCTGAACCGGGGAGGCAAGGTCTATTGCAGAAGGCATTTGACAGACCACCGGTTCACGGCTATAATCCATTCGCCGCGGTGAAGCGTTCCGGTTCCGTCTTCCCGCTGTGTCATGAACGCGGATAGCCTCCGGCTCCAAAAGCGACAGGGTGGCCCGGCAGCGCCAGCCATGAGAAAGGGAGAGCCTTGTGGAAATCGTCCCCTTGCTGAAACGCCTTTCCGAAGCCCCCGGGGTTTCGGGCTACGAGCACCAGGTGCGCGACATTGTCAAGGAAGAGTTCGGGCGGCACACGTCCGAGGTGCGGACCGATGTCCTCGGCAACGTCATCGCCTTGAAGCGCGGGAATGGCCCGGAGCCGCGGTCCAGCATCATGCTGGCCGCACACATCGACGAAATTGGGCTCATCGTCTCCACGCTCGAGGAAGGCTTTGTCCGCTTTGAGCAGGTCGGCGGCTACGACGACAGGGTGCTCCTGGGGCAGGAGGTCGTGATCCACGGGCGACGAGACCTGCCGGGCATCATCGGTGCGCGGCCGCCCCACGTGCTGGCCGCCTCGGAACGGGACAAGGTCATTTCCTACGACCAGCTCTTTGTCGATCCGGGGCTGGCTCCCCAGGAACTGGCCGAGCTGGTGCAGGTGGGCGATCTCATCACCATGAAGCGAGAGCTGGTCGAGCTGAGGGGTGGCCTGGTGAGCGGCAAGGCCATGGACGACCGCGCATCAGTGGCTGCTTTGGCGGTCTGCCTGGACGAGCTTGGCCGCCTGCACCATCGCTGGGACGTGGTTGCCGTGGCTACAGTCCAGGAAGAAGTCGGCCTCAAGGGCGCCATCACCAGCGTCTTTAACGTGCAGCCCGACGTGGCCCTGGCCGTCGATGTGACCTGGGCCAAGCAGCCTGGCACCCCCGACGAGTATACCTACGAGCTGGGCAAGGGGCCGACCATTGGCCTCGGGCCAAACTTTCATCCCCGGGTGCAGGAGGCATTGCAGGGCGCCGCCAAAGCCCTCGAAATGGCCTGTCACCTTGA
>JBFYTF010000133.1:0-3396 GCA_041300865.1 Anaerolineae bacterium
CTCTTCCGATCTCAAGAACCTGGTGGGCATGATGCTGGAAGGCGCCGGGTTCGAGGTCATCGATCTGGGCACCGATGTGACCGCCGACAAGTTTGTCCAGGCGGCCCGCGAGCACGATGCCGACATCATCGGCATGTCGGCTCTGCTGACGACCACCATGCCGTCGATGCAGGCCACCGTCGAGGCCCTCACCGAGGCGGGGCTGCGCGACAAGGTCAAGATCCTGGTCGGCGGCGCACCCGTCACCCAGGGATTCGCCGACAAGATCGGGGCCGACGGCTACGCGCCCGACGCCAGCAGCGCGACGCGCAAAGCCCGAGAACTCGTAAGCGCCGCCTGACGGCGGCTCAACCTGGTACCCGCCCGGCTGCGCGACTTTGTTATGCGGCCGGGCGGACCGGGACGCACAGGGAACGACACAGCCATGCCGGGCATGATCTACAGGCCGTTGGGCAACACCGGGTTGAATGTCTCCATCGTGGGCTTTGGCGCCTCGCCGTTGGGCAACGAGTTTGGCCTGGCCGATCCTGGCGAGGGAACCCGTGCCGTCCACCACGCCATCGACCTTGGGATAAACTATTTCGACGTCGCACCATACTATGGCCGCACCCTGGCCGAGACCCGGTTGGGCCAGGCACTGGCCGGCCGCCGCCAGGAGGTCATCCTGGCCACCAAGGTAGGGCGCTATGACGCGCGCATCTTTGACTTCTCGGCCGGCCGCGTCACCCGCTCAGTGCACGAAAGCCTGGACCGGCTGCAGACCGGCTACCTCGATGTGATCCAGGTCCACGACGTCGAGTACGCGTCCCAGGATCAGATCGTGCACGAGACCCTGCCGGCCCTGTACAAGCTGCGCGACGCCGGCCTCGTGCGCTTTGTGGGCATCACCGGCTATCCACTGCGCATCCTGCGCGACGTGGCCCGGGCCGTAGAGGTGGACACCATCCTGTCCTATTGCCGCTACAACCTCATGGACACCGCCCTGGACGAGGTCCTGGTACCCCTGGCGCGCGAACGGGGCACCGGCTTGATCAACGCCTCGCCGCTGCACATGCGCGTTCTGACGGAAAAGGGCGCGCCGGAGTGGCACCCCGCCCCGCGTCGGGTCGTCGAGGTCGGGCGGGAGGCTGCCGCCCTGTGCCGCAGCCGAGGGGTGGACGTGGCCGATCTGGCCCTGCAGTTCGTCCTCCAGCACGAGGGACTGGCCACCACCCTGGTGGGCATGAGCAAGGTGGAGCACGTCGACAGCAACGTCCGGTCGGTTGGCCTCGTGCCCGACCCCGAGCTGCTGGCCGAGGTGCGGGCCCTGGTCGAGCCGGTGGCCGGCGTGGTGTGGAAAGAAGGGCGGCCGGAAAACGATGACCCCGGCGCCGTGGAGAAGCAGTCGTGAAGATCGACGCCCACCAGCACTTCTGGCACTATGACCCGGCCGAGTATAGCTGGATCGGCGCCGGCATGGAGGTCCTCAAGCGGGACCACCTGCCAGGCGACCTGGCGCCCCTGCTGCACGCCGCCGGCCTGGACGGCTCGGTCGCCGTTCAGGCGCGGCAGAGCGTGGAGGAGACCCGCTGGCTGTTGGAGCTGGCCGCACGCGAACCGGCCATCAAGGGAGTGGTGGGCTGGGTGGACCTGCGCTCCGCGGACGCCGGCCGGGACCTGGAGCGCCTGGTTGTTGACGCCAAGCTCAGGGGCGTGCGCCACGTGGTGCAGGACGAGCCCGACGACGAGTTCATGCTGCGCCCCGACTTTTCGCGGGGGCTGTCGGTGCTGGCCGAGTTCGGGTTAAGCTATGACCTGCTCGTCTTTCCCCGGCAGCTGCCGGCCGCCTGCCGCGTCGTGGAGCGCTTGCCCCAGCAGCGCTTTGTCGTGGACCACATCGCCAAGCCCCTCATCCGCGAGGGCCGGCTCGAGCCGTGGGCCACAGATCTGCGGCGCCTGGCGGCGCTGCCCAACGTAATGTGCAAGGTGTCGGGCCTGGTCACCGAGGCCAGCTGGCAAGGCTGGCGAGCGGAGGATTTCGCGCCTTACCTGGACGTCGTGTTCGAGGCGTTCGGCCCCGGGCGGATCATGTTTGGCTCCGACTGGCCGGTGTGCACCCTGGCCGCCGGCTATCAGCAGGTGGTGGGCCTCGTCGCCGGATACGTGGCGTCGCTCCCGCCGGCCGAGCAAGCCGGCGTGTGGGGCTCTAACGCCGTGCGTTTTTACGGACTGGAGTGAACGATGCGCGCCGTGTCTGTGCCCGCTGCCCACAGGGTCGAGATCCTCGACCGGCCGGAGCCCGTCGTCGGCCCCCAGGACGTGCTCATCCGCATCCATTACGTCGGTCTGTGCGGCAGCGATTTGGGGATGGTGCGCGGCTCCTTTCCCCTGGCCTCCTACCCTCGCATTCTGGGGCACGAGGTCAGCGGCGTCATCGCCGCCAGAGGGCCGGACGTCCCGTCCTCCATCGCCGGCGGTGCCCGGGTCACGCTGTGGCCCTACTCCGAGTGCGGCATTTGCCCTGCGTGCCGGGCCGGCCGGCCCAACTGCTGCCAATTCAACCAGACCATGGGGCTGCAGCGCGACGGTGCCCTGAGCGAGTGGTATGCCATCCACTACAGCAAGGTGTTTGTCGCGAACGACCTCTCCCTGCCCGAGCTGGCCTTGGTCGAGCCGATGAGCGTCGGCTACCACGCTGCCAACCGGGGCCGGGTGAGCGAAGTTGACACAGTGCTGGTGTTGGGCTGCGGCGCCATCGGCATGGGCGCCGTGGCCGCGGCCGTGCGCAAAGGCGCACGGGTCATTGCCGTCGACGTCGACGACGCGAAGCTGGAGATGGCTGCCCGCTTTGGCGCCCGCCACACGCTCCACGCCGGCCGCCAGGACGTGCTGGCGGAAGTGGTGCGCCTGACCAACGGTGAGGGCGTGGCGGTGGCCATCGAGGCCATCGGCCTGCCGCAGACCTTTCGCCTGGCAGTCGAAGCCGCCAGCTTTGCCGGCCGGGTGGTGTACGTGGGTTATGCCAAGCAGGAAGTGAGCTACGACACTACGCTGTTTGTCCGCAAAGAGCTCGACGTCCTGGGATCGCGGAACGCGCTGCGCGCCTTTCCGGCCGTCATCGCCATGATGGCGGAGAGGAGGCAGCCCTTTGCCGAGCTGATCACCAAGACGTATACGCTGGATCAGGCGGGGGTTGCCCTGGCCGAGTGGGACGCCGCGCCCGATCGCTTTCTCAAAATCCAGATAGAAGTGCGCCCGGAATGACCGTGAATGATTGGACGGCCTTGCCCGGCGGACTGGAGCGCCAGCGCTCCTTCTGGAGTCGCGAAAACCGCGACCGGGCTGTCGTCGGCTTTACCGGCAGCTACTTCTCCGCCGACACGGCCGCGATCTTAAGCCGGGTCCGGGAGCCCATCG
>JBFYTF010000594.1:0-7275 GCA_041300865.1 Anaerolineae bacterium
AGACTGGCCGAGATCTATAACCAGGTAGGCCCCTCCGTGGTCAATATTCAAACCACAGCCGGTGGCCTACAGGCAGTTCCCGAGTCCCCTGGCTTCGGGTTTGGCGAGCCGCAACCCCGCGGCGGATTGGGCTCGGGCTTTGTCTGGGACCAGGCAGGTCACATCGTCACGAACAACCATGTCATCGAGGGTGCCGGCGAGATTGTCGTGATCTTTAACGATGGATACGTCGCGACAGGTGAAGTAGTCGGAACCGATCCAGCCAGCGACCTGGCTGTAGTCCGCCTGGGCGAGCCCCCCGAGCAGCTTCGGCCCGTGCAGGTCGCGCCCTCCAGCGAGGTGCAGGTCGGCCAGCTAGCCATCGCGCTTGGCAATCCCTTTGGCCTGCAGGGCACAATGACCGTCGGCATCGTCAGCGCGCTGGGCCGCTCTCTGCCGGTCGGCGGTGACGATACCTTCAGCTCGGCCTATACCATCCCCGATATCATCCAGACCGATGCCGCCATCAACCCAGGCAACTCCGGCGGCGTCCTTGTCGATGAGCAGGGACGCCTCATCGGCGTTACGGCCGCTATCCGCTCCCCCGTAGAAGCGAACGCCGGTATTGGCTTTGCCATCCCGTCGGATATTGTGCGTAGAGTAGTGCCCGCCCTGATCTCCGAGGGCCGCTACGAGCATCCCTGGCTGGGTATCAGCGGGACAACGCTTGTTCCGCCTCTGGCCGAGGCAATGGGCCTTCCCGGCCAACAAGCCGGCGTTCTCGTGGCCACTGTTGTCTCTGGCAGCCCGGCCGATGAAGCAGACCTGCGAGGCAGCAACCGCGAGGCCAATATCGACGGCCTGCAGGTGAGCGTTGGCGGTGACGTCATCGTCGCCGTCGACGGCCAGGAGGTGCGGAGCTTTGAGCAGAT
Source organism: Anaerolineae bacterium (assembly GCA_041300865.1). GTDB lineage: Bacteria > Chloroflexota > Anaerolineae > JAAYZQ01 > JAAYZQ01 > JAAYZQ01. The sequence continues at coordinate 912 of JBFYTF010000594.1, forward strand.
GGTTTCTTACCTGGCCCGCAACACCGAGGTAGGCCAAACCATCAACCTTACCATCCTACGCGACGGGCAACAGCAGGAACTGCCGCTCGTCTTGGGAGCTCGGCCCGCACCCTAACCCGCCATCCGCAGAGCCGAAGCCAATGTAAAGCAACCCTCCAGATCCGGTCCCCCAGCCAGCGTCCGGGACGCTGTCGTGGGCAGACCCTCCCGGACACCCGGGTCTGCCCACACTACAACTCTACACTGGGAACGCCGCGTGTTTGTCGACCTCGTTCGTTCCCCCTGAAGTAGGCCAGAGCGCGCTGCACCTGCTTGTCCCCGGCTGAAGCGTGTCACAGGCGGCGTGCTCCGGCCAGCTTGACAAATCTAACACTTCGCTGTAGCCTAGGGTGACTCTCGGCCCCCGGGGAAGCCAAGAACCAGGGGCGCGTGGAGAGGGTTGCGGTCAGTTCGAACTGGGGGGCGTGCAGACGATGACAGACGGCCCGGAGGAAAGCGGCATCTCCGCAGAGCCGGCCGAAGAATATACGACGGGCATTGCCGGCCCTTCACTGCTGAGCAGCGAGGGGCTGCAGTCGCCAAGTCCCGCGTCAACACTCGCAGAGAGGCAGCCAGCGAAGAAGGCACGTCGCAGGCTGGTCGTGGGCGTGAATCCGGGAGGAGTTTTCCTTCCTCTCGCCCTGGTGTGCCTCGTCATCTACCTCGTAGCGACCGGGTGGTTCGACACATCACCACATCCCGCGGAACAGGCAGAGCTGCCGGTCGTCACTAGCGAAGGAGCCACACCTACGCGCCCCACTCCCACGGCCACGCCGGCCTTCCAGCAGCGGGTGGTGGCCGATCTGGCCGCTTCTCCCGAACCTGCGAGCGACGACAAAGAGCTCGTGCGGCGCCTCGACGACGCCAATCTCTTGATCCAGCGCAGCCGGTTCGAAGAAGCCGCCGGTATCTATGCCGGCCTGGTCCGCGAGATGCCCGACGATGCCCGTCCGCAGGCCGGCTGGGCCTGGGCACTCCTATTGGATGCCCTTGCGGAGCAGGCACTTCCCCACGCGCACCAGGCCATGGTCCTCGATCCAGTCAACCCCGAGATGGCAGCCGTCCTGTCGCGTGTCTACCTCGAGTTGGGCGACGAGACCCGGGCTCTGGGCATGGCGCGCAGCGCGGTGGAGAACGGCCGTTCACACTCTCGAGCCCACGCCGCCCTAGCGGCGGCGCTTCTGCTCCAGGGAGATCGTGCAGCAGCCTTGCGTGAGGCAACCCTGGCTGCGGAACTCGACGCGGACGATCCAGAGGCCTACCGGGTTTTGGCGCAGGTGCACGAGGCTAATAGAGACCTGCCACAGGCGATCGCTCAGCTGGAGCAGGCAACGAGACTCCTGCCCGAGCTCTGGCTGCCCCATCACGAGCTGGGAGCGGCACGGCTGCGTGCTGGAGACTATGGCGGGTCCATCGCCTCGTTCAAGCGGGCGCTGGCACTCCGGCCCAAGGCCGCTACTCTGGCAGGCATCGGGGCAGCATACTACCACCTGGGTCAGGATGAAGAGGCACGGACGTATCTGGAGGAGTCGCTGGCAGCGGGTGGCCGCGAGGCGGATAGCTATGCTTTCCTGGCTGCGGTAAACGCCCGCCTGGGTCACTGCGCTGAAGCCCGAACCTTCTATCAGACCGTCCTCGCTCAAAGTCCAAGGGATGCTCTAGCTCTGGGTGCAAGGCAAAAGTGCGAGCCATCGCCGTCGCCGGTAGCCCAGGTCGCAGAACCGACACCTGTACCAGAGGAAACTGTTTCTCCTGCCCTGCCGCAGCTCACCGGGCGGATCGCCTTCCCTGCATGGAGCCAAAAACAGGAAAGGTACGACGTGTATGTTGCTGACCTGGCGAGCGGCCAGACCAGTCTTGTGCTGGAAGGCGTGCGCCAGCCGGCGTTCAGCCCCGACGGGCGCTGGCTTGCAGGCAATGGTGAGCGGCCAGAGCAGATGAACCTGATCCTGATGCCGGCCGATGGCAGCGAGCTGCACGAGATCACCAGGTACATCGAAGATGCGCTGCCGGCCTGGTCGCCCGATGGGCAGTCGCTGGCCTTTAGCTCTAACCGCAGCGGCGACCGCCAGTCCAGGGTGTATGTCATCGACAACATCTGGCCGGCGAGCACCAAAGAAGAGGGGCGTGTTCTGCGCTCCGACCTGTACGAAGTCCTGGGGTCGTTCCCCACTTGGACGGCTGACGGCGAGGTCGTCTATAGCGGCTGCGACTTTCGGGCCTCACCCATCCGATGCGGCCTGTACGCCTTGCCTGCGCAACCGGGCGAAGGGGAACCCCGGCAATTGACCGACCACCCCGACGATTCGGCACCCGATATCCACGGCAACCGCCTGGCTTTTATGTCTCGCCGGGACGGAAACTGGGAGATTTATGTCGCCGATGCCACGGGTGGCGGCTTGCAGCGGCTGACCGACAACCAGGCCAACGACGGTCTGCCAACCTGGTCACCCGACGGCCAGGCCATCGCCTTTGTCTCGGACAGGGGCGGGGTCTGGGCCGTCTGGGTCATGAGCCCCGATGGCTCGAACGGCCGCAAGTTGTTCGACATCGGCGCGGGTGGTTTGCTCCTCGACTGGCAGCACGAGCGCATCAGTTGGGCGCCCTGAGGTCGAGCAAGGTGGAAGCATCTGTACCGCCGGTTGTCGCTAGTTGTGGAGGCGTTCGGTGCCAAGCTTTCTTGACCGACTGGGCGTTCGCGTCCTTCTGACAATCCTCGTCTTTCTGGCCGCGCTGGGCCTGGCAACCGCCTTGCTTGTCACTGCCGGCTTTCACCGGGCGCAGGGCAGCGCAGTAGGGCGGAGCATCGAAGGCCTGGAAAGCCAGGGAGGGCAGTCACTCCTCCAGGTGGCAAGGCACGAGGCCGAGTTCGGCGACGCCCTGCTCGCCCAGGCTGCGGCTCTAGGCCGCCTGGCGGCCGGCTACCTCGTGGCGGCCGGTGCCGGCCAACCGGCCGCTGCCTGCGATCTTTCCACGCCGCAGGCTGGAGCCACCGTGGTGACCCTGCCGCCTGGCGCAGAGGGCAGCGCCGATGCTTGCGGTTCGGAGTCACTTGACGCGCTGCTGCCCTCCCTGGTGCGCAGTTCACCCCAGGTCACGGCCGCGCACTATGTCTCGCCCGAGGGTCTAGTGCGCTCCAGTGCCCCCTCAGGGAGCTGGGTGCCAGGCGATCGGCCGACGGACGAGTCGTTCTTCCTCCTGGCCGCGCCCGCAGCCAACCCGGGCCGGGCGACCGTCTGGAGCGAAGGCCTGCCTGACGAGCCGGTCCTGATCGCCAGTACGCCGGTCTACGACGGCGACGAGTTTCGGGGCGTGATCGCGCTGGAGGTGTCGTTGCAGGAGGTGGCGGCCAAGTTGGAAAGCCTGAGCCCAACCACTGGCGGCTATGCTTTCCTGGCACGCACAGATGGGCAGCTGGCAGCTGCGCCGCCGGCTGCTCTGCGCGACACGCTGGGAGTGGATGACAGCGGAACGGGCCGGCCGGCGGAAGGAGGCACCCTGGATCGCTCGCCCAACCCGGGGATCGTTCGCGCCTGGCAGTCCATGAGTGCGGGCGCCGCAGGCCTGGAAGAGATCGAGCTTGGCGGCCGTCAAGTGTTCCTGGCCTATGCTCCCTTGCCCAGCCTCGGCTGGAGCTTGGCGATCGTGGCTCCCGTGGACGAAATGACCGCCCAGGCAGAGCCCGTGGCCGAGGCCATTCGCCGGGATGCGGCAAGTACGATCTATGGCACACTGCTGCTCATGACAGCCTTTTTCCTCGTCGCCCTGGTCACCACGGCGGTCCTCAGCCGTGCCGAACTGACGAGGCCCATCGAGACACTGTCGGCCGCGACCCGCGCCGTAGCCGCCGGAAACCTGCAGGTGCGCGTGCCCACCTCCACACGCGACGAGCTCGGGATGTTGGCCGGGTCTTTTAACCAAATGACGGCCAGGTTGGCCGAGGCCGGCGAGCGCCTCGCCGAGAAAGAGGAGCAGTACAGGAGCATCGTCGAGGCAACCAGCGACGGGCTGACCATTAATGACCTGGACGGCATCATCATCGACGCCAACCCGGCCTTCTGCCAGATGCACGGCTACGACTACCACGAGCTGGTGGGCTCCACTATTAAGAAGGTGGTACACCCCGACGAGCACGCTCAATTCGAGGAGGCTGTGGCCGAAGCCCGTGAGGGCCGTCCTTACGAGTGGCGGGGCCTGAACATCCGGCGGGATGGCGCCGCCTTTCACGTCTCGGTGCACGGCACTCCTCTCACCTATCGCGGCCGGCGACACGTCCTGGCCGTGGTGCGCGACGTGACAGAGCGTGTCCTGGCACAGCAAGTTTTGGAACAGAGCGTATCCGCCCGAACCCGCGAACTTTCGGCATTGTACGACGTCGCAGCCGTAGCCAGCACCTCCCTCAACCTGGCCACCATCCTCGAGCGTTCCCTGGAACGGGTGCTGGAGGTCATGGGCTGCACGGTGGGTGGCTTCTACCTTCTGGACGAGTCTCGTGAGGTACTCCACATCGCCGCCTGGCAAGGAGCACCGCCGGCTGCGGTGGAAGAATTCCAAGCGATACCCCGAAACCATGGATTCATGGGCTGGGTTGTGGACCATGGTGAACCCCTGGTGGTGCGCGACGTCCGCGAGCACCCCCAGTCCCTGCCCTTTGCCGCGCCCAATGGGGACTCTACGCCGGGTGCCCTGGCATTTGCCGGCGCTCCAGTGCATGCCAAGGGCGAGATCCTGGGTGCTCTGGGCGTCGTCAGCCGGCCGGGCCGGCAGTTCACCGCCGAAGAGGTAGCCCTTCTGGCCTCCATCGCCGACCAGATCGGCGTCGCAGCGCAGAATGCCCGGCTGTACCAGCAGGCAGAGCAGCTGGCGACCCTGCAGGAGCGCGAGCGCCTGGCCCGCGACCTTCACGATTCGGTCACGCAGTCCCTCTACAGTGCCAACCTGATGGTTGAGACAACACGGCGCGCAGCGCAGGCCGGAGACCTGCGTGAGGTCGAGCACTATCTGCTACGGCTGGGGGATGTGAACCGTGGAGCGCTGAAAGAGATGCGCCTGCTGTTGCACGAGCTGCGCCCCCTGGACCTGGAGGGGGAGGGGTTGGTCGGAGCACTGCAAAAGCGGCTGGACGCCGTGGAGGCGCGAACCGGTGTCGATGTCCGGCTGCGCTCGGAAGGTGACCTCGTCCTCGAGCCCGCGGCACAGGAAGCGCTCTATCGCATTGCCGTCGAGGCGCTCAACAATGCTCTGAAACACGCCGGAGCCGCGTCGGTGACCGTGCAGATCCGGCAAGTTGGCGGCGGGGTGGAGCTGGCCGTTGTCGATGATGGCCACGGCTTCTGTCCCGAGGAGGTAGAGCACCGGGGAGGCATGGGACTGCTGACCATGCGCCAGCGGGCCGAGCGGCTGGGTGGTACGTTCGAGATCCATTCGGCTCCCGGCCAGGGGACCAAAGTGCGGGTGACCATTGATGCCAAGGCAGTGAACAGTGCCGGAGCCTGAGGCCCAGAGTGGCCTACACCACGCTTCTACAGACGGGAGAGGTGCCGCAATGTCCGAGACGATCCGTGTGTTGATTGCCGACGATCATGCTGTCGTGCGGGAGGGGCTCCGCGGCCTGATAAGCTCCGAGCCAGGCATGGAAGTAGTGGCTGAAGCCCGCGACGGGCTGGAGACGGTGCAGCGAGTTCGGGCCCTGTTGCCCGATGTCATCCTCGTGGACCTGGTCATGCCCCGCATGGATGGGATCGAGGCCATCAGCCAGATCACGGCCGAGTTCCCCGGAAGTCGCATCCTGGTTCTCACGAGCTTTGCCGACGACGACAAAGTGTTCCCGGCCATCAAGAGCGGCGCCTTGGGCTACCTGCTCAAGGACTCCTCGCCCCAGGAGCTGCTGGACGCGATTCGCGACGTGTACAACGGCGAATCTTCTCTCCATCCGGCCATCGCCCGCAAGCTTATCCGAGAGCTGCGCGAGCCGCCAAACCTGCCGCCTGCCGAAGAGCCCCTGACGGAACGCGAGGTGGAGGTGCTTAGGCTGGTGGCTCAGGGACTGTCGAATGAAGAGATCGGCGTGCGCCTGTACATCAGCGAGCGCACGGTGCGTACTCATGTGAGCAACATCCTGGGCAAGCTGCACCTGGCCAACCGCACCCAGGCCGCTCTGTACGCCCTGCGGGAGGGCCTGGCAACGCTCGATTGAGCCCCTGGCCGGTGGACTGCCGCGCTCCCCCGGAGCGTTGCTTGCGTCAAATGACGTACCGTAATCAGGACTTCTCTCCGATGCGGGCCGAGAAGGGGTATGATATACTCCGCGCACGATGTGTGCCCG
>JBFYTF010000183.1:0-2552 GCA_041300865.1 Anaerolineae bacterium
GGTCCTCGAGCGGCTGGCGGAGCATCTCCAAGAGCTTGGTGCCAAACTCGGGCAGCTCGTCGAGAAAGAGGACGCCGCGGTGCGCCAGCGAGATCTCACCCGGATGGGGCACGTTGCCGCCGCCCACCAGCCCCGCATAGCTCACGGTGTGGTGTGGTGACCGGAAGGGCCGGTGCCGGATGAGGGGCGTGTCCTGGGGCAGCATGCCGGCCACGGAATAGATCTTGGTCATTGCCAGCGACTCGTCAAAGCTTATGGGCGGCAGGATGGAGGGCAACGTCCGGGCCAGGAGCGTCTTGCTTGCTCCAGTGGGGCCGCTCATCAGAACGTTGTACGCAACACACCACCGCATATTGTATCAGCGTGTCACTTCTGTGACTCCGGCACCTTCATCCGGACGACAGGTGTGTATCCCATGGCAGCCATTGTGCACGAATGCATGCTGCGAGCAGACAAAGCCGAGCCCCTGAGATGCGTCAGGGGCTCGGTGTCATATGTGGACCTATCTGCTTGAAGTGGCCCAAGACCTGTGGCTGCTCGTTGCGGGGCTTCATCCTCGCCACTGGTGGCCCACGCCTGACTCTACCCACGCCCTCAGTCGCGGTCCGTTTCGATGACGAACGTCAGCTTGGCATTAACCCGGTATTTCACCACCGCGTCGCCTTCAACGACGGCCTGCACGCCCTCCACATAGACGTGCTTGATGCCTCGCACCGTTTCAGCGGCTTCGCTGACAGCCGCCTGGATAGCACCCTCGATGCTGTCTCCCTCTGCCAGCACCTCGATGACCTTTGCGATGGACATAGCTTCCCCCTTTCCTGAACTGCGAGCGAACAGATGCAGCCGCCCTGACCATCAGATTCGATACCCTACCTCCTTTCGTTCGTCGTCCTTGCACTCCAGCCAGTAGACCAAGCTGTGGTGGTCGCCGTGATCAGCCGCTGTCTCCAGACGTCCTGACCGTCTTCACCTTCATTATACACGCAGACCGAATGCAAAGCAACAGGGAGTTCCGCACCGCAGTGACCGAGCTCCTGAGGCGTCGGAGACTCGGCGCCAGAGCCGGCAGCGCCAGAGGAGCCAGGCTGGGGAGCGCGAGTGAACGCCAAGGGGGAGGTGAGGCTACGGACTATCGGAGGTAGACGTGTGGCTATGACACTGAACTTCTTGCCTGGCGCCGTGGCTCTAAAGCCTTCACGGCGCTATCCGCGCAGGTGAGCCTGCGCCAAAAGTGAGACTACCGCGAGGCGCTTGCAGCTCCTCTATGGCGCTGGTACTCGCTGCTGGCGCTCTTTGCGATATTGTGTCGGGCACGCAGGAGCTGGATGTTCTCGGCCTTTAGCGACGTTCCGCCCCAGGAGAACGGGATGAAGTCCCCTCGTTCCCACGCTCCGCGTGGGAACATTCGTTTGGCGCTCTGCGCCGTCACTACGGCTTCGTGCGGCACGGCCATCCCCACGTCACTTCTTTTTGGCCAGCGGTCCGATTACCAGGCGCACGTCACCTCGAGTAACCCTGGCAGCCCCGCATAGTTCCTCGCACTCGAATAGCGCCAGTGAATTGCCTCGTCCACATACCCCCTCTTCACCGGGTTCTCGTGGATGTAGGTGACTTTCTGGCGCATCATCGTCTCGCCCTGTATCATCTCCGGGTGGCTTCCCTCCTGCCACACTTGGTACGTGCGGTCCGTTTTGTGGGCGAGCTTCTGTCTCGCAAGTTCCGCAAGTACACGCATTGCGTCACGCGCCTCGAGCCAATCGACGATCTGCCGGGCCGTAAACGATTTGAAATCCCCGAGTTCCTTGCTCAGGTCATCGGCCGCCGCAATCAGGTGTACATGGTTCTCCATGATCACATAGGCGTATAGCACCATCCGGCCGTTGTTTTGCAGAAAGCGCCAGGATTCGAGAATGAACTCGGCAATCGGTGGGCTGCCAAAGAGCGGCAGCCAGTTGACGATGGTGCAGGTCAGGAAGTGAGGGAAATGTGTGTCATAGATCTGGTAGCGGCTTCGGGGCACGGTTCCTCCTGTCCCCCAGTTGACAGTTGCGGCAGCCGGGTAATCTGCTCCGCGTCCTGCATGTCCTGGAACGGCGCGGAGCGCCGGCCAGATCTTCCCACGCGGAGCGTGGGAACGAGCAAGACCCTTCTACGCCTGCCTCCTCGGCCGGTACTGGATCGCCTCCGCCAGATGCACCGTCTCGATCCTGTCCGAGCCCGCCAGGTCCGCGATAGTCCGTGCCAGCTTCAGGATGCGGTGGTACGCCCGTGCGCTCATCTGCAGCTGCTGCATCGCCGCCCGCAGCAGGCTCCGCCCCGCTTCGTCGACCGTGCAAAAGTCGCGCACCTCCGCCGGCCCCATGTCGGCGTTGGCCAGCAGCCGGCCGCCCTCGAACCGCCGCGCCTGCCTCTGCCGCGCCGCCTCGACCCGAGCGCGGATGGCGGCCGACGCCTCGCCCAGCCTGTCGCCCGACAGCTTCTCGTACTCCACCCGCGGCACCTCGACGTGGATGTCGATGCGGTCCAGCAGCGGGCCCGAGATGCGCTTCTGG
>JBFYTF010000213.1:0-2935 GCA_041300865.1 Anaerolineae bacterium
GGGGGCCAACCAAAACGGCCGGCATCGAGCCAAACGCGCAGGCCACGGCCGAGGGCAAAGCCGAGGACAACGGCGAGAACCAGGACGATCAGCGTCTGCAACACGGGCCCAGTTTACACGAACAGAGGCCGCGTGTCAATGTCCGCCGTGACTCGTACGCCGCCGGGTGCCGGCAGGTCCCCGCCGCGGTGCCTTTGGCTATCATCCCCGCTCGGTGGACGCTACTCGAGGGGCATGATGGTCGCCTCGTCGCTGGCGACGATGGCCGCCTCGACGGTGTTGCCGGACAGCTCCTGCAGGCCGGCGCGGAAGGCCGGCACCCGCTCCACGGGAAAGCGGGCAGTGACCGTCACCTCGGCGGCAAACTCCTCGTCGAGGATCAGGCCGCCATGTGCCTCCACGGCCAGGCGCACGCGCTCAAAGAGGGGATAGGGGGTGGCGATGAGGAGGGTGTGGGTTGGCACCTTCCGGGCGCGGGGCAGGACCTCCAGGAGGGCGCGCACGGCGTCGCCGTAGGCCCGTACCAGGCCGCCGGTGCCCAGCTTCGTGCCGCCAAAGTAGCGGGTGACCACCACGGCCACGTCGCCCAGGCCGCTGCCCTGGAGCACGGCGAGGGCCGGGCGGCCGGCCGTGCCCGAGGGTTCGCCGTCGTCGCCCGTGTGGGCGATCACCGAGGCGCCATGCCCGACGAGAAAGGCGGGCACGTTGTGCGTCGCGTCGGGGAACTCGGCCCGGATGCGGGCGACGAAGGCTTTGGCCTCGTCGACGCTAAAAACCGGTGCCCCGGTGGCGATAAAGCGCGAGTTCAGCACCTGGATCTCGACGCGGGTCTCGGCTGCGGGAATAGGATATGGCTCCATGGGGGATAGGATAGCGCACTTTGCGTGCTGGAGCAAGTTGGCAGCCAGGGCGTGAAGGCCGGGGTGCGGTCTCCTACCAGGCAACCTTGAAGGTCACCTTCTTCGCCCCGATTCTAAAAGACGCACTACCGCGTCGATGGCGTCGTTCACCCTCTTATCGCTCAGATCACCAACTTCGCGGACCATCAGACTGCTGTTTGCCGTGAACAACTTACCAGGCCGACTGCAGGTGTGACCATGCCTCGTCTTCCTCCGGCCTGTTCCAGTCTTCGGCCAACGATGCCTCACTCAACAACGCGGTCTCGGCGACACCGGGGAGAGGCTCCTCTTCCAAGATGGTCACCAGGGCGCGGCGCACCGCAGGCAGCCGGATAGGTTCAAGCAGGCTAACCTGTCCTCGCTCATCGATAACCGCTTCCACAGTCTTGATCACGGTGGTCTCCCTTCTGTCAGTTGCAGCACCGCAATCATTATACGGGCAAAGCCGTGCGCCGTCAATCACGATCGAGACCTGCCGAGCTCAGGACGAGCCCCGCTTGGTGTCGCCAAAGTAGCGCGTGATGACCTGGACAACGTACCCTCACGAGGACCATGTAGTGGGCGACTTCAGTCGCTAATGGCCAGAAAACGACTGAAGTCGTTACTACCATACGTACCTGGGAGAACGTGCCCTCAGAAGGACCATTCGTGGCGACTTCAGTCGCTAATGGCCAGAAAACGACTGAAGTCGTTACTACCATACGTAGCGAATCCCTACTGTCCGGCAGAGCTACGGTTCCGGAATCCAGATCTTCCAGCCCGGCAGCAGCCAGTTCGGGTTCGAGATCCTGTGGTAGGAGCCATCGACGGCCGCCTTGCTGTTTGTCGCGTTATAGATGTCGATCCAACGGCCTGCGTTGCCATAGTTGCGGCGGGCGAGCTGCATCAGCCATTCGCCGCTCTTGACGACATAACTGTGGCCACCGGCCGTCGTGGGCACGGTCACGGTCACCGGAGCAGCGGCGCTGCCCTCACCGGCCTGGCCGTGGATACGGACCGATACGGTGTGTTTGCCGCCGGACGCCGTGTAGCGCGCGATCCATGTGCCGTCCTCGCGCACCACGACCGACGTCACAACGGCCCCGTTGTCCACAACCTCCAGTGTCGACCCTGGCCCGCCTGTGCCGGACAGGATGACCTGGCCCGCGGGCGAGAGCTGCGGCGTGTTTACCTTCACCGCCACCGCGGACCCCACAGACACCGGCACGGTCTGCGACTCGTTGAGCACCTGGCCCTCGGCGCTGACGGTGCGGGCCACGAGGACATGGTCACCCGGGTCCAGCTGCCCGGCGTATGACCAACTGCCGCTGCCGTCTGCGGGAACGGTCGCGATCTTGACTTCGCCGGCCCACAGCTCGACGGTCGCGCCTGGCTCGGCGCTGCCCGACAGGGACAGGCCGCCGCCGGGCTCCACTTTCGAGGCCGCGATCTCGACAACGGCGACGGCTGCTTCGGGGGTCGCGGCAAGGTCCTGGAGCCCTGCGGAGGGGGCGTCGACGTGCACCACGACCGTCTGCGACTCGTCGAGTACCTGGCCCTCGGCGCTCACGGTGCGGGCCACGACGGCATGGTCACCCGGGTCTAGCTGCGCCGTGTACGCCCAGTGGCCGTCGCCGTCCGTGGCGACGGTCGCGATCTTGGTCTCTTCGGCCCACAGCTCGACGGTCGCGCCTGGCTCGGCGCTGCCCGACAGAGACAGGGCACCGCCAGGCTCCACCTCCGGGACCGCGATCTGGACAACGGCGACGGCTGCCTCGGGGGTCGCGGCAAGGTCCCGGAGCCCTGCGGAGGGGGCGTCGACGTGCACCACGACCGTCTGCGACTCGTCGAGCACCAAGCCCTCGTCACTGACGGTGCGGGCCACGAGGACATGGTCACCGGGATCGAGCTGCGCCGCGTACGCCCAGTGGCCGTCGCCGTCCGTGGCGACGGTCGCGATCTTGGTCTCTCCGGCCCACAGCTCGACAGTTGAGCCTGGCTCGGCTCTGCCCGATAGAGAGAGGCTGCCTCCGGCCGCGGTTTGAGGCGCGTCCCAG
>JBFYTF010000247.1:0-3574 GCA_041300865.1 Anaerolineae bacterium
CGGCCATCGCGCAAGGCGTTGCGCAAGGACACCGTGATGTGTTCCTGGCCCACCACGTCATCGAACGATTGGGAGCGCCACTTGCGATACAGGGCCTGTGCGGCCATGAGGAGTCCTCCGCCCATGAAAAAACACGCGTTTGGCATCACAAAAACGCACGGGCAGTTTACCACACGCCGCGCGATACCCGCAACTTGTTGTCGCGCTTGAGCTGTGGGATAGCGCAATAAGTCAGAACCAAAAACTCAACCCATAGGAATACCTCCTGCAAAGAGTGGTACAACATGTGTGTGGACACATCCACTCAGAACCAGGAGGTATATCATGTCCAGTGTACACCGCCCGGCCCCCGAGGGGCCAATGCTCTACGCCTGTGCGCAGGCTGGCTGCCAGGCGTGCGTCGAACGGCTGTTGCGCCAGCATGCCGGCCTGGTGCATTGGGTCATCCGGCGTGACTGCCACAGCGCCTTGCCGTATCCGGAACTGCTGCACGAAGGGCAGATCGCCTTGTGGCAGGCCATCCGGCGCTACGATCCGGCGCGCGGCCTGGCCTTCTCAACCTACGCGGTACCCACCATCCGCCATCGCCTGTGGGCTGTTGTGGCGCAGGCGCAACGACCGCAGGGCTATCAAGCGCTGCCGACGGCGGCGGATCCGGCGGCGGCGGCCGCGCAAGCCTGGCAACGTCAAGCGGTGCGTGCCGCCTTGCAGGAGTTGCTGGCTTGTCTGCCGGAACGCTCCTACCACATCATCGTGGCCGCCTACGGCCTGGACGGCCAGCCACCGCTCAGCCTGGCAGCCATCGGCCGGCTGTACGGCCTCAGCCGCGAACGCATCCGCCAGATTCGCAATGATGCCCTGGTCCTGCTGCGCTTGCCGGCCCTCTCCGGTCGGCTGCGCCGCCTGTGTGACCAGACCGACCGCGCCGCTTACCAGCGGGCCGCCGCCTTGAATCGGACCTGGTTGCGCCACCGGCGCCGGGGAGGCTGAGATGACCAGCCTTTGGGTGCCGGCGCCCACGCCGGCCCAGGTGCTCACGGAACCGCACTTGCCGGACAGCCCGTTTCACCAGTTGCTCGGCTTCACCCGGGCGCAACTGCGCGATACGCGGGATATCCCGGCGGCGGAACGCCGGCTGTGGCTGCCCAACTTCAGCGAGACCTTTTGTTGGGCAGCGGTCCGCCCGCTCTTACCCTTGCGCCTGGTCGTGGCGCCAACGCAGCCGACCGCTGGCCCTGACCAGCCCGCGCCGCTCCCGATCTGGCAGCCGCGTTACTGCCGCTCCCACTACGTCTGGCTGCCCCCGGAGGCGACGTTGGGCCCGTCGCCGGCGGCCTGGCAGGGTTTGGACGATTTCGACCTCCTGCTGCGCCTCTTCGACTGCAGCGCCTGGCGGCCCATTCTGGGCCAACGCTTCGGCAGCCAGTATGGTCCGCCGCCCTTCGATCCGGTCAGCTTGGGCCTGGCCTGGCTCTTGGCGTTGTGGCGCGGCTGGAGTTGGCCGCAACTGGTCACCGAACTCCACTCCGACGAGCGCGGCCAGGGTTACGCCCGGCGGCTAGGCTTCCGCCGTGACGACCTGCCCAGTGCCGCGACCTTCCGCATGGCCCTCAACGCCACGCCACCTGCCTGGATCGTGCAGTGCGCTGACAGTTGGGCGCTCAGCCTGCTGGCTTACGGCTTGCTCCCCAGCCACGCGACTTTTCCCCACGACCCGCCCGAGCGGGGCGTCAGCATCGCCCTCGACAGCCAGCTTGTCGCCGCCCGCTCGCACCTGCGCTGTCGGCACATGAACGCTGATTGTTTTCAGCCACCCGCCGCCCGCCACTGTGCCGCCCGCACCGCCGGCCAAGACGGCTGCGCCTGCGACACGGCGGCCTGCCGCGACCACTGTCGCCTGGCCACCCCGCGCGACCCGGAAGCCGCCTACGTCTATTACAGCGGTTCCAACCAAACCTCAGGCGCCCCGCCGCCGGCGGATGGCACAACCGCGGCGGGCGCCCCAGCCACCGTCCACAGGGGGCGCGGCAAACACCACTTTGGCTACAAGAGCAAAGCCTTCAACGTGCTCGACGACCGCCTGTTCACCTACTGGCCGCTGCCCGGCCCCTACGCCGCCGCCGACCGCAACGACCACCTGCAGACCGTCCCCGGCTTCCAGGAACTGCGCCGCCGTTTCCCCACCCTCGTCATTGGCGAAGTCACCGCCGACGCCGGCGAAGGCTACGACGACATCCTAACCTACGTCCACGACGACCTGCGCGCCTTGCGTCTCATCGACCAGCGGGCCGCCCATGACGATACGGCGCCGCTGACCTGCCTTAAGCGCGGCTATGACGCCCAGGGGATCCCCCTCTGCCCGCATGGCTACCGTCTGGCTTTCAACGGCCACGACTACGCCCGCGGCGATTCCAAATGGGCCTGCCGCCAACGCTGCCGCCGGCAACTACGCCCGGACATCCGACCGCCCAGCGCCCAACCTGGGTCAATCGAGCCAGCCAGCCCAGATCCGGCCATCAGCGCCTGTCCCTACCGGGAACCCGCCCAGCCCGTGGGCCGGGTGCTCCGGGTGGGCCTGACCCTGCCCGATGGCAGCATCCGCCTGGCCCGCGACCTGCCCGTGGCTTCACCCTCGTACCAATTGCGCCAGGGCCGCCAGAGCTACGCCGAAAGCCGCAATGCCGGCCAGGCCCGCCGCCACCTCAAACGCTCGCCCTGGTACGGCTTGCCCAACAGCGCCAAGGCCACCTATCTGGGCGACATCCTGATCTTGGCGGGCAACGTCGCCCGCTTCGTCCGCGAGGCCACCTTGGCCCACGCCCGCACGGCGGCCACCGGCGCCTGAGCCGGGCGACGTTGCCGGCGCCACCGGTGGCGTCGCCCACCCTCGCGGCAGCCAGCCCTAAAGCCGTCACCGTACCGGCGCCGGCTGACTGCCCGCGCCTGCCGACTGGTGCTGTCGCCCACGAAACCCGCATCCAGCACGCCGACCAGCGGCTAACCTGACCCGGCAGCCGATCCACACCACCGGTGACGCCCCCCGGCGCCGCACCCTTCCTGACTTGTTGCGCATTGGCTAGCCCCAGCACACCGACCACCAACCCCGCAACTCGTACAACCCACCGGCCGCCCAGCCCCTTCCTTATACCCAATTCTCCCCCGTGGACTTATTGCCTTATCCCGCCTTGTCCGCGCGTTGACAACCCTCGTGCTTGGCGGTAAGATGGCAATGTTGAGTCGATGGAGAGGTCATCTCCAAGGCGGTTCGGAAGCTATACACGACCGTCTACCCCCGTGCTCGCCAGGAAGTGATCGCTCTGCACGAAGCGGCACCGGATGAACCCTGACAACGATCGTAAGCCGGGCGATTGAGAATGCCAAAGGACACACGCAGGGCTCACTCACCGCGTTGCTGACGGCGCACTCCGTGGACTAACTTCCCGCCCGCAGCAGGCCGGCTCCCGCGCCCGGCGGCGTGTCCTGACCCGGACAAGTTGGAACCAAGCCTTCACCACAAAGGCACAAAGTGACACGAAGTCCACAAAGATAGAATTCTTAGTGATCTTTGTGTCTT
>JBFYTF010000256.1:0-2510 GCA_041300865.1 Anaerolineae bacterium
GGTTGGCCCTCCTGGTCCTGCTGATCATCCCCGTCCTGATCGTCGTGGCCGTCCAGTTCAAGAAGCGCATCCTCGTCGAGTTCCGGCAGGTGCGCAAGATCAACAGCAAGATCACGGGCGCTTACAATGAGAACATCAACGGCGTGCGCGTCGTCAAGGCCCTGGGGCGCGAGGAGCGCAACCTGGAGGAGTTTGGCGAGCTGACGGGCGAGATGTACCGCGCCTCATACCGGGCCGCGTGGCTTTCGGCCCTTTTTCTGCCTGTCGTGCAGATCATCAGTGCCGTGGCCGTTGGGCTCATCGTCTGGTATGGAGGGCTACAGGCCCTGCCCGGCGCGGCCATGGCCCTGGGCATGACCGTCGGCGGCATCCAGGCCTTTGTTTCCTATGTCACCTTTATGCTGTGGCCCATCCAGGAGATGGCCCGGGTCTACGCCGAGATGCAGCACTCAATCGCCTCGGCCGAGCGCGTCTTCTCTCTCATCGACGCCGTGCCGGAAGTGAGCGACCGGCCCGGTGCCGTCGACCCCGGCACCGTCTGGGGCGACATCGAGTTCGACGGCGTGGACTTCTGGTACGAGGCCGATAACCCGGTCCTCAAGGGCTTTGACCTCAAAGTGCGCCGCGGGGAGACCATCGCCCTTGTGGGACCCACGGGTGGTGGCAAGTCCACCATCGTCAACCTCGTCTGCCGCTTCTACGAGCCGCAGCGGGGTGTCATCCGCATTGGCGGGCGGGACTATCGTGACCTGTCGCTCCAGGCCATCCAATCGCGCATCGGCGTCGTGCTGCAGTCGCCCCACCTCTTCTCCGGCCCGGTGCGCGAAAACATCCGCTACGGCCGGCTGGCGGCTACCGACGAGGAGGTCGAGGCGGCGGCGCGCCTGGCCGGCGCCGACGAGTTCATCCGCACCCTGGAAAAGGGTTACGATGAACCGGTTGGCGAGGGGGGCAATCTCCTGTCGGTGGGCCAGAAACAGCTCATCAGCCTGGCGCGTGCCATCCTGGCCCAGCCCGAGATCTTTATCATGGACGAGGCCACGAGCTCGGTGGACACCCTGACCGAGGACCTGATCCAGCGCGGCATGGGGACGTTGATGCGCGACTGCACCAGTTTCATCATCGCCCACCGCCTGTCAACGATCAAGCGTGCCGACCGTATCCTGGTCATCGAGAAGGGGCGCATCGTCGAGATGGGCAGCCACGCCGAGCTGCTCCGGCGCCGGGGACACTACTACCGGCTCTACACCCGCCAGTTCCGGCGGCAGCTGGAGGAAGAGTACGACCCCTTTGTCCTCCGCAGTCCGGCGGCGGCCTGACGGCGATTCGTAGCGGCGCACCGCCTTGGGCGCTGCTGGGCGCACCGCCGTGCGCCCCCACGGGTTCTACAGTTTGCGGACCATGGCCCGCAGGAGGAGATGATGGGCGAAAGCAGGAGCGGCCTATTGCGCCTGAGCCGCGGGTCCGGCGTACTCGTCGACCTTGACCGGCTGGGCGACGAGGTATCGGTCCCCGCAAGCCTCGTGCGCGAAATGGGCTTGGTGGAGGGGGCACGCGTGACCGGCCCGGTGAAGAGCGGCCGGGGCGGCCCCGAGCTGGCAGGCGTCGACTCGATCTGTGGCGTGTCACCCCAGGCCTTTGCCGAGCGCACACCCTTTGACCGGCTGGTGGCACTCGACCCTCGGGAGCGGTTTCCCTTGGGCTCCACCGGCGAGCCCTCCATGCGCATCGTGGACCTGGTAGCGCCCATTGGCAAGGGGACCCGCGGGCTCATCGTCTCTCCGCCCAAAGCAGGCAAGACGATGCTCCTCGAGCAGGTCGCCCAGGCGGTGCGGGCCGCCGATCCCGACGTGCGCATCGTCGTCCTGCTCATCGACGAGCGCCCCGAGGAAGTGACCTTTTTCCGCCGCGGCCTCGACGCCGAGGTGTTTGCCAGCTCGGCCGACCGCCCGCAGAAGGAGCACGTCGCCCTGGCGGAGCTGATGCTGGCCCACATCCGTGTCGAGCTCGAGTGTGGCCACCACGTCGTCGTCCTCCTCGACAGCCTGACGCGCATGACGCGCACCTTTAACCTCCAGGGCTCGGGGCGGGGCGGTGGGCGCTCCTTGTCTGGCGGGCTGGAGGCCGGCGCCCTGCAGATCCCCCGCCGTTTCTTTGGCGTGGCCCGCAACGTCGAGAACGGCGGCTCGGTGACGATCCTGGCCACCATCCTGGTCGACACCGGCTCGCGCCTCGACCAGGTCGTCTTTGAGGAGTTCAAGGGCACCGGCAACTGTGAGATCGTCCTGGACCGAGCGCTGGCCGAGTCGCGCCTCTTTCCGGCCATCAACGTCCGGAGCAGCGGCACGCGCAAAGACGAGCTCCTCTATCCTGACCAGGAGTTTGCCCGCCTGACCAAGCTGCGCCGCGCCTTGGCCGACCGCTCGCCCCGCGATGCCCTGCTGAGCCTGCTCCAGCTCGTGGAAAAGTACCCGACGAACCACGAGCTCCTGGCCCAGATCTCGGCCTAG
>JBFYTF010000314.1:0-5553 GCA_041300865.1 Anaerolineae bacterium
CTCAGGCTACCTGACTGAACAGGGAAATTGTCAGGGCGCGCTCCTTTCATCGCGCAAGGTTAGTGGTCTTCGGACCACACGGTCAGAGACAGCCATCCGCAGCTCGGAGACCTGGGTTCCATAGCCCGTTGCCGCGGTCTCGATGGTTGCCAATCCGCCATCCAGCCTGGACGTGCCCCGGCCAATAGCAGAGGTTACCTGGGCCGCGGCCTGGGCCCGGGCCTCCCGAATGCCATTTCTTGTCTCCTGCACGCCTTCGTTCAGTGCGGTGATGCCCTCGGACAACTGTTGCAGTCTCTCCCGGTCCGCCCCCCTATTTCCAATGGATACGAAGGGCAGGGCGTTGATGGTTTCGATCGTGTTCTGGACACCGATGATCGTTTCGCGGATCGATTGCACGGTCTCGCGCAACTCCTCGATGGCCGGGACGATCCCGAGATCCAGCTTTTCCGAAAGCGCCCTGAGAAGGACGGGGGCCTCGGCAACAGTTTCGCCCGCGGCCTGGACCGTCTCTTCAAAGTCGGCCACCCGACCCCGGGCAGTGCCCACGCGCGTGCCGATTCGGGCGAGGCCGTCGTCGGCCACACCCAGTGCACCCTCCACGCCCGTAATGACCCGGACGACATCACTCGTTACCGAATCGTTGATCAGCCAGGCGCCAACGATGCCAACGATGCACAGGATGGCCACGATCACACTGAGGGCCATGATCGCCAGGGCCAGAATGCGTTTCCATAGTTTCACGAATACACCTCCTTGGGCTCAGCGCCCACCGTATCTCGAACTACCACTGGCTAATTGATCGGAGCAGTCGACCAACTGCACACTCGTGCCTTGCCCGGTATCTGGCCGGCCCTCGCCTATGACCTGTCTCGACTCCCACGGCTTGCAAGATCGCTTGACAGCGAGTCCCCGCTCCGTGTGCTCGCGCGAGATCGCCACACCGTCCTCCCGACACCCGACGTCGGGACGGTGTGACGTCGGGTGTCAGGAGATCTCACGCCCTGGAGCCCGGAAAAGCGGGATCGCCACTTTGCAGCAGCCGTACCTCCCCTCCGCGCCCGATTCCGGATGAGGCGCGCCACCGGCAGGAGGATCCACCAGACCAGGCTCAAGATCAATGCCCATCTCACGACGGCCAGCCCCACAACGTAGTCGGCGGGTTGCTGGAGCCAGTCCAGCCGGAGATGTCTTTGCGCTGCGGGGATGGCGGGTAGAAAGAAGGCGGCAATACCCAGGAAGAGCGCCAGCCCGGCCATGCGCCACTCCCTTCTGTGGCCTCTATCACGCTCTTCCCCTGGGGAGCGCCACGGCGGCTTGGCAAAAACCGCCAGCAGCAGACCGGCATAGATCAAAAAGTAGGTAACGGCCAGTTGGGCATGGGCCACCCGTCCGGTCTGGTTGAAGAAATAGAGATAGACGAGCAGCGCTGTCAGGCTGAGGCTCACCGCGGCCGGTGCCACAAAGCGGGCCAGGTGCAGGCCAAAGCGGGCGCTGGACACCACGCCTGGCCTGGCCCACAGTGAAAGCCCGATGGATGGGAGCGTCACGGTGATGACGGCGATGGCCGTGCCCTGGGCCGAGACGTAGGGAAAGCCAAAACTCACCAGTTGGATGGCGGCGATGAGCAGCGCCAGGTAGAAGACCTGCGTCAGGTTCAGCTTGAGGACATCCAGCAGGCCGGTGACGATGGCCTGTCCCCGATACAGAACCTGGAGCAGAGCCCTGGGCGAGTTGGCCAGCATGACAATGTCCGCCACCCCCAACGCCGCCTGGGTGCTGGTCTGCCAGGCGATGGCCAGGTTGGCCTCCTGCAGGGCCGGCAGATCGGCGACGCCATCGCCCACCACGGCCACCGACTCTCCACTCTCACGCAGAGCGTGCACCAGCGCTCCGGCCTGGGCGGGGGTGAGGTCGTCAAAGATGCTGTTCTCGGCAGCGGCACATCTCCAATCTGCCGGAGGAAGCTGTTCCAGGTCGCGACCCGAGATGGTGCGCACCTCCGGAAGTCGCTCCCCATCCTCTTTTCGCAGTCCGGCCTCCTGGAGCATGACCTGGATCTGATCCGGCTCGTCCGAGGCAAAGACCTTGATGCTGACCCCGGACCGGGCAAAGCCGCGCACGATTTCCACGGCTTCGGGGTGCAACTGCCGGGCGTAGCGCAGTTCGCACAACGGGATCAGATCCGCCGGCAGTTGGATGTTGCCCTCGGCATCCTGGAACGGCACGCGGTGGGGATGATAGGCAAACAGGAGCATCGCTTCCTCGATCGCTGGCGCTTTCGCCTCCTCTGCCTGCTCCCCGGCACGGCCGGTGCGCCGGAGGGTGCCCTTGACCCGCCCGACCCAATGCCGGAAAAAGGACTGGCGTCCCTTGCCTTCCTCGGGAGTCTCTTCACCTCCGCCCGTGTCGTCTAGGGCTGCCGCCGCCTCTGGCGGGGCTTCTGTTTCTGCAGCGGGCTTGTCGTCACCGCGCTTCAATAGGCCCCCGAGCGCCATCGGGGGCAGGCGTCCCAGCGACGACACCAGGCGGCGCGCGGCCGTTGCCGGAGCGGGGGCTTCTGCCTCCCCCACCTCTTTGGCACTAGCAACCAGGTGCTCATCCAGGATCGCCGGCTTGCCCAAGACATAGACGCCCGGCAGGTCGTGCTCGTCAAAGGCGATGGCGCTCCAGCCTTAGGCCGTCAGGAAGGGTGATTCCTCGTGGACGGCCCGCCGGTTGCCCTCAAAGGAGCTGTCCAGGGTACGTGTCACCGCGTTCGGCGCCGCTGTGCTGCGGGCATAGTCGCCCAGGATCTGGCGCAGCCGTGACTCGGGCACGGGTTCTGCGTCATGGGCGTGTTTGACCGGCTCCAGTTCCATGCGGGTGCCGGTCAGGATACCGGCCTCGGCGAAGCAGATGGCCGTCGCTTCGGCCAGCGACTCGACGGAGCGGGCACGGTGCACCAGGGCGCCAAGCCTGGCCAAATGCGTGGTCCCCCTGGCATAGGTGACGATGATCATGAGGAACAAGCCGCTGGGCGCGATGTTAAAGATGACCGACGCGGCGTTGTTGAACAGGTCCACCGGAATGCCCAGGTCCAGGCGGAAGTAGGCCGCCAGCAGAAGGAGGGCAAACAGGGCCACGAGGAGCAGCAAGACGCGCAGGATGCGATCGACAATCCGCTCCAGGGGGGTCAGATCTGCCGCCCCGAGCACTCCTCGGGCCAGGTCCGGCAACCCGGCCAGACGGTGGACAATCAGGCGCTCAGCACCCACCTTCTGGGCAACGTAGGCGCCCCGACCGGAGATGCAAAAGCTGCCGGCATAGACGGCATCGCCGGCACGCACCGGATGCCAGCCCCGCTCGCCGGTAGCCAGGGAGGCGTCCACGACCATCTGGCCGGTGCCCACCGCCTGCCCGTCGACCATGAACTGGTCGCCGGGGCCGACGATGAGCACGTCACCCGGCACGACCCGATCGGGATCGATGCTGCGCGCCTTGCCCTCGCGGACGACTGTGGCTTTGGGTCTTGCCGACCGTTGGAATTCGGCCAGCCGCCGCGGAGCCAGCATCTCCCGGCCGACGTTCAGACCGACGTTCAGAACGATCGTCCCCAGGCTCAGCAGAGCGCTCAGCCATTGCTGCAGCAGCAACTGGGTAACGGCCAGGCCGACCAGGCTGAGGTTAAAGATGGTATAGAGGTTCTCGCGCCAGATCTGGTGCCGGGTGCGCGGTGGTTTGAGGTGAATGGCGTTGTCCTGGCCCTCAGACCAGCGGGCGGCCGCCTCCTCCTCGGTCAGGCCCGGTGGCAGCTGGCGGAGGGGTTCCCGGGGCGCCAGGGCCGGCGCACCTGCCCTGGCGGGCGGCGCCAGGGGCTGCCTGACTGGGCGCAGGCGCCACCGGCGAGCGACAATGACCGCAACAGCCGCCAGGGCGACCAGAATCAAGCCTGGCCAGAGGAGCGGTCTGTCCCGGCGATCCTGAGCTGGCCTATCCATAGTTATTGTCACTAATCAGCTAGCGGGATGCCAGGAGGTGATGCTGTGGCCCTGCTCAAGAGGTCTCGGCAAGTGAGGTTTCTCTCGAACCCAGGGCCACAAAAATCCGCTGGACGACTTCCCTGGCAACCATCAGGGCAATAACCAGGACCCAGACATGCACGAATGTCCCCAGTTCGACATGATCACCAAAGACCAGGTCCTCTACTTCGAGGATGAAGAACTTGCTCAAGAAGAGGATGAGCCAGGTGGAAAAGATCCGCAAGAATCTGGAGAGGTTCCCTGAGCGTGCCTTGAAAAAGTGAGCCGCCCTGTGCTCAAGTCCCAGAATCAGGTCGAGTAGCGCTTTCAACAGGATGGCGGTAAGAATCGAGATTGTGAACGAATCTATCACCATGCTTTCAACATACTCGACAAAAAGGTTCAGGACGACGACATAGATCAGCACATCCTTTGTCCAGGAGTAGAAAATCAATTGTCGCCGGGTGAGCGCTGCCATTGCAGCCGGTATCTTGTTTGGTGACATGTTAGCCCTCCATTACCTAGCCAATTCTGCGTAGCCTTTCTCGCCGGCCATCACTTGTCATCGCGCCGGATCCATGAGCCACCCAGTGGAGCGCCGCCTACGGCTGCGAACGGGCGTACCCATTCCAGGTCGCCCAGGAACAGCGAGCCGCTGGCGGTCTGATCGAACAGCAGTGCGATCTCGCCGATATTGGCCAGATCGATCCCGTCGAAAGCGCTCAGGGGCAGCCGGATTGTGGTCATGGGGACCCGCCCGGTGAACAGACTGCCAAAAAAGTCGTCTTCCTCCACCAATCCAGTGGGGAATGCCAGGGCCGGCTCGTCAGGCCGGGTTGGCACTGTGGCGCTGTTGCCCGCACGGTCGGTCAATTGCACGCTGAAGGCCTGGTGACTATCTGGGGCATTCAGGGGCGAGAGCGGATCGACCGCTGCGCGCAGGCTGAGCGTCGTGTAGCCGCTCAGGTCGCCGTCGCCGGCCGGCAGGGCAAAGCGCCACACCCCGCCCGGCTCGGCCCAGGAGACGACCGTGAGTGCGGGTTGGCTAGGTATCGTCACGTTGACGCGCCGGCACGGCTCACTGCCGGGCATCATGGACGGGGTATAGTAGCCTTCGGGGCAAAAGTGGGTCGTGATGCCTTCTTCTGTCACAGTGCCACCCACCAGATTGGTCGTCAGCTCTTCTGCCGTGGCCGGCACCAGCAGCGGCCGTCGGTCGGCTGCGGCGGCCAGGGTGGCCACCCGCGCCGGCAGCCCGTAGAGCTCGCCCGGCGCAAGGGCCTGGACGTCTATGCCCAGGCGCGCCTTGGCCTCAGACACGGCAGTCGCGTCCTCAGCAAAGAGCGTCGTCAGGAAATCGGCCGCATAGTCGACGAGAAAGCCGCGCTGTGCCTCCGGCTCAAGGAGCGTCTCACAGTCAGGTCTTCCCCGACGCCCAAAAGGATCGTCCGGCAGGAGTTGGTTGAAGAAATTGTGGTTGGCGCGCTCCAACCACACCGATGTCACCCACAGAGTCTGCTGCGGGGCTAGCCGCGCGCCTTCGAAAAAGTGC
>JBFYTF010000338.1:0-10799 GCA_041300865.1 Anaerolineae bacterium
ACCTGCACCCGGTACGCCCCACTCACCTTCGTGTCGGCGTAGAACAGATGGCCGGTGGCTGACTGAGTGTTGAACCAGAACGACACGCCATACGGTCCGGCGGGCACCGCAGCGTCCGAGCGCACGTACCCGCTCCCAGCAAGCTGCAGCGCTCCGCCGATCCGGCCCGCGGCAGGCTGCAGTGTGCAGCCGGTGCCGGCGCACACGCCGTCGTGGCCATAGCCCGACTCGTCAGAGAAGACGGTGGCGCCCTGCGGATCGTCAAAGGGCAGCCACAGCAGGGCCTTCCCCGACTCTACCCGGGGATCCGTGATCAAGGCCCCCGCAACCTGGGTTACGGTGTAGATGCCGGTTGCCGCCTCGCCGTCCACGACCAGGTCCCCGGCCATGAGCACCTGCTCCTGGGTCCAGAGGCCGAAGGATTGTGGCCGAACGGGGTTGGTCGCCGACTCATCCAGAACGTCAGAGGGCACCGTCCAGAGCAAGCCCTTCGCCCGCCTGTTGTCGAGCTCGTTCTTGACCGCGGCGTCGTAGGCCAGCGTCTGGCCCGGCGCCACAATGCCGTCCGAAACGGGCAGGCCCTCCTCGCTCAGCTTCGAATCCAGGCTCAGCACCTTAAGGACGGAATAGGCGCGCGGGTTGTATCCGTAGACCATCTCCCGGTGGTCGGTCAGGCCATCGCGGTCGGTGTCCGGGTCGAGGGGGTTAGAGGTCACGAGCGTGTTGGACCGCGTGCCCGGCTCCGGCTCGTAGACGATCTCCCAGCCGCCGGACCAGGCCTCCAAACCGCCGCAGGCATCGCGGGCGTCTTGGTCCCCGGCGACGACGACCTCGTGAAAGACCTCCTGGCAGTCGAGCAGGCCGTCGCCGTCACTGTCTCGCAGCCAGGGATCGGTGCCCAGGCGAACTTCCTGGAGGTCGCTCAGCCCGTCAGCATCGGGATCGGACATGAGCGGGTCGAGGCCGTTCCGAAGCTCGTAGGCATCCGACAGGCCGTCGCCGTCGGCGTCCCATCTGCTGTCGTCCGGGTCTCCCGGGTCGCCCTCCCGCAAGAGTCCGTCGCCGTCGAAATCGGCCAGGATGGGCAGCTTCAGGTCACCTACCTGACCCCAGGCCAAGGCGTAGCCCTTGCCCGCGCCGGCGGGCTCGGCCGGCGCGTAGAACTCGGTCAACGTGCGCGGCAGGACGTCCTGGCGGAAGTTGGCCCCCATGTCATAGTGGAACGTCCCCCTCTCGGTCTGAATGCTGCAGAACTTGAACTCAAAGAATCCCCAGCACTCCTGCCGGGGCACAGCGTAGACCTCCGACAAATAGACGTTTTCCATCGGGCGGTTGATGCCCACCTGGGTCAGTGGGAACTCCACATCGCTCGCTACGTTCTCGGTGTGGTAAAAGGGCGGTCCGTCGAACGTCCCGTACCACGTCATGCCACCGAGGGCAAGGGGGGGGGCGATGTCGTGCAGGTCTTCCGGTTGCGCCTGCCACCTGTAATCGAAATTGGCCTTTCCCAGGTTCGCGCCACTGAACTGATAGCTCCAGGCGTCCTCGTGCAATCGGAGCGGCACGTCCGCCAGCATGATGGTTGTCGTCACGCCGATGTTGTAGCGCATCGTGGACTGGACCACCATGCCGTCCGTTTCCTGGACCAGGATGGGCTGAAAGTCGTACATGCCCAGCCGCGGGTACCACGGATCGTCCTCGTACGGATCCATATCAACCAGGATGGTTCCGCTGTAGATCAGGGCGACGATGAACTGTTCCAGAAAGCCCGTGACACCGCCGCACACCCAATGGGCCCATTCCTCCTTTTGCTGTTCCTGCTCCGTCAAAAAAGCGTGGCAGAGGGCCCCTGCCAGGGCGTCTAGGAGCATCTTGATGGCACTGAGGATCGACCCGACGGGGCCCAGGTACATGGTGAACAGGTACCAGACGATGGTCACGATGCTGGTGGCGATTGCGCCCGCCACGGCCTCATCGAAGGCCATGTTGCCGGCCGAGCCACTAAAGGCGAGCTGGGCCCAGGCCATCCCTACGGTGGCAAGCACGACGGCAAAGCTGAGCTTGCCGCCCTTGCCGCTGCAAAAGTTCTTGGCAAAGCTATAGCTACTCTTCGCCGCCGCCAGGAGGCTGACTGCGGACTTGGCGAGTTTGGCGAGAGAGTAGGCTCCGTTGACAAATATGCCCACCGCCACCCCGGCGTAGACCGCCTGGTAGACGTAGAACTCGACCTCCTGCGCCACCGGGCTGGACCTGTAAAACGCGATTATCGCCTTCGCGGCGGAGATAATGTCCCCGCCGCCTTGCGAGCCAAGCGCCGGGCCGCTGGTAATCGCGGTCTGCCACAGGGAAGTGCCGGGGTTCAGCAGTTGTGCGCCCAGGGCCTCAAAGAAAACGACCTCGGGGTGGGTGGCAGCAGCCCACGTTAACGTCCCCTGGGCCATGGCGATGACGTTATCCCGCAGCTCCCCCGCTTGGGCATTCCGGGCCTGGTCAAAGGCGACGGTGCCGGTCTTGAACGGCGCCTTGGCCCACATCAGATCGGACACGAGCTCGACGGCGACGTGGCTAAGACCGCCCCCCATCTGCGCCGTGGCCTGTTTGATCTCTTGATCCGAGGCGCCAACCTGCGCCGCGTCCATTGGGCAGGTCTTGTCTTCGGGCGTGCAGTGGACGACAGCCCCCAGGCCGACGATCATGCCCACCGCGTAGGAGCGGGCAGCGTTCACCCGGCCGAGGGTGGCCGCGTCCGAGTCGGTGGGGAAGAGCTGCTGGAAGCGGGCGGTGAGGTCCGCCTCCTGGACGTCCCAATAGGCGGTCGATGGAAACGCTTCCCATTCCGCACCGTTGTACCGGAACGGCGACCACTTGATGCCCACGCCGGTCTCCTCCGGGTGCTCGGCGCTGCCCATGTCCAGGGTGAACGCCCTTGACTCCATGGTACCCGACACGATATTGCCGGCGCGGGCGCGCTCCTCGTAGGCAAAGACCAGGGTGGGAACCCAATCGGTGTGGCCGTAGGCCGTGTACTCGTCCAGGATGTCCGGTGTGAACTCGGTCACCATCTTGCCCACGTAATCCTGGTGGTCAAACCGGAAGCTCTTCACCTTCAGGTCGTTAAAATCGATGCCCCACGCCGCCCGATGGTCAGGGTATTGCCTGTTGACGCCAAAGCGCTCCTCGATGGTCGAATCGCCGATAGGGTTGCCCAGGTGGTCGGTCCGAAAGACCGCCAGGTCGCGCACCTGGTTGCCCGCGCAGGCTGCCGGGTTCGCGGCCAGGATCGTGTCGCGGGTCCCGCAGTCGCGCCCGGTGAGGAACTGCCGCCCCAGGCCCCACGTCAGGGTCCACAGCGCGTCATCGTCGCCGGATCCCCCAGGGTAGGGATAGGCGACGGCGATGTCCAGCCCGTGGGCCTCCTGCACCGATAGGCCGGTGAGGTACCAACTCTCGTCATAGCTCTGCACCACCTCGGCCCTTTCGGTGGAGCGATTGGTGAGACAGTAGGCATCAAAGTAGTTGTTGTAGTCATCTCTCGACGCGGCCGGATTTGCCGCCTTGTATTCATCCCAGGCCATGGCCTCGGCCGTGTCGGCACACGAGTCGACCAGCATCTGCACGAGCCACAGCACGCGCATCTGCACCGGCTCGCTCCAACTGCTGTTCGCCCCGACCCAGTGAAGCATGCGCGCCTGGAAGGCCGTCTTTCCGCCGCCCGTATCGTCGGCGACAACGTCCAGCGGCACGTAGGCCACGAGCGATTTGTCGCTGGCGCCATACCCTTCCTTGACCGAGATGCCGTAGGGGTCCAGCACCGAGGCGTCCACCATCAGGTCGGAGCTGCCGTTGACCAGGTCCGGCAGGTTGGCACAGGCCGAGTCCGCCCCCAGGCTGACGACGGCTGAATGGTTCCCATCGGCCAGATCCACCACTTTGACCGGCCAGGTATCGGTGCTGCCCGCCACAGGCGTGAGGAGGGCACCCCGGTTCGGGCAGGTGCCGGCGTAGAGGGCGAGGCCGGCGCCCGCAGGCAGGCTCACGGTGGCCTGCGTCCTGGCCGCGTCGGAAGGGCTGGGCTTCAAGACGACCGTGCTCTCCAGCGCGGTCTCGCTGCCCACGGTGACCGTGACCACCGGCGTGGCCATCTTCAGCGGAAACTTGTTGCCGGCCTCGCCGGGCATCACGATCTCGAGCAACGGGATCAGCCGCATATCGCCGTTGGCGCCCTCCGTGTCGTCGGGGTTGTTGATGGCAGGGTTGTCGCTGTCCGCAAACGTGTCAGGCTCGCCATGCTGGATCTGGCCCTCCACGTCGTTCTCCGGCCAATCGAGCACGTTCATGGCATATCCCAGGTGAGCCTCTTCCACCGGGCGCAACTGCACGTCCACCAGCACCGGCCACTCACCCGTGAGGCCCGGTACAGAAAGCTGAAACGGAAAGGCGCGATTGAAGGCGGTATCCTTTGTGGCCTGACCGATGCGCAGGTTGTCCCTGTCTGCCACGCTTTCCGGCGACAGGTCCACGCTGTCGGGCACGCCGTCGCCGTCGTTGTCCACGTCGAAGGGACTGGGGATGCCATCCCCGTCGGTGTCGCACTCCAGCCCGATCTGCTCCTCCGTCGGAGCTGCATACTCGACCAGTGCCATGCACTCGGCCGAATCCGGCAGCCCGTCGCCGTTGGTGTCGGCGTTGTTCGGGTCAAGATACCAGGTGCGGTTCTCGTAAAAGAAGCCAGCGACCTCTTGCTTGTCGCTGAGCAGGTCGCCGTCGGTGTCGGCCAGCTTGGGGTTGGTGCCCAGCTTGTTCAGCTCCTGGCCGTCCTTCAGCCCGTCGAGGTCGCTGTCGGGCTTGTCCTCAAACGTGTCGTACACACACTCCTCGTAGTCGCTCACGCCGTCCTTGTCCTGGTCGCCTGTGGCTCCTGCCTCGCAGACCGGTGCGGTTGTGAGGACCTCGGCCAACGGTGCGGGCGCAGCCGCGGGCTCCATCCCCGTCTCGCCGGTGGGACCACTGATCGCCGGGCTCGGCTCGCCGGTCTCGTCCGGCTGGGCCAACGGGTCCTGCAGCGGATCCCACGTGGGCGCCGATAAGTCGGCGAGAGCCTGCCGGTCCGCCTCCTCTTCCTGTGCCAGCGCCGGATCCACGGCCTGGCCGTTGGCGCCCAGCCGCAACAAGCCCTGGGAGGTCGTTTCCTGGCGCTCGAAAAATGCCACCACCTGCTCGCTCTCTAGCAGTGGCACGACCACCATCGACAGGGTGACCGCGATGGCGATGGCGGAATACAGCCGGCGCGAGCGGCGATGGACCATGGCCAGGGCTGTGGCGCCCAAGATGCAGGCCAGCATCCCTCCCACGCCTGCGGTCTCGGCCGCCCTATCCGGCAGCGAGGGGCCGTCGAGGCCCAGGGCCGCGCCCGCCCAAGCTACCGGATCCGAAGAGAAACCCGGCGCCGTGGCCGCCTCTTCCGGGAACCCGGAGAAAGTGGTCTGCATGTCCGCCTCGCTGTGCGAGCCGTCGCCCTCCTCGGGGAAGGCCAGGTGCATGGTCAGTCGCAGCGGCAGGCCGCGCCCATCCACCCACAGCTCGCCGGCCCCGGTCATGTCCCGGATGCTGGGCGACACCTCCAGGGTCAGGCCCTGCGGCAGCTCGCCCGCCTGGGCCAGCTCCCGCTGCAGCCTGTCGCGCAGGAACGCGGCCAGGGCGGGGCCGTCCAGGTCGAAGCGATAGCAGGCCACCTGCTCGGTCGCCCCCTCCCGGGCCTGCAGGCCACAGTCAGCCACGTTCTTGATGCCGGCCAGGAACGCCAGGGGGTCGTTGCCGGGTGCAAAGCCGGAGCTGAAATCCTCGATCTCTTGCCATTCGCCCCCGGCCTGGCGGGTGTAGGCGCGGTCACCCTCGACGCGCACTTCGGCGTCGTTGCCTGCCCCACCGGACTGCGACAGGGAAAAGCGCATGGTCCGCGCCGGCTGGTCAACCTCGCCCGCCAGGCGCAGCTCGGCCCGCCGCGTGGGCCGCCCCCCGTTGGAGAGGGTCTTGACGGGATAGACTGCCTGGGTCAAGTCGGTGGCAAAGGTGTAGACGCCGGCCTCCCGGGCCTTTTCCCAGGCCTCCTGCACGGCACGCCCGGCGTCCACACGCTCGACCCGCGCCGCACCCCGGCCCGTCCGGGCCGGGGTCCCCGCCCGGGCGGTCTCGCCGCCGGCCGGGGCTATGTCTCCGGCGGGCGGCGGCGAAGAGGGGTCGACCGCCCACACCAGAGAGGCCATCACGATCCCGGTCAGGATCAGGCAGGTGCCTGCCCCCAACACCCAACGCTTGAGAACGGAACGACGCGTCAAGACGAACTGAAGATACATCTCCTGTCTCCTTCTCTCCCCTATCACTCTGCGGTGCTCCACATCCGGCTATTCCGGGCTGCGAGAGAGCCTGGGCCTGTCCCGGCACAACACGCCAACGTCCGAAAACCGTCCGCGAAACGTCGGACATTGGCGCCAGGTGAGCTCACCTCCCAACGAGACCACGGCGCTGATCGACGCTGAGCCCGCGTTGTGACACGCCTGGTGCAGGCCCGGCCTTGTCCGTCTGCGCGTCGGAGAAGCATTCACTGCCCGCTCTGTTCTGTTCCCGGCTCTTTTCATCTCCCTCTTGAGTCAAATCTGTCCGGTGGATCACTCTCAGCAGGTCCGCCATCGCCACCGCCCGCTCCTGCTGGCTGGATAGGATGAGCAGCTCATCGCTGGCCGGGTCCACGCCGACCAGCAACAGACCCGGCCGCTCGTGCAGCAGCCTGACGTCCAGGCCGGAGGACGGGTCGCTCAGATCGAGGGCAATCACCGCGGGATCGAGCTCATTCAGTCTCTGCTGGAGGGTCGGGCTGTGGGAATCGATACGAACGACCTCCAGGTCCGCATCCCCGTCCAAACTGGCCGCGATACCCGCCATATGGAGGGAACTGCCGTAGACGACCACCTGCGTCCGCTTGTCCACACCATACCTCGTGCGCCTTTGATCACCTCCATCTTACGACAATCCGGCGCGGATTGGAAGGTCCGAAGGTACAGTCTGGGCGACAATAAAGTACAGCCTCCCGGGGCAGGAGACTGTACTTTGGTGCAGGATCGTGGGAAGACACGGAGACAGAGGGACAGGGAGACACGGGGACGCGGAGAAGGTCGCCCTATCTCCGCGTCACTCTTTCACCGCGTCATTCTGTCACCGCGTCTCCGCGTCACCCCATCACCGCGTCTCTACCTCAGCATGCGTGCGGCGTAGGCGATCACCTGGGACCGGTTTTCCAGGTGCAGGCGGTCCAGGATCTCGGCCATGTGGTATTTGACCGTCCGCTCGGCGATGCCCACGGTCTCGGCGACCTGCCGGTAGGTTTGTCCCTGGGCTACCAAGGTCAGGATCTGCATCTGGCGGGGACTTAGTGAGATGGGAGGACGCGGCGACGCAGGGACGCGGGGCTCGGACGCGGAGCTCCCTTCGGTTGGCAGCCCCTGAGAGGCGGGGAGGACGGAATGGTTGACGAACTCATGGAGGATTTTCTCGGCCAGGCCGGGCGAAAAGGGGGCGTGGCCGGCCTGCAGCTCTGCGAGATAGGTAAAGAAATCGGCCGCGTCCAACCGTTTGACCAGGTAGCCGGATGCGCCGCTCTTGACCGCCTCGAACAGATCCTGCTCCTCTTCCGACATGGTGAGCATCACGATCTTGCATTCCGGCATCTCGGCCTTGATCAGGCGCGTGGCCGCCACGCCGTCGCAGCGCGGCATCTGGATATCCATTAGGATCACATCCGGGCGCAGACGGCGCGCCTGGGCCAGCGCCTCCAGTCCATCATGCGCCAGGCCGGCCACCTCAATGCCTTCTGAGATCAGCAAGTTGCGCAGGCCTTCGAGGAAGAGGGCATGGTCGTCGACGAGGAGGACTCGGAGACGGGGAAACTGGGAGACGGGGGCACGGGGTGATGGGGAAACCGGGAGACGCGGGGACGGATTCTCCGTGTCCCCGTGTCCCCGTGTCTCCGTGTCTTCATCTCTAGGTCTCATAGTCGGCTCCTTCCTCGCGAACGGCGCGAATGATCCATTGGTCCGGGCGGGAGAGCATGGCGACTAGCTTGCCGAGGATGTGCTCGTATCCCCCCCCCATGCTCCCCATCTCCCCCTCTCCGTGTCTCCCCGTCTCCCCCTCCCCGCGCCACCGCGTCTCCCTCTGCCCGCGTCACTCCCGCAGCGGCACCCGCACCACAACCCGGGTCCCCTGCCCCGGTTTGGAGGTCGGGGTCAAGCTGCCCCCCACCTGTTCGGCGCGCTCGCGCATCACCCGCAGGCCCACGTGCTCCCCCGCCCCATCGTCGCGCGCGCCCGGGTCAAACCCCTGTCCATCATCCTCGACCGTGACCTGCGCCCAGCCGGCCTCGGCGGCGAACGCCACGCGCACACACCGGGCGCCGGCGTGTTTGCGAACATTGGTGAGCGCCTCCTGCACGATCCGCAGGAGCTGCACCTCCACCTGCGGCTCAAAGGCCCCATCCGTGAGGGATTCAGGAACTTCCAGCTCGGTGTGGACGCCATAGTTCTTCTCATACTGCCTGAGATAGTGGGCCAGGGCGGGAAACAGCCCGCGCCCGGAGAGAGTCTCGCGCAGGCCCAGGATCGACTCGCGGATATCGACGTTCGCTTCGCCTGCCGCTTCGACCAAGCGGCCGACTAGCTCATCCGCGGTGGTTATGTCGCCCCGGCTCAGCAGACGGCGGACGGTTTGTCCCTGGGTATTGACAAAGGCAAACACCTGGCCCAGGCTGTCGTGCAGCTCGCGCGCCAACTTCTCGCGTTCCTGGAGCATGGCCAGCGCCGTCTGCTGCTCCAGGAACTGCGCCTGAGCCCGACGCTCCTCGGTCACATCGTGCAGCAGGAGCAAGTAGCCCATCGTCAGGGCGCGGTGGTCCATCAAGGGAGTGAGCATCAGCGCGTAGCGTCTGGCGCCGGCGCCCGCGGCCCCGCCGCCCCTGAGGCTGACCTCGATGGGGCTTGCCCCTGCGCCCAGGCATTGCCCGGCCTCGGGGCAGGAGGGTAGAAGCTCCGCCCGGGTCCTTCCCCGGGCGCGTGCTGCCGAAACGCCCAGGATGCCCGCCGCCGCGGGATTCAGGCTGAGGGCCCGCCAGCCGGTGTCAAAGACCACCATCCCCTCCCGCATCTGCTCGATGGCCGCACGCCCGGCCGCCGGCACCGGGTCGAAAATGCGGAAGCCGAACAGGGCGATGGCATAGATCCCAAAGGGAATGACCATCATGAAAAAGAAGGGATCCCACCCCAAGGTTGCCTGACCGCGGAGGGTCTCCAGCGCATGCAGGGATCGACCCGTAACGTTCCCAACCAGCATCAGAGCCACGGGCAAGCGGTGCCACGGCGAGCGGACGAACAGCCAGGCAAAGGCGGTGAAATTGACCAGCAACAGGCACAGGCCATAGGCGAACATGATCCAGAAGACAGGACCCCGTAGGGGAA
This sequence comes from Anaerolineae bacterium, assembly GCA_041300865.1. Taxonomy (GTDB): domain Bacteria; phylum Chloroflexota; class Anaerolineae; order JAAYZQ01; family JAAYZQ01; genus JAAYZQ01. The sequence continues at coordinate 9,504 of JBFYTF010000338.1, forward strand.
CGACGGAGGCGCCCACCGAGAAGCCGAGCCAGTGCCAGTGATGGAGGTCATTGCTGAGGATCAGGGCCGACTCCAAGAGCGGAGGGATGGACAGCAGGATCAGGGTGCGGCGGGTCAGCCAGCGGCCGGGGTTGGCGTATTCCAGGACAAAGCAGGTGATGGCAGTCAACGTGGGAAGCTGCCATACCGCCTGGAACTTGAACCAGGCAAGCTTGGCCGCGGGATCGAGGGCCATGGACTCGGCGGCGGCGGCGGCCACCCAGATCAAGGCAAATAGGCAGGCGGCGGCAAAAGGGCGCGCACCCGGGACGGCACGCCGGCGCCAGCTAAAGATGGCCAGCGCGACCAGCAGCAGGGCCGTCAAGAGGTACGGCCATATCTGGGGAGTATAGTCATAGTCCCCGGCCATGATCCTTATCCCCCGGCCAGCGGTGGCCGGATGACTGACAAACGGAGATCGCCAAGCGATCCCATTTTACATGAAAGTCAGTCCGGCGTCAACCAGAAAAGCGAATGATGTTTTTCGGCCAGGGCACCGAAGACTCCGGTTATCTGCCGGGCTTCCGATTCGCGAAGAAGGCCTGCCGAACCACCAGTGGTGCGGTCCCTTGGTCCTGCCTGTCACCCGCACGCCGAACGCCAGACCGTGCGCTGGATGTACACGGTGCCGCTGCCCACGGCCCACGACTTGTCGAGCAGAAGGTCTTGATCGCGCCGCACGTGCCGGCCAGCAGCGCCCAGAACTCTTCCAGCGACAGTTGGAGGGCGTCGTGGTCCAGCTTGCCGCATGGGACCTCCACACAGTCCTCCTCCCCGCCGCAGTCTCGCGCGAATTTGTAGGCGTACAGCTTGTCCGCGTAGGGACTGTTTGGCAGGAAGCGCGCTGCACTGCCGGCAAGACAGCGTGAGCCGCGCCCATAGAGCCGAAGGGCTTGGCGAAATAGTGCCAAGCCCCCAGGTCTGACCACTTTTCCCCCCAAAAAACTGCTCTCATCTGAATCCAATTGAGCATCTCTGGCTCCAGTCGGCTGTGGATGCGCCCTGCACACTGCACGCGGGCGACGTTCGCTGCGTGCCTGAGGGACTTGGGCCGATCCGCTGCATTTTCCCCTTCCGCCGACGGATCTCGGACGCTTTTCCGACGTTTGGGGGACGGTCGTGTGCTATCCTGGGACAGGAGTGGATCGTAGAAACAGGAGATGGGACGCAGCGGGATCATGGCCGTGCTGCTCAGCAGCGGCCGGCCCGCGTCCGATGTGGTGCCGATCCTGGCGGAGAGAAAGGAGGTGCTATCGC
>JBFYTF010000605.1:0-2553 GCA_041300865.1 Anaerolineae bacterium
ATGGTGCTGCGGTTACGCTAGGAACCACTTGCGACGGAGGCAAACCTTTTCGAGCGAGGTCTTTGACTCGGGATGGAACCCGGCCCTCGCACGCCCACCGACTCCCTCAAGGCCGCTGCCGGTTCCAGCCTGAACTGCGGGCGGGCCAGCAACTGCGAGGCGGGTCGCCCGTCAAGGGGCAACCCCCTTCGGGAATCCCCGGCGAGAGTCAGGGTCGGAGTCAGCCGGCCAGACCACCCGGCAGGTCGACAACCTGCAGCAGCCGTTAAATCGCCGGTCGACAGGCGGCGGTTCCGAATTACCGATTCTTCGGGTTGACGGAGGGACGCTTTTGCCCACGCCTGCCGCGACTTTCTGAGTTCCAGCGTCGTCTTCCTCTTGGAATCGCATCTTTTTTTCTTCGGGTTCGCTTTTTTTGTGGACAAAATCACTAAGTATACATACTTCGTTTAATGAAAACCCCCTCCCTCGTCACCAACCGGCACACGACCTTGCGCGGTGTCGCCCTCAAGCGAATCGCTCAGACCGAGCCCTTCCTGGAAGGCAGCCTTTGCCCCGTCAAACGCCCCGGCTGCGCCCACCCCGGATGGCATCTGACCTTCAAACAGAAGGGCAAGACCCGCACCGTCTATGTGCCGATGGACCTGGTCGCCGAGGTCAAATCATGGACCCAGAACTACCAACGCCTGAAGACCCTCATCCGGGAGGTTTCCCGCCACTCGCTGGCCCTGGTCCGCGGCCACGTCGCCAACCAGCGGGCCGCAAGGCGCTCCCGGGCCTTGACGCGCCCCTAACCGCGCAGGGCTTGGTCCGCACCGTACGGGCCGCTTTCCCCCACCTCAACCGGTGGCTCAACGAGCTGCCCGACCCGCGCTGCCAACCGATGTGCCGGTATACCGCCGCTCACCTCTGGTGGCAGATCCTGGGGACGTTTCTCTCCCGCAAAGGTTCGCGCAACGGCTTCGATGAGCAGCGGCAGTCCGGACAAGCCCCTTGGAATATGGGCGCCTTGTGTGGCCAGAGTTCCGAGGACCCGCGCTTTGCGGGCCAACCCACCGTCACTTGTTCGGATAACGCCGCCCGCCATGCCGGCCGCGTGGACCCGGAAGCGGTGGCGCAAATCCCGGTCTGGATGTTCCACGATCTGCTGGAGCGCCGCTGCTTCGAGGGCGCCCGGCTCTTTGACCGGTGGTACCTCATGGTGGTCGATGGCAGCGTGAAGGAGAAATGTCGGCAAGGCTTCGAAGCCGGGGGCAAGGCTTCCACCAACGGTGCGCGCTACCGCTATGTCCTCCAACTGTCCGTCCTAGGCCCGCAGGGGACCCTCTTCCCGCTCCTGCACGAGGAGATGGACGTGCAGAATCCGGAGACCGAAAAGGAGGACTGCGAGCTCCAATGCTTCCAGCGCCTGAGTCAACGGCTTAAAGCCGAGTTTCCTAAACTGGCCATCTGCCTGGTGGCCGATGCCCTTTACGGCTGCCAAACCGTGGTGGCGACTTGCCTGCTCTTCGACTGGAAGTACATCCTCACGCTCAAGGAAGGCCGCCAGCCCACCACCTGGCAAGAAACCCTCCGCCTGCTTCCCCTCCACCGCGCCAACCGGTTGCGCCAGTATTGGGGCCAGGACGGCCAAGCCGGACTTCAGGACTTTCGCTGGGTCGAGGACGTGATGCTGGGCCCGCGTCAGACCAACGTCATTCTCTTGGGCGAGATCACCGACCAAGCGGCCACCCTCTACGCCTATATGACCAATTTTTCCCAGCTTTCGCCCGCACGGGTGGCCAGCGTGGTCAATCACGGCGGGCGGGAAAGGCATCGGATCGAGGACACGTTCAATACCCAGAAAAACAACGGGATCGGGTTGGAACATGTTTTCTGCGCTCGGGCCACGGCCTCCAAAAACTACTATACGATGATGCAGGTCGCGCAAATCCTTTGGATCCTGACCTGCCGTGGCTGTCTGCAGCGACTCTATGACTGGGCCCGGCGGGCCACCGAGCAAGGCCTGGCCCGCGCGGTCTGGGAGGGTCTGCGCGCCGCTCGCCTGCCCCGGGACTTGCCGCCCTTGGGCCAGATCCGTTTCAGTTCCGCTTGAGCAGACCGCGCGGAAAGCAGCCCGCCCGATCCCGTTGACAAGTCAACTTCCGTGCGTCCGGCTCGCCCCGCACGGCACCCCCTCTTCGCCCCTCGATCCTGGGCTTCGACCGCCGGCCAGGCCTCTTCCGGGCGAGCGTGAGGACCAGGGGGGTAATTCGGAACCGCCGGATTGAGTGCATGGGGATTGCGCACGGCAGCCCGCACGGTAACCTCCATGCCAACCGCGCGCGCACTGACGATGACCAGCAAACGCATACTCGTCTTGGCAAACTCGAACAAGCATCACCCAATGCGTTGTGTTGCGGGCCGGGAATGGATCGACGAAGCTGGCGACAAGCGCCGCTGGGGTGGCTGGATCAGGCCGGTTTCCACCCATGACGAAGGGGCGTTGGACTTCGGCGAGCGCTGTCTGGCCGATGCGACAGACCCGAAGCCGCTAGATGTTGTCCGGGTAGG
>JBFYTF010000606.1:0-2566 GCA_041300865.1 Anaerolineae bacterium
GGACCCAGGCAGGGAAAGCCAACACCAGCAGTAGGCTGAGGTTTGGACCCACAAACATGGCTAGTGCCATGGCATAGGTGAAGAAGCAGACTATTCGAGGCATCACGGCAGTGCGCAGCCAGAGGGTGCTTAGCGAAAACATAAAGACAGCTGCCATCTTGAGAGCGTAGGTGTTGAATAGCTGGCCAATGATGGATCGACCAACCACGTAAACACTGTGTGTCATGATCTCGGATCCTCCGATGCGGTAAGCGGACTGCATACCGGCCCCCACGGCGAAGGTGCAGAAGACCATCGCCAGAAACAGCAGCCCACTGCCCTGGAACACCGAGGCGAAGAATTGATCCTCATAGACGCCCAAACGGTCGCGCAGAACGCCTAGGAACCACAGAAAGGTGAGCCCGGCGAGAGGGATCAGCCCAAAGGAGAGTGTTGCGCGGCTCCGGCCCACATCGGTCCACGCCTCCATATCCGCAAAAACGGGAGGCAAGGCCAGGTCGAGGAGCACGATGGATAGGCCGAACAAGACGCCAAACAGGATGCCGACGATTGCCGCGGCGCGCGGCGTCGTGGCGCGATGCATGAACTTGATCGTTTCAGATTTTGCCTTCATCACTCAATCCTCCTCGAACGCAAAGATCCGCTTCCAGTCCACCTTCATGCTGACGACCGTCCAGCCGCATTTCGGCGCCTCGTCGAGGGCGCGGTCAAGTTTGCCTACCGCTGAGGCGCGGTCGTACGCGAACTCGCGCACGGCATCATCGTGGTGGATGAGCAGCCCGAGGCGCGGCCCTATGCCGGCCGTGACCCACTCGAGCATCTCAAAGTCGCCATCAGAGTTGCCGAACGCGGCAATGGGCCGGCGGCCGATCTGCTGATGGATGGCGACGGGCTTGCCTGCCTGGTCGTCGATAAAGTTCAGCTCAGGTAGGCGCACGAGCACGGGCTTGCCGCCGCCCGATTCGAACCTGGTCTTGATGCTGCTGCCGATCACCTGCCCGGGCGGGATGCCATACACACGCTCCGTCCACGGCCGCATGAACTCGACGCCGCCGCCAGAGACGATAGAGGTCTTGAACTCGTTCGCGCGTAAGTAGGCGAGCAGTTCGAGCATCGGCTGATAGATCATCTCCGTGTACAGCCTGCCCGTCAGGGGGTGCTTCGCGGTCGTGATCCAATCGGTGACAATCTTCTCAAACTCCTCGGTGGTCATGCCGGCGTGGGTGGCCATGAGGATCTCTATCATTGCGCGTTCACCGCCGGCGAGGACCGCCTTCATATCGCCCTTCAGGAGCGAGGCGAAGGGCTCGTTCTCCCTCCACTCGGGGTGCTGCGGGGCGAGGGCCTTCACGCGGTCGAAGGTGAAGAAGCCCTGGAAATAGAGCGGTTGTTCGGCCCACAGCGTGCCGTCGTTGTCCAAGACAGCGATGCGGTCCACCGGTGGGACAAACTCCGGGCTCCCCTTGCCTGTCACCCTGGCAACAAACTCGAGGATCGAGTTCTTGGCTGCCCCGTCGTTCCAGGCGGGCAACGGCTCTTCAACAGTCGCTTCCACGTCAAACTGCTGCATCTTATCCCTCCGTCAGGTTTTCGGGCCCGGCGTGCCTACAGGACGCGATACGTCGAACACCACCTGGTCGTACCACCAGAGCCGCTCAAAGAGAGTGCGCGCCACGTCGAGCTGCGACATTCTTGGTGACGACGGCAAAGTGGGTAGGTGTGCTAGGGAAACCAGCACACCTACCCGTTCCACTCAGTGCATACCGCCGTCCGCGGCCTTGTCCATCTGCTCCAGCATCTGTTTCAGGTCGAAGGAGAGCGCTGCCTGGCGCGGGGGAAAGTCGACGTAGCTCTGGAGCTGCTGCCGGAGGAACGCCCCGGCTGCAGGCACGATATAGAAGTGCTCGAGCACCCAATTCCAGTAGCCGTTCGAGTTTTCATCGGCCCGTTCAAAGGGGTCGCGTCTCAAGTTAAAGATCTTCGGGATACGCAGCTGCACAAAGGGCTCCGTCCAGACTTGCATCGTCTTGGCGCGCTGCTCCAACAAGACGATCTTCCAATCGCCGAAGCGGAAGCCTGTGGCCTCACCGTCATCGTCGACATAGAAGAAGAAGGGGCGCGGGCTCTTGTCGGTCTCGCCGGTCAGGTAGGGCAGGATATTGTAGCCGTCGATGTGGACGTGGAAGGTTTTCTCGCCGGCCTGGTGGCCCTGCAAAAGCTTCGGGACGATATCCGGCTCGCCCGCCGCGGCGAGCAGCGTGGGCAGCCACTCCTGGTGGGTGACGATGCCGTTGAGCACCTTGCCTGCCTCGAACTTGCCCGTCCAGCGCGCGAAGCAGGGCACGCGGAAGGCCCCCTCCCAGTTGGTGTTCTTTTCGGAGCGCCAGGGCGTGATGGCCCCATCCGGCCAGGTATTGTAATGGGGCCCGTTGTCGGTCGAGTACTGGACGATCGTGTCCTCGGCGATGTCCAGCTCGTCGAGCAGGTCGAGCAGTTGGCCCACCGCCCGATCGTGCAGCACCATGGCGTCGTTGTAAAAGCCCTGGCCGCTGATGCCCTCCGCCTC
>JBFYTF010000433.1:0-4108 GCA_041300865.1 Anaerolineae bacterium
AACTGGAAGCCAAAGCTCTCCAGGGTTTTGATACGCTCCAAGACCCGGCGCGCGTCCGCGTCGCCTGAATCGTCCAGGCCGAGCTCCCGCAGCTTGTAGGCGACATTGCTCCTGCCGGCCAGCTCGGAGACGACGACCCGGCTGTTGTTGCCCACGAGAGACGGGTCGATATGCTGATAGCTTGCCTCGCACTTGACCAGAGCGTCGACGTGGACTCCACCCTTGTGGGCAAAGGCGCTACCGCTGCCTGGGCGATGACCAGCTCGCCGCGCTCACAGAGGTGGCGTGCACCGTCAGCGAGCTGGCGAACCTAAGCCCATTTCCTCGCCAACCTTACGTGGGCCGTAGCGCCTTTGCCCACAAGGGTGGAATTCACGTCGACGCTCTGGTCAAGTGCGAGGCAAGCTACCAGCACATCGACCAGTCTCTCGTGGGCAACAACAGCCGGGTCGTCGTCTCCGAGCTGGCCGGCAGGAGCAACGTCGCCTACAAGCTGCGGGAGCTCGGCCTGGACGCTTCAGGCGACGAGGACACGCGCCGGGTGTTGGAGCGTATCAAAACCCTGGAGAGCTTTGGCTTCCAGTTTGAGGGCGCTGAGGGCTCGCTGGAGCTGCTCGTGCGGCGCAGCCGGCCCGGCTACCGGCCTCCCCTCGAGCTGCTCAACTTTCACGTCCTCGTCCGTGACGGCCACCTGCAGGCCGAGCCCGAGGACAATGGCTGGGGCACCATGGCCGCTGAGGCCACGGTGAAGCTGCGGGTGGGTACCGAGACGATTCACACCGCTGCCGACGGGAACGGGCCGGTGAACGCTCTGGACACTGCTGTGCGCAAAGCGCTGCTGCCCTTTTACCCTGCCCTGGACGGCGTCCACCTCACCGATTACAAGGTGCGTATCCTTGACGGAGAGGCGGGCACGTCGGCCCTCACACGGGTGCTCATCGACTCGTCTGACGGCGAGCGGGCGTGGAGCACCGTCGGCAGCTCACCCAACATCATTGAGGCCAGTTGGCAAGCCCTGGCTGACAGCCTGGAATATGCTCTGTTGCGCCCTGCGGGGGAGAGGGCCGACCAGGCCGGTTCCCTATCATCTCTTTCAGAAACCGCAGGATCGGAACCGTGACGATTTCCCATCAGGACTCAAAGGAGCACACGATGCCCGACGGCAGTTCGACCCTGGCAGTCCATGCCGGCGAGATCAGACCCAAGGCCTACGGCGCCCTGGCCACGCCCATTGTCCAGACCTCGACGTACACCTTTCAGGACACGGCCGCGATCGTGGCCTTCATGCAGGACAAGGCTGCCGGCGACGGGCCGGTCCGCGACGAGTATGGCCGTTACAGCAATCCCACGCAGGCCGTGGCCGAAGCCAAGCTGTCGGCGCTGGAGGGCGCCGAGGGCGCTCTGCTCTTTGCCAGTGGCATGGCGGCCATCACCACGGCCCTCGCCACTCTGCTGTCCAGCGGCGATCACTTGGTGCTCATCCGTGACTGCTACCATCGCACGCGGGAGTTCGCCCTCACCTTCCTGCAGCGCTGGGGCATTGAAACAACGCTGCTGCCCGCCGCCGATGCCGCCACCTTGCCCCACCTGGTGCGTCCCGAGACGCGCCTCATCTTTTGCGAGACGCCCACCAATCCCTACTTACGCGTCGTCGACGTGGCAGCGGTCGTCGAGGCTGCGAGGGACTGCGGCGCACTGACCATGGTCGACAGCACCTTTGCCACTCCCCTCAACCTGCGTCCCCTGGCGCTTGGCGCCGACCTGGTCGTCCACAGTGCGACCAAGTACCTCGGCGGCCACAACGACCTGCTGGCCGGTGTGGTGGCTGGCCCGACCCACCTGCTGGCCCGGCTGGAAAAGGCGCGAGGCGTGATGGGCAGTATCAGCAACCCGCACGATGCCTACCTCCTAATCCGTGGCCTGAAGACATTGGATCTGCGCCTGCGGCGGCAGAACGAAAACGGCCTTCATGTGGCCCGCTTTCTGGCAGGGCATCCTGCCGTGCGCCACGCCTACTATCCGGGCCTGCCCACCCATCCTGACTACGAGGTGGCCTGCCGGCAGATGGCCGGTTTTGGTGGGGTTGTCAGCTTCGAGCTCGAAGCCGACCTGCAGGCTACAGGGCGGTTCATCGATCGCCTGCGCTTGCCCTACATTGGCCCCACGTTGGGCGGCGTGGAGAGTATCATCGAGCAGCCCTCGATCCTCTTTTCCCTCGACCCTGGCGAGAGCCGCGCCGCCGGCCTTTCTGACAGCCTGGTGCGCTATGCCCTGGGAGTCGAGGACGCCGCCGATATCATCGCCGACCTCGACCAAGCCCTGGCCGGCGTCGTTTAGGTGGCTGCCGGCCGCAGAGCGCCGCTCAGCGCAGCGTCAAGAGCGTCCAGCGTGGGCGCGTGTCCCTGTCCTCTGGCCGAGGCCAGAGGACAGGGACGTGAGAACAAGTAGCGACGGGTTCGCCGCGGTCACGCCGCGGGTTGGCAAGAAGCACGGCTTACAGGTGCCAGATTTCGACGGGCCGGACGTACAGCGAGTTCAGCAGCGCCCCGTACCCGATCCGCTTCTCGACCTCATCCTCGTCGACGGCCCGAAAGTCGATCTCCGAGCAAAGGGCGTTGGCCTTGGGACAGCCGAGTTGCCGGTACTCCTCCGCCAGCGCCAATCTCAGGGAGGCCACGACTGACGACAGGGCCGCACTCTTGCGGCTCACCCTGGCGATCAGATTGAGGCCCGGGGTGAGGTTGGGCCGGGGAGGGATGGCCTGATCCACGTGGGTCGCCTGCTCGGGCTCGTAGGTGTAGATCGCCTGAATGTTGTCGTCCAGGGAACCGAGGTATCCGGCCACCCCTTGGGCCAGGGCGTAGAGCATGTACTCGCAGACACAGCAATCGCCCGTGAGCAGGACGTCCCGGACCTCGTCACTTTTCGCCAGGCCTGTCTTCTCGGCGCAAAAGGCAAGGGCCTCTTCCACCATGTTGGTCACAATGGCGTTGTCAAACGTTAGTGTCGACACTTCGTTTCCTCCAGGCTTTCTGGGATAGGCAATGCTGCCTGTCGCTCAATTGGCTGGCCGTGCGATCTCCCACCAGGGCAGCCTCTTCTCATAGCCCATCAGCTTGAGTCCGGTGATGGCCGCTACGTTGGGCTCCATGGCCCGCAGGTCCTCTTCATTCAGCTCCTTGATATCGCTGTGGCCGGAGAGCATGGTCAGGATCTTGAGCTCCTCGGCGGTGGCCCTGATAAAGTTGGCCAGGCGGTCGCCGGCCTCCGCAGGAATGAGCCGGGCGCGCAGCTTGGGATCCTGGGCGGTGATGCCGTACGCGCATTTGCCGGTGGCGCAGGCCATACACGCCCGGCAGCCCATGGCGATCTCGGCCGCCGCTCCGAAGCCGACGCCGTCGGCGCCCATGGCCATCGCCTTGTACGCATCCAGGCCATTGCGCATGCCGCCCAGGACAAAGAGCTTGACCTTGCGGTGGACTCCCAGGTCCTTGAGGGCCTGCACGGCTGGTGGGATGAGGGCCAGCGTCGGGATGCCCACGCCCTGGGTGACGATGGCCGGCGAAGCGCCGGTGCCGCCCACCAGGCCGTCGATCGAGATGGCGTCAGCTCCAGCCTCGACGCACGCCTTGATGTCCTCGTAGGGGCGGCTGGGGCCGAGCTTGAAGAGGATGGGCACCTTGTAATCGGTCACGTCGCGGACAAAGGCGACCATGTGCTTCATGTCCTCGGGCGTCAGCACGTCATAGTAGCGGCAGGGAGAGAGGGCGTCGCTGCCAATGGGAATGCCGCGCACGGCAGCCACCTCTGGGGTGACCTTGGCGCCCAGCAAGTGGCCCCCCATGCCCGGTTTGGCACCCTGGCCGATCTTGATTTCGACGGCGTCTCCGGCGCGCAGATAGTCGGCCGAGACGCCCCAGCGGCCGGTGGACCACTGGACGACCAGGTACCCGCCCGGCTCCCAGCGCTTTAGCGTCCGCTCCTTGTTCTCGTAGCCCTTGACCAGCCAGGTTTCCTCCTCCAACAACCCACCCTCGCCGGTGTTGTTGCTGATCCCCGTCTGGGCCGCGCCGATGCACAGCGACATCCTGGCCTCTTTCGACAGCGC
>JBFYTF010000471.1:0-3228 GCA_041300865.1 Anaerolineae bacterium
CCGAAATCGTCGTCCCGGATAACGTCAAAGCTGGAGTGAAACATCTCTGCCGTTACGAGCCCGACCTGAACCCCACGTACCAGGACCTGGCTCAGCACTACGGCACGGCCGTCATCCCCACACGCTCCCGCAAGCCTAGAGACAAGGCCAAGGCAGAAGTGGGTGTCCAGGTGGTCGAGCGTTGGATTCTTGCTCGTCTGCGCAACCGCACTTTCTTCAGCCTGGCCGAACTGAACCAGGCCATCCGGGACTTGCTCCAGGAGCTCAACTCCCGGCCCATGGAACACCTCGAGTGCTCCCGCCGCGAGCTCTTCGAGGAGCTGGATCGGCCGGTGCTCAAGCCGCTTCCGGAACAGCCGTACGAGTTCGCTACCTGGAAGAAGGCCCGCGTCAATATCGACTACCATATCGAGTTCGAAAAGCACTACACAGATGTAGTTGCATGTCAAATCGGAAGGCGGGTGATGCACGAGCCGGGAGCCGGTTGACCATCGATTTCGGAGGTATGGTGAGCAGGCAGGGGACAACGATCGCTCGCAAGCCTCTTTTTTGCGGCGGCTCATCGTAGAAAGAGGCTATGGTTCAGGCACCTTTTCTTTCAGGTTCAGGAAGAGATAGAAAAGGCCCTACCCTCATTCCCGGGAGGGGCCACTTGGCCCGGGCGGGAAACGAGGTGCGGCAACCAGACGAGCAGTCAGTTGCTCTCTGGGTCAAGACGCGAGGGCGGCAAAGAGATGGTTCTATCTGCCAAGCGGATGGCGGTTAGGTCTTGGCCCAAGCCCAGGCGGTCGAGCTGCTGGCGGACGTACTGGGCCGGAGTCTGGCCCTGCGGTCGATGAGCGCGGCCCAGGCGATAGGCGTGCCGTAGTAGCTTGCGAGCGACGAATTCGGCATCCGCAAAGTGGTCGGCGCAGCCTTCTGTCAGCACATGCCATACGGCCACCAACAGCTTGCGAGCGATGGCCACGATGGCCTTGTTCTTGCCCAGGCGTGGCTCGAGCCGGGCCAGTTCTTGCTGCCAGTGGGGATGGGTGCGAGCGGCCGTATGCGCCACCTCGACCATGGCCGACCTGATGTCGCGGCGGCCGGCTTTGGTGATGCGTCCCGAGCGATGGGTCAGGCCGCTGTCATGCACGCGGACACCTAAGCCCGCGTAGCCGACCAGGTGCTTGTCCGTGGGGAAGCGGGAGATGTCGCCGATGGCGGCCAGAAGGGTGAGTGCCGTGATCAGACATACGCCGGGTAATTGTCGCAGCAACACGACCCGCTCGTCCTGGACGGCGAGGGCAGCCATCGTTTCTTCCAGGTGGGCGACCTGCGCCTGGGCGAAGACCATGGTGTCCAGATCGCAGCGAACGCGCGCCCGTTCCAGCTCCGAGATCTCCAATCCCAGCCACCAGTTGTGCTTCTCCGGTGCGAAAGGCTTGCCTGCCGGGGGTAGCAGATGATGGCGATGCAGGACAGCATGCAGGCGGTTTTTGGCCTGGGTGGACAGGCGCGTCATCTTGTTTCGCTGGGCAACCAGGGCTCGATGATCACGGATCTCCGCCGGCGGCACCCAGACAGAGGGCAGCAGTCCTGCAGCGTGCAGCCTGGCCAGGGTTCGGGCTGCGATCTTGTCGGTCATCACCTGGGCACGTGTGATGAGGGCCACGTGGGGTGGGTGGACCACAGTGACGGAATGGACGTAGGGCAGCAGATCGTCGTAGAGTTGGAAGGCGTTGGTGGTCATTTCCAGGACCACGGCATCGCAAGGGGTGAGGGTCTTGCGCACCCAGGTGTCCAATCGCGCCAGCAGCACACGGCGAGGAGTCAGGACCTCGTTCTTGTCCGGATCCACGGCTGCGGCGATCAGGTAGTGCTTGTGCACGTCCAGGCCAACGAAACGTTGGGGTTTTGTCTTCTCTTGAGACATGGTGCATTGCTCCTTTTCAGGGTTTTGGTCATCCTGACCAGAAGGCCGGGCGCGTCCGTTTTTGGGGCGGCACCTCACACACAGACGCGGGCTTGCCCTGGGCAGCGGCGCAGGGCTTCCCAGTTGAGTGAAATCGAACGGGGCGATCAAACACTACAACGGGCTTGCCTGGTGGCTTCCCATAATGCGTATCGATCGGCCCCCACGTAGCGCCCCCGGAGCCTACGTTCCCGTTCCTCAACAGGAAGAGTATGCCCCAAGACGCGCCCGGCCGCAAGCATCAGGATCCTTGGGAGCTAGTGGTTCGCGTGACCGTGGGCTTGCCCGATAACTCTACCGATGCCCTCGGATTTGGTTCCGGGGCACTGTGTCTAACCAGAAAAAGCCCCAAGCTCAGGATAGTCCTTGACGCTCGCAGCTAACATACTAACACTACAGCGTCCCCTACACGCTCATCGGCAAAGATGTCTATGTGCGTGCCACCCAGTCGACCATCGAGATCTTTTTCAACAATGGGCGAGTGGCTTCCCATGCCCGCGTCAAGTCTCCCGGGCGGCACACCACCGTCGCCGAACATATGCCGCCGGCCCATCAGAAGTATCAGGAATGGTCGCCAGAGCGGATCACACGCTGGGCACAGACCATCGGCCCACACACAGCACAGCTCGTACAGGCGCTTATGGAATCTCGCCGGCACCCGCAGCAAGCCTATCGTTCCTGCCTGGGCCTGCTGCGCCTCGGGGGCCACTACGGCGAGGAACGCCTGGAAGCTGCTTGCCGTCGCGCCTTTGCCGCCGGCATCCACTCCTACAAGGGCGTCAAGAACATCCTCGACGCCAAGCTCGACCAGCTCGAATCCGACGAACCATCGGCCGCTGTCCCACCGGCTCACGAAAACATTCGGGGCCAAACATACTACCGTTAAGGAGGTGTCTATGTTGACCCAACCGCTGCTCGAGAAACCGATCCGCCTGCGCTTGCCTGCTTTTCGCGCCGCGCTCAAAGAGCAGCTCCACAATCTCCAGTACGCTGGCTTGCCATTCGAGGACCGTCTTTGCTTGCTCATCGACCGCGAGTGCACGCATCGAGACAACAACCGCCTGGCGCGGAACCTGAAGGCGGCACGGCTGCCGCTGCCGGCAACTATCGAAGACCTTGACCTGTCACCCTCTCGCGGCCTAGACCGCCGGCTCGTTCTCCAGCTGGCCGAGGGCGGATGGGTCCGCCCAACATCTCAACATCCTGTTTGGAGCCACCGGAGTCGAAAAACCGTCTCTGGCCTGCGCGCTTGCCCACGCTGTCCGCCGTCATAA
>JBFYTF010000476.1:0-3276 GCA_041300865.1 Anaerolineae bacterium
GAGAAGGCGACCTCGACCCCGGCTACGGGACTGCCGGAAGCGTCGACGACGGTCACCTGCAGCGGCAGGGCAAAGGCCGTGCCGACAAACGCGCTCTGGTTGTCGCCCCCGGCGATGGTCAACGTGTAGCCGGGGTCTTGCGCGGCAGCGGGCGCAGCCGGGAACAGGCTCAGCGCCACCGCGCCGAGCAACAAAGCGGTCAGCAGGGTAAGACGAACTGTTTTCATGGTTTTCTCCTTTTGGATTCTGTTGCATCCCCGGCGAGCGCGCCGCAGGACGCGAGTTCCGCACGCATATGGGCCGCGACATTGTCGAAGCAGGTGAAGGAGTGGCGGGCCCCGCCGGCTCCTGCCTGTTGCACCGTGAAACGCCACACCGGCTGGCCGGTGGGACCCGCGTTCTTCTCCAGCCGGCAGCGCACCAGGAAGCAGCGGTAAGGGAGCATCTTCTCTGGGATTCGGGCCCCGCTTTCCCTTGCCGGCATGGTCGCCTCCTTTCGATGACGTGTCTGTTCGCCTGTATGTGTACCACAACGCGGTCAGGATGTCGTCCGGAAATCGCCAGCACAGGCGCCTGATGAAGGACTGGAATTGCCGCAACGATCGTGGCGTGTGGTATAATGCGGGTAACGGCGTTGCTCAGGGAGGACCATGCCCATGACGAAGCTTGTCATGCGTCTCTTCGGTGGCTTTCACGTCGAGTTGCACGGGGAAACGGTCCACGGTTTCGAGTCGGACAAGGGACGCGCCCTGCTGGCCTACCTGATGGTGGGGTCAGACCGCCCGCACCGCCGGGAATCCGTGGCCAGCCTGCTCTGGCCCGACCGCCCTGACGTCGTTGCCCGCAAAAACCTCCGCCAGGCGCTCTTTCGCCTGCGGCAGGTGCTGTGTGACTACGAGCCGCCGCATTTCCTGTTCGTGACCCCCACCGATGTACAGTTCAACACGGCCAGCGACTACACCCTCGACGTGGCCGAGCTGGAAGCCTTCGTCCGCTCGCCCGCTCTCCTGCCCGAGGCGTTCTGCGCCGATTTCCTGGCCGGTTTGTCGGTGCCCGACAGCGAGACGTTTCAGGCCTGGGTGCTGGACAGGCAGGAGCACTACCACCGGCTGACGCTCGACATCCTCGACAAACAGGCCGCGTACTTTGAGGGGCTCGGCGACTACGAGAAGGCCGTCGCCGCGGCACGCCTGCAACTGCGCATCGAGCCCTGGCTCGAAGAGGCGCACCGGCGCTGCATGCGCGACCTGGCCCTCGCCGGGCGCCGCGACGAAGCGCTGCACCAATACGAGGCGTGTTGCAGCAGCCTGGAAGTCGAGCTGGGGGTCGAACCGTCGGAGAGCACGCGTAGCCTGTACGGCGACATCCGGGATGGGCGGCTGGCGCCGCGTAGGGGCGAAGCGCGTGGGGATGCGGGCAGGGGCGAGGACCGTCCGCAGACGCACTCGCCCCTACAGACCACGGCGACGACGAGATACACCGGCGCGCCTCCCATCCGGCTCGCCGGCCGCGAGGATGAGTTGGGGTGGCTCGCCCGCCGTCTCTACGGCGCGTCAGGGGGCGAGACAGGGGTGGCCTTTGTCAGCGGGGACCCGGGCAGCGGGAAGACCACGCTGCTGGAGGCTTTCGCCAGCTCGGCGCTGGCCGAGCGCCCCGACCTGCTCGTGGCCGGCGCGCGCTGCGCCCCCGGCGGCAGCCAGGATCCCCTTGCACCCCTGCGCCGGCTTGCCGAGACACTCTTCGGCGACCTTCACCGCGGCGTTGCCTGGCACCCGGCCGGGCGGGAGGAAGTGGACCGGCTGGCTGCCGTCACGGGCCTGACCCTGGCATGCCTTGAAGAACACGGTCCCGACCTCGTGGGCACGCTCATTCCCACAGCCTCGGTCACCCGCCGCGCTGGCTCATCTTCTGCCCATGTTCGTGGATCCTGGGCGCAACGCGCCTTCGCGCAAGAACCGCTGCCCAAAGGCGCCCTGTCGCAAGGGGCCTTGTCGCAAGGCATTCTTTTCGACCAGTTACTCTGCACTTTGGATGCGATCGCGGCCGAGCGACCGCTGGTCCTGCTCCTCGATGATCTGCATTGGGTGGACGATGCGACCGCGGCCTTTCTCCTGCACCTCGGACGCGAACTCAGCGGGAGCCGCTTGTTGGTGCTCGGCGCGTATCGTCCGGAGCCCGTGGGGATGGGCCGCCGCGACCCGGCGACCGGCGAGACGGCCCGCCATCCGCTGGCGTCGGCGATCGACGAGTTGCGCCGGCTGAACGGCGAGATCGTGCTGGAGCTGGATCGTACGGATGGCCGTGCGTTCGTCGAGGCGTACGTAGATATGGAGCCGAACCAGTTGGGGGCCGGCTTTCGCGACGCGCTGTACGCACAGACGAGCGGACATGCCCTGTTCACCGTGGAGTTGCTGCGCAACCTGCGGGAGCGCGGGGAGCTTTTCAAGGACGAGGCAAGGCGTTGGGTGGCGCGTGAGTCGCTCGACTGGGGCAACCTCCCTGCCCGTATCGACGCGGCCATCGCCGAACGCATCGAGCGCCTGCCGGCACAGGAACGCGAGATCCTTTCGGCCGCAAGCGTGCAGGGCGACGACTTTTGCGGCGAGCTGGTGGCCGAGATGACCGGCAGGCCGGTGGGTGGTGTCCTTGCCGCGCTGAGCGGCAGCCTGGCGCGGCAGCACCACCTGGTGCGCTCCACAGGTCTGGAGCGCGCGCCGGACGTGCCGGGTGCAGGAGAGCCAGGCGCCTCGGCCGAGTCGAGGGTGCGTTCAGTGTACCGGTTCAGCCACCACCTGTTTCAGAAGTACCTCTACGACGGGCTCGACCCGATCGAACGGGCGCGTTGGCATGCCGTCGTGGCTGCGAGCCTCGAGCGACAAGCCGGCGAAGATCCCGCGGAGCGCGAGCGCTTCGCCGCGCGGCTGGCCTGGCATTACGAGTCGGCGGGCCAGCCCGTGCAGGCCGCGCGCGCGCTGCTCGACGCGGGGCGCCAGGCTATTCGCGTGTCGGCCTTCCGCGAGGCGCTCAGCCTGCTCGATCGTGGGTTGGCGCTGCTGCGTTCGACGCACACCACGGGGCCGGCAGCAAGCGCGGCCGCCGGACCAGAGCGGGCGCGGGTCGAACAACTCCTGCAGATCGCACGGCTGGTCCCGCAGCGCGTCCTGCGTGGGTCGGTCGTGGCGGAATTCGGCGGCGCCCCCGTGCAGGTGGCTGAGACCGCAGCGGGCGAGTTGGATGACCGGACCAGGTTGGCAGCCCTCATGGCAGACGCCGGCC
>JBFYTF010000491.1:0-10574 GCA_041300865.1 Anaerolineae bacterium
CGCTACGATGTGGAGGGCCGGGCCTGGGCGCTGGAGCGCTACGACCGGCCGTCGGGGACAACATACGACCACTACTTCGTAGCCCTCGCCCGCGATGACAGTGCCAACTACCTGCTGGAGACGACCCACGAGGAGGTGTGGCGCTTCGAGGACGGGCAGCGCAGCGCCGCCTGGACCAAACTGCCCCAGAGCCGCGATGTAGACGTCAGCAGCGGCGCCGGAAGTGTCTACGTCCTGACCCGGGCGATGAACAGCCCGATTGGCAGCCTGCTCCGCTATCGCCAGGATGGGCGCCAGAACGCGGGCTTTGAGCCCGGCACGCGGCTGATGCACCCGCGCCAGGTAGATACGGCTGACGAAGCGGTCTATGTGCTGGACCGGGCCGGGCGGCGCCTCCTGGCGCTGGACACGGACAGCGGTGACCTGCACGAAATCTTGCAGTTCCAGGACCGCCGGGCGGTGAGCACCTTCTGGACGGCCGACGACGGGGGACGCATGATCCTGGCCGGCCGCGACACCCTCTACTTTTATGGCGAGCCAGGGCGGCAGGCCATGATCGAGGACGAGGCAGCAGTCGTCGACGGTCCGCAGCCCCACGACCAGGAGCTCCTCGGCGACTGGCGAGGCTTGCAGGTACCCATTGAGGGTGCCCACCTGACCAGCCATGACTTTCAGCTGCCAGGTGCGCCGCGGCATTACCGCCTCGGCGTGCACGAGGGGATAGACTTTTACAGCTGGACGGCTGGCGTGACCGTGGACCGCAGCACCCGGGTTCAGGCTGTGGCGGATGGCGTTGTGATCCGGGCCATGCTCGACTATCAGGGGCTGACCGCCGCCCAAAACACGGCCTATGCGGCCCGCAGCCGCGAGCTAGGCTACACGCCCGACGATGTCCTGGACGGCTACCGCGGCCGGCAGGTATGGATCGACCACGGTGGCGGCCTTGTGTCTCACTATGCTCACCTGGGCAGCATTGAGCCCGGTATCGTCGAGGGCGCCGCAGTCAGCAAAGGCCAGGTGATTGCCAGGGTGGGCAACTCCGGGACCCCGAGCTCGGTCGATAGCCAGACCTCTGACGTACACCTCCACCTGGAGCTGTGGCTCGGCGATCATTTTGTCGGCCAGTTCATGCGGCCCATCGAGGCCCGGGAGTGGCTAGAGAAAATGCTGCAGTGATGCATATTCTCCGCAGGCAGGGCGTGGTCGCCCACGCTGAGAGCCTGACGCGTGGGGGAGGTAGGCGATGACCGTCAAGCGAGGAGCGCTGCTGATCCTGCTCGTTGTCTTGGTCGCGGGCGGGTTGGTAGCCTGGAGCCAGTACCGCCGGTTACGCGGTGCCTACGACGACTATCGAGCCCGGATCCAGCCGGGCGTGCAAGTCGCGGGTGTCGACGTGGGCGGGAACACGCCCGAGGAGGCGCGCCGGAATATCGAGGAGCAGGTGGTGGCGGCGTACGAGCGCAATTTCGTCCTGCGATATGGCGACCGAGAGCTGTCCCTCTCGCCGGCTCAGGACTTGCAACTCGAGGTGCCTGTAGAGACGATGGTCGCGGAGGCAGCCGGACTCAGCCACCAGTACGATTACTGGGAGGGCTTTCGTGCCTGGCTGCAGGGACAGACGTTGCGCGTGGACAGGGAGGTTCCCCTGACCATGGGCTGGGATCAGGAGGCCGCCGTGCGGTATCTGGAGAAGGTAGCCGCGTCCCACGACTCGGCGGCCAGGCAGCCGATGATCGACGTTCAGGCCCGGACCTTTATCCCTGGCCAGGCCGGGCAGCGCCTGGATGTGAACCTCGCGGCCGAGATGATCAACGAGCAGATACCGGACCCCGCGCAGCGGGATGTTGTCCTCCCTGTCGCACTTGAGGAACCCGATCAGAGCCGGAGGCGGATCGAGGCCATGCTGGCCACCCTCGCCCCCGTCATGGCGCGCGACCCGCTCCCGCCGAGCTTTTACACCGTCACGGTGCCCATCAGCACCACCAGCGGCATCACAGGCACCCCGACAGTTGACTATACCGGGCCGCTCACCTGGACCTTTCCCCACTTTGCCAGCTACACCGGTCCCCTGACGCAGACCGCCGGTTTCTTTTTCGACCCGGGCGAACCCGGTTACACCTTTAACGTCACCCGGGCCACGACGCTGGTCGAGCTGTCCCTCCGCGGCGGCGTGACCACGCCCTTCACCTTCGAGCCCGACCTCGTGCCACCACCACCCCTGACCCCGGATGTGCTCCTGCCGCCCCTGAAGGCGCGCCTCTCCGAGTTCCCAGGTGTCACGAGCATCCTCATCAAGAACCTGGACACGGGTGAGATGATCTACGAGTCGGGTGCCGACTATGTCATGTCGGGCATGAGCCTGGTCAAGATCGGCATCATGGTCGAGGTCTATCGCTTCTACGGCGGCGAGGTGGACGCCACAACCCACGAAGAGATGCTCAAGATGCTCGGCAGCGAGTCCAGCAATCTCAGCGCCAACCTGTTGATGGCCGCCGTGGGCAACGGGTCGGCCTCGACCGGCGCCGGCAAGGTCACGAACACTATGCGCCAGCTGGGACTGAGCAACTTTTATCTTTGCGCGCCATTCCGGCTGGTCGAGGACACGCGCCGGCAGGACGGCTTTGCCCAGTTCAGCTCACTGCCGGGCAGCCAGATTACGTTGGTCGCCAATTGGACGGAGAAGGGCTGGGGACTGCAATCGGGGCAGACGCCGGGCTACGACCGCTGTGTGCGAGCGACCCCCAGAGAGATGGCCAAATTGGTCGAGATGATCTACGCCTGCACCAAGGGAGAGGGTCTGCTCGCCGAGGCGTACCCGAACATCTTCAAGCCGGACGTGTGTCAGGAGATGATTGACATCATGGCCGCCAACGACCTGCGCAATATGCTGGGTGCAGGCATCCCTGAAGAGACCAAGCTGGCCCACAAGCACGGCTTCTCGGGCTACGCGGTGCCCTGGGGAGACACTCGCGCCGAGGTCGGCATCGTCTTTGCCCCCGGCGCCACCTGGCTCACCAGCTTCTACATCTGGCAGGACACGGATTGGATCAACTGGGGCATCAACCAACCCCTCTACCGCGACGTGAGCAACATGCTCTACAACTACTTTAGCCCCCAGGAGCCGTTCATGCCGCTGCCCGAGTGGGCTCCGGAGCCGGAGGGCCCGGCGAGCTAGCAGCGCGCGACCTGGTCGCGCTTGATGTCGTCCCGAGCGCTGCCGAAGGACCTGACCCTTGATCGTAAGAGATGCTTCACTTCGTTCACGCTGACAGCCCTCGTTCAGGGTGACACGCGACCTGACGCGCTTTCTTATGTCATTCGGATCGTAAGCGAATCTCGTCTCCGGCAGCCACGATGCCGCCCGAGACCACGCCGCAAAAGATCCCCTTGGTAGGTAAGAGGGAGTGCCCCTGGAAGCTGTACGTGTGGGCGATTTCGGGCGGCTTGCCCAGCTGTTCGACCTCCAGCACCACCTCGCCGCCCACCTGGAGCCTGTCGCCCACATGCAGCGCCGTGGTGTCGAGCCCCTCAGTGCTGAGGTTCTCGGCAAAGCTGCCGGGAATAGCCTCGATGGCCCACTCCCGGCTGGCACGCTCGACTTCCTCCCAGGCTACGAGGCTGATCTGCCACCGGCCGGGCCGCGGCGGCCCGGCGTGACTGTCACCTACCAACCCCCAGCCGGCCCGCAGTTCTCCGCGCACGACGTCTGTCTTGGGCTTGTTCCTATCGTCGCTGCGACAGACGGCCTTGATCCTTCCCGTCACGCTTGCCCTCCTGTTCCACCGTCAGCAATGATGCTCGCGTCTGGCCCACCATCACCGGCCGGTTCCGGATGCAGACGAGCCGTGCGGCGCCGCGCGACCGTGGCCGCCAGCAGGCTGGTCAGGGGCACGCCGGCCAGTAGGCCCAAGCTGCCTACAAGAGTACGGACGATCTCCTCGGCAATGATCTGCCGGTTGAGGGTCATGCCGAGTGGCTCGGCGTTGGCCGAGATGAGGAGCACGAGGGGCAGAGAGGCGCCCACGTAGGCAAGGAGGAGCGTGTTGACCATGGCCGCAATGTGGTCCCGGCCGATGGTCATCCCGTGCCGCATCAGGGCCAGCCAACTGAGGCGTGGGTTGGCGCTGCTCAGCTCGAAAAGGGCCGACGACTGGCCAATGGCCACGTCGTCGAGCGCCCCCAGGGTGCCGATGATAATCCCGGCCAGCAGCAGGCCCTGGGTGTCCAGGCGCACACCGGCGACCTGCAAGAAGCTTGCCTCCTCCGCGCCAAAACCTGAAAGCCGGGCCCAGTCCACGAACCAGGCGGCCAGGAGGCCGGTGAGCACCAGGCTCAGGAACAGCCCGGCCACGGCCACGTGGGTCTTGGGCCGCCAGCCATAGACCAGGTACAGGCTGACGGCCATCATGACCACCGACCCGACAACGGCGACCAGGACCGGATCGTGCCCGGCCAGGATCTGGGGCACGACGAACCAGACAACAACGGCCAGGCTGAAGGCCATGCCCAGGAGCGAGCGCAGCCCCTGCCAGCGGCTCAAGAGCAAAGTCGCGGCCACGAACAGCAAGGTCAGCCACAGAAGCGGTGCAGTGCGCACGTGATCGGTGATGATAAACAGATCCCCGCCCTCGACCGACCGCAGGTGCTCGACCAGCACTCGATCACCGGCAGCGAAAAACTGGCTTTGGTTCGTCACGGACAGGTGCCCGTGCTCCACTTCCAGCTCCTGGCCCGACCAGGACCCGCTCTCCAGGCGCAGTCGCAGACGCTGGTAGGGTTGGGCTAGCTCGCCCTCGCCCACTACCCCCTCGTCCACGACTTGGACCACTCGGGCACGCAGCACCTCGCTCTCGCCCGGGGCCAGCTCGGCGGTCCCAGGCAGCGGCGCCTGCCGGCCGCCGATAGCGGCCAGAGCGGCAAAGATCAGGATGGCGATGGTGCCGCCAACAATCCAGCCAACGCGGTTGGAACGGGACACGGCTAGCCCTTGCCGGCTGCTATGCGGCCCGCGAGCTCCTGCGCGATAGCCGCGAACCCGTTGTCTGCATACTCTTCGATGCGTCCCGCGTCACTCAGCCGGGCAATCTCTGGATCGATCGGCAGGCGTCCCAAAAGCGGCACACCGATCTGAGCCGCCACGGCCTCCGCATGGCTGGGACCAAAGATGTCGTGTCGCCGGCCAGTGTCCGGGCACTCGAAGTAACTCATGTTTTCGATGAGCCCGAGGATCGGCGTCTCCATCTGGCGGGCCATGTTCGCCGCTTTGCGCACCACCATGCCCGCCAAGTCCTGAGGCGAGGTGACAAGCACGATCCCCGAGATGGGCAGCGACTGCATGACGGTCAGAGACGCGTCCGACGTCCCTGGCGGCAGGTCCACGATCAGGTAATCCAGCGTGCCCCAGAAGATATCGCCCCAGAACTGCTTGATGGCCCCGCTCACCAGCGGCCCGCGCCAGATGACGGCCATGTCCTCCTGCTGCAGGAGCAGGTTGATGGACATCACGTGAATGCCGGTACTGCTCTTGGGCGGCACGGGGCCCAGCGGGCTCATACCCAGCTGCGTTCCCGCCGGCAGGAACATCTTTGGGATGCTGGGACCGGTGATGTCGGCGTCCAGAATTCCGACCTGGTAACCCTCGCGCCGGAGGGCCATGGCCAGCAGGCCGCTGACGAGCGACTTGCCAACACCGCCCTTGCCGCTCATCACAGCCAGCACGTTGCGGATCTCATTCAGGTCCTCGACGGCACCTTTCTCCGGCACGCCGATGCCAATTCGGCGCTTTTCCTCGTCGGTCATCTCGGCCAGCTCGACCTCGACGGCCCGGACACCCTCAAGGGCACCCACCGTGCGCTTGACGTCGTCCGTGATCTGGCCACGCAGCGGGCAGCCAAGGGTCGTGAGGGCCAGGGTGATGCCCACCCGCCCATCCTCGACGCGCACTTCGCGGACCATGCCAAGATCGATCAGGCTGCGATGCAGCTCCGGATCCATCACGCCTTCCAGGGCCTTGCGTACTGCTGTTTCCGTTACCACCTTGCCTCCCTCTGAACCTCAAATATCGCTTGCTGTGGTCCACCTGTCACTGGTGGATCTCCATGTGGCTATCGTACATTTCGAGAAAATGGTGCAGAACGCGGTCGGTTTCGCGCAGGTCGAGCACCCAGGCGGCCAGGAAGGCATCTCCTGCCTCCGTGAGGTGGTAGCGGCGCCGCGCCGGGCCCCCGCCCTCGGTGTCCCAATGCGAGGTAACCAGGCCCCTCTCCTCCAGGACGCGGAGGACGCGATAGACAGTGCTCGAGTCGACGGGGTTCTGCTCGAAGCCAAACTGCTTGAGGCCCTCCAGGAGCTCGTAGCCATGCACCTCACGGCAGTGCAACAGCATCAACAGGCAGGGCTCGAGGAAGCGGTGGATGCGCCGCGGACAGGCTTCCTCCTGCCCCCCAGTACTCCAAGCACGTTGACCTCCAGGCATGGCCGACACCTTCCGTTTTCCGCTATGTGCAGACTCCCGATAGATCATACGCCAGTTTCCCTGTGGCGTCAAAAACGACGAGAGGCAAGAACAAGGCAGCCTTGGTGGTTGGCCGGCGCTCTACGACAGCCGCGGGCGAAGGCCCCGAGCCAGGCCCCAGGCCCAGGGTATTCGGGATTGCCAGGAAGCAGTGCCGGCGTGGCGCGCCTACTGGCCGGCGAGGGCGAAACGGCTAAAGAACTGCCACATCGTCTGGCTGGCGTCAATGTCCCGGCTGGTCTTGCCTACCAGGGGGATGGGCAAGCCGCCAGGCCACGTGTGTCCGCCGCCATCGATGGTGTAAAAGACGACCTCAGCTGCGGCGTTACAGCCCGTGTAGCGCACGCCGCTGGCATCGCCCGACGGCGGGATGGACTCGGGGTCTGGCGCACAACCGTTGCGCGCAGCCCAGTCCGCCGTCCACCGCGGGGCGGGCAGGTAGGAGAAGTGTGCGCGCGTCAGCCCTTCCACTTCAGACGCATCGGTGCTGCCTGCGCCCTGGTAATCCACGACGCGATCGGCCGTGCCGTGGAAGGCTATGACCGGCACCGGCCGCGGAGGTGTGCAGCCGTCCGGCAGCTCACCCACGGGCGCGGCAACCATGCCGGCCGCGGCGACAAGATCTGAGGCTTCGCAGGCCAGGCGGTGGGTCATGGCTCCGCCGTTGGAGAGGCCGTTGACATAGACGCGCTGCCGGTCAATGTTCAGCAGGCGTTCTACCTCGGCAACGAGATCACGGAGGAACTGCACGTCGTCAACACCGCCCGTATCGACGGAGGAAAACGAGTTCCAGCGCAGTGGTCTACCGGTCCCCTGGGGATAGACGACGACAAACCCCTGCTCATCGGCGATCCTGGACCAGCGGGTGATCCACTCGTGGTAGAGCGGCCTCTCAGCAAAGCCGTGAAGGCTGAGAACGAGGGGCACCGGCTCGGAGGGCGGCCCGCCCGACGGCACGTGGAGCAGGTAGCAGCGCTCCTGCCCGTTGGACACCAGAGTCCGCACCGATGTCCCTGACTCGGGCGGCCCAGAGTCCGGGCGCTCGCAAGCGGCAGAGGGTCCGGTGGCCAGGGCGGCCAGGGCCAGTCCGGCGGCGCAAAGCGCGACCAGCAGAAGGACCAGCGCCCACAGACAGCAACAACCTCGCCGGCGCATTGGGGAGCCTATCCGACCTTCTGAGCCTGGCTGGCAGCCAGCATTTCCACGGCGCTGGCTCGGGTCAGCTCGGTCACAGCGCCCAGCATGCCCGCCATCTCTTTCTCCCGCGCTTCGCCGTCCAGGGTCTCGACGCTCGTCACCGTACGGCCGTCGACCACGCCCTTGCTGACGTGGAGGTGGAGGTCACCGTAGCCGGCGAGCTGCGGCAGATGGGTGACGCACAACACCTGGTGGGAGCGCACCAGCTCGCCATCGCCCCCGGTCAGCCCCCACAGCTTGCGGCCGACGACGCTGCCCACCCGGCCGCCAATGCCGGCGTCGATCTCGTCAAAAATGAGGGTGGGCGTGCGATCGGCCTGGGCGAGCACGGTCTTCAGGGCGAGCATCAGCCGCGATGTCTCGCCCCCGGAGGCGATGCGCACCAGCGGTTTCAGCGGTTCGCCGACATTGGGCGCTACCAGGAACTCGACGCGGTCCAGACCGCTGGCGTCAAAGGCGATGCGCTGGCCCTGCGCGCCGTTGCGGCCGGGATCGTCCACGTACGCGCCGTCGGGATCGTCACGCCAGGCCAAGTCGACTCCAAAGCGCGCACGGGCCATGCTCAGCTCGTCGAGCTCGGCCTCGATACCCGCCGCCAGCCGCAGCCCGGCCTCCTGGCGCTGCCGGGAAAGCTCGCTGCCCAGGCGGCCGATCTCGCGTAGCAGCCGCTCCTCGTCAGCTTCCAGCTCGGCGATGCGCTCCCCGCTGTGCTCGATGGTCTCCAGCTCCTGGCGGGCTCGCGCCGCAAACGCCAGAACGTCTTTGACGCTGTCCCCGTACTTGCGCTGCAGGTTGTGGATCAACGCCAGGCGCTCTTCGACCTGGTTCAGGCGCCGGGGGTTGAACTCCACACGCTCCCGGTAGGCCCGCACTTGCTCGGCCAGGTCTTCGAGCTGGTAGCTCACCTGCTCGGCCGCCTCTGCGAGGGTGGACGTCGAAGGGTCGAGGCGCAGCAGTCCGCTCAGAGCGCGGGCCGCGACCTGCAGCAGGTCCACCGCCGACGCCTGGTCCTCGCCGCTTTCGTAGAGCGCGCCAAAAGCCTCTTCGGCCAGGGCGCGCAGCTGCTCGGCGTTGGCCAGCCGCGTCCGCTCCTGGCTCAACTCCTGCACCTCGCCCGGCTCCAGGCGGGCCGCGTCAATCTCGCTCACCTGGTACTGGAGCAGGTCGGTGCGCCGCGCCTGCTCCCGCTCGTCGCGGCGCAGGCTGTGCAGCTCGCGGCGCACGTGGCGCAGCTCGGCCACCAGCCCTGCCACCTCCTGGCGAAGAGGCCACAGGCCACCGTAGCGGTCCAAGAGGTCGCCGTGTTCCCGCACCCGCATAAGCGACAGGTGCTCTGTCTGCCCGTGAATGTCCACCAGACACTCGCCCACAGTCTGCAGGCTCTTGAGGGCCACCGCCCGGCCATTGATGCGGCAGATGTTGCGCCCTTCCTTGCGGATCTCCCTGGAGAGCACCAGGATGTCCGGCTCGTCGCCCTCCAGGCCATCCGCCTCCAAGATGGGCTCCACAGCCGCCCGGGCCTCGGCGTCCAGCCGGAACACACCCTCCGCCGCGGCCCGGCTGGCGCCGGCACGGATCAGCCCGGCGTCGCCCCGGCCGCCCAGGAGCAGGCTCACCGCGTCGATAATGATCGACTTGCCCGCCCCCGTCTCTCCCGTTAGAACGTTCAGCCCCTCGCCAAAGTGCAGGCGCAACTCGTCGATGATGGCCAGGTCGCGAATCGTCAACTCGGCAAGCACGGTTCCCTCGTTCTAGATCCGGGTCGCACCGGCTAGCGCAGGCGAGCCACAGCCGCGCCGATGGCGAGGGCCAGGAACAGCCCCAGCGCCACCAAGCCCCAGACCGACCGCAGCGAAATGAGCAGTGCCGGCAAGGCACTCAGCGCCATGCTGGCCCCGACGACGGTTGCCAGGTACCTGCTGCGACGCCGCCTCACGGCCAGGCGCACGACCTCGGCGATGCCGATGCCGACCGTCGGTCCCAGGATGAGGGCAAAGAACCAAGCGCCGATAGCACTCATCAGAAAACTGGCGATGCCGCCCAGAACCAGGGCAATGGCTGCACCGATGACATAGTCGGTACTGCCGCCGGTGTAGAAAACTGCCTGCTGTTCGCCCAGGCACTCGCGGCAGCGGTAGCCCACAGGCGTCAGCTTGGCACAGCGCGTGCAGATGGGTTTGCCGCAGCGGTTGCAGCGGAGCATCGTCTCAACGGTGGGGTGGTTTGCGCAGAACAGGACCTCGTCGTCGGGGCTCGTCTCATGAGGCGACGGGGGGCCCACGGCCGCGTCGAGGCGGCGGGAGGCTGCGGCGAGGACTTGCTCCAGCTCGTCCTCCGCACCGTCCATGGAATCTTGATCCAGCATCTCCAGGCCGAGGCCCGCCTGCTCGTTGCCCGGATCGATCTCGAGCACGGTCTCGAAGCAGGCCCGTTTGCGCTGAGGGTCGTCCTCGACACCCGCCAGGTCGAGCCAGGCTTCTGCGTTCCTCGGGTCCAGCTCCACGGCACTGCGCAGATACTCGCGGGCCTGGTCGCGGCGCCCAACGCGAGCGGCGGCCTGCCCCCGGCGCATTAATTCCGTTGCCTGCAAAGAGTCACTCATCCTGTCCTACTCCCAACTGAATGGCCCGATTTTACACTGAAACAGACGTTCGGTCAAGTACACGGGCGAGTCTGCGGGTTCTGCCCGGCCCACTCTCCCGGCCCATCGCTCCTGGCACGGTCACTCCGATTCGTCGGCGGGCGGAGCCTCGCCAGTTGTCAAGCCGCGGCGCGCAAGCCAGGCCAGGAAGAGCAGCGTGGCAACACCGAGGAACAGCAGGACGATGAGCTTGAGCAGGCGCGAGTCGATGAGCAGGGCCGC
>JBFYTF010000500.1:0-3386 GCA_041300865.1 Anaerolineae bacterium
GGCGAGGGGCTGGCCTGGGAGGTCGAGGACCTGGAGCCGGGGGCGGGCGGGATCATCACCGTAACTGCCCTGCTGAGCCCGGAGCTGACCGGTCCGCTGGCCATCACCAACACGGCGTTCATTACTGCGCCGTTGGAGGCGTGGCCCGAGGACAACGTGGCCCAGGCCGTCCTGCAGGTCATCGAGGGGGAGGAGGCGCCGCCGCCCGTGGTGGACCTGGTCATCACCAAGGGGGTGGTGCCGCTGGAGGCTCTGCCGGGCGCGGCCATCACCTACACTCTGCTGTACTGGAATGCAGGCGATGCCGCGGCCCAGGGTGTGGTCATCAACGAGGTCCTGCCAGCCGAGATCGAGGTCACCGGCTACACCTACTCAGGTGCGGAGATCATGCCGGTGGACGGCGGCGAGGGCCTGGCCTGGCAGGTCGCGGACCTGGAGCCCGGCGCGGGAGGGAACATCACCGTGACCGCCCAACTGAGCCCGGAGCTGACCGGCCCGCTGGCCATCACCAACACGGCGTTCATCACTGCACCGTTGGAGGCGTGGCCCGAGGACAACGTCGCCCAGGCCGTCCTGCAGGTCATCGAGGTGGAGGAGGTTCCGCCGCCTGTGGTGGACCTGGTCATCACCAAGGAGGTGGTGCCGCAGGAGGCTCTGCCGGGCGCGGCGATCACCTACACCCTGCTCTACTGGAATGCGGGTGATCTTGCAGCGGAGGGCGTGATCATCAACGAGGTCCTGCCGCCCGAGATCACGGTCACTGGCTACACCTACTGGGGCGCACAGATCACGCCAGTGGCCGACAGTCAGCCCTTTGTCTGGCAGGTCGCGGACCTGGAGCCTGGCGCAGGAGGGATCATCACCGTGACCGCTCAGCTGAGCCCGGAGCTAACCGACGCGATGGACATCACCAACACGGCGGTCATCAGCGCGCCGTTGGAGGGACAGCCCGAGGACAACGTGGCCGAGGCCATCCTGCACGTCATCCTGGGGCTCGCTTCTCTCAGGTTACCGATCCTGCACAATCCGCTGTAGAGGGCCAGGCCTAGACCAAAGGTGACCGGTGAGATCGCCTTCCGATCTCACCGGTCGCCGCTTCTGCCGGCCAGAGGTACGCGCTGTGGCCTGTGCTGACAAAGGCCAGTGCCAGGTGAGCCACAATGCTGCCTCTACGGTTTGCACCAGTATCCCACGAATCGGGCAAACTCGTCCAGTTTTCCTGCCCACGCGCGTTTCCCGCGCAATCTGCGCGCGATCGGCGTGCATAATGGAGCAAGGGATGAGGAACAAAGGTTGATGAGCGACGAGCCCGATGCATACCAGACCTATCTGCTCCACCTCTGGCGCGCCAAGTGCCAGGGACGATGGCAATGGCGCGCGTCGATCGAGAGCCCACATACCGGCGAGCGCCATGCCTTCGCCAGCCTGGAGCAGGTATCCACCTTCCGGAGCGAACGGTGTGACAGCCAGGTGCCCCACATGCCGCAGCAGCCAGTCGTCAAAGGCGGGACTATCCGCCACCGACAGGCCCTACAGGAAGGAGCTAGAAGGTCGACGGAGAGTATTCGTCCAGGCCGGGATCACGGGCTGGAGTGGTAGGCGAGCGGTCAGGGCAAACCGGCTTTATCTATTGTGAACCCCACTACTGGTGGTTCGGTTTTGCGCACCACGTCAGAGATGTGATCGACCATCCCATGGTCGGCAAGCTCGGCCCCAACGCCCTGGACCTGTCACTCGACGAGTTCCGTGCCCTGCTGTCTGGTCACCGTGGCGCAATCAAAGCGTACTTGCTGAATCAGGATCGGATCGCTGGAATTGGCAATGTCTACATTCAGGATCCGCTGTGGAAGGCACGTATCCACCCCCTGCGTCCTATCCAGACGTTGAGCGAGGCCGAGATCGAGGCGCTGTGGCAGGCGCTGCGGCAGATCCTGCAGGACAGCATCGACCAGGGGGGCTTTGCTTACGAGCAGAACCTCTACGGCAAGAAGGGGAACTGGAACCACTTCGAGGTGGGCTATCGGGAGGGGCACCCCTGCCCGCGGTGCGGGACGGTGGTGGTCAAGATCAAGACGGGGAGCACGGCAAGGTCTATCTGCCCGGCGTGCCAACGACTAGAAACAGGGGGTATAGAGTCGAATGCCCTGAGTTGACAGCCAGGCCACCTGCGGCTATAATGTAGCTACATGGTAGCCGCATCTGTTGAGGAGGAGCAGAATGCCCGAGACTGTAGGGGTGCGCGAGCTCAAGAATCAGGCATCTCGTGTCATACGCGCGGTGTATGAGGAAATGGCCGAATACGTCATTACGCTGCGGGGGGAGCCGGTGGCAATGCTGCGTCCCTTGACCGAAGAAGAACGAGATCGGTTGCGCGAGGAGCAGGTAGACACAGCCTTGACAGAAATGAGAAGCCTGGCCGAGGAGGT
This sequence comes from Anaerolineae bacterium, assembly GCA_041300865.1. Lineage (GTDB taxonomy): Bacteria > Chloroflexota > Anaerolineae > JAAYZQ01 > JAAYZQ01 > JAAYZQ01. Next base: position 2,427 of record JBFYTF010000500.1, read on the forward strand.
CGCGCTGGCGTGGAAGTCCGACAAGAGCGGCGTCGAACTTGTCGCCGAGCAGCGCAGGTAAGCCATGGCAGTCATCGATGCCAGCGTCTATGTCGCGCTCGTCAATGCCCACGAAGAGGACTATGCCCGGAGCTGGACTTGGTTGGAGCGAGCAAAGGGCGAACGTGAAGCGATCATCGCGCCTGTAATCCTGATGGCAGAAGTGGCTGCTGCGCTCAGTCGCGGGGCAGGAGATTCGGTGCTCGCTCGCCGCGTTGTGCAACAACTGCAGCATGGAGGAGTCATCCAGTTGGTCGCAGTGACCCTGCCTCTAGCAGAGAGGGCGGCTGCCATCGCAGCGGACTACCAGATCCGTGGTTGTGATGCAGTGTACGTAGCCCTGGCGGATCAGCTGGACGATTGTCTGGTTACTCTTGATCAGCAGCAACTGAAGCGCTGCGCAGCCATTGTAGAGGCGCGAGAACCGTAGGGGCAGCTACGAAGGATGCGAGCGGGGTATTTCTGGCACCAAATTCCCTGGCCGTGGAGATGCTGGCCTTAAGGTTAGGGCACTGGTCTTGGCGCACGAGGGTGTTCGACCAGGACGCCTTCCAAGGCTAGAGAAACAGACGACCGGTCAGGGAAAAGGGGCTTGGCCTATTGTGAACCCCACCACTGGTGGTTCGGCTACGCCCACTATGCCGCCGACCCGGCCGATCATCCGATGGTCGGCAAGCTCGGCCCGCACTTCCTGGACCTGTCCCTCGACGACTTTTGGGCGCTCCTGGCCGGGCGGCGTGGCGCCATCAAGACCTTTCTCCTGGACCAGTCGCGCGTGGCGGGCATCGGCAACGTGTACGTCCAGGACCCGCTGTGGAAGGCGCGCGTCCATCCCCTGCGGCCGATCCACACGCTGACGGACGAAGAGGTCGAAGCCCTGCACCAGGCCCTGCGCCGCAACCTGCAGGACAGCATCGACCA
>JBFYTF010000518.1:0-16542 GCA_041300865.1 Anaerolineae bacterium
CCGCGTAACGCCGCCCCGGGCTCCAGGTCAAAGCAGTCGCCATAGTTCTCGGCACAGATGGTGACCTGCCGCTCCCGGCTGCCGCGCTCATAGACTTCGAGCTGGACCTCGGCATAGGGTGACACGCCAATGTTGAATACCTTGCCGTGGCGGGCAAACCAGGTGTCGGTCCAGCCGCCATTGTCGCAGACGCGGATTGGCGCCACACTATTGACAAAGCGCTGGTAGCAGGTCGTTCGCTCGTCGCTCACCGTTCCCCCCCGGTTGCGTTCTCCCCGCTCACCCTGCGGAGCAGAGGTGCGGCCAGTATAGCACAGACTGGCGAATTGGCAAGCCGGCTAAAAGGGGGATGGACGGGGTGGCTCAGGCGTCTTCCAGCGCCCTGGCCCAGATGTGGCGGCCCTCGGGGACGCGGGCCAGGTCGCCCACATCCTCGTACTCTTCTGGCCAGCGCACCCGCACCGTCTGGCCGGGAAAGAGCGCAGCCAGCTCGGCGGCGGTGGCATCGCCCGCGTCGTCTTGGTCGGTGGCCACCAGCAGCCGGTCACGGGGCCCAACGTGCGACAACCAGCGCTGCTTGAACTGGGTGCCGAGGAGCGCCAGCAGCTCGTACTGGCGGCCGTAGCCCCACTCGTGAAGCAGGAGCAGGTCAAAGGGGCCCTCGACGACGAGGATGCCCCGCGAGTGGCGTGGCCGCGCCTTGCCGATCAGCGGCTCCTTGGGTAGCGCCAGGCCCAGGTATTTGGGTTTCTGTGCCGTGCGAGTGGCCCGGCCAATCAGATAGACGGTTTCCCAGCCGCGCATGACCGGCACGATGATGCGCCGGCTCAAGTGCTCCCACCCCTCCCAGGTGGGGAGATTTCCGTTGCCCTCGTCCATGCCAGACCGCGAGTCGTGCAGCAGGCCGAGGCGGCGGGCACGCTCCAGGTCCAGGTGGCGCCAGGCAAGGTAACGGGCCAGGCGCCGTCCCGTGGCATAACCCAGGTGAAAGGCTTGCATTGTGGCCAGGGATATGCCCCGGCCCTCGATGGCCCGGCGCACCGACAGGTTGCCCATGAGCGACCGGAAATAGATCTCACTCGCGGCATTGAGGATGGACCGGTCCTGGCAGTCCAGGCCCGGCTCTGCCTCGGTCTGACGCGCCGTGGTGAGCGGCAGAGGCGGTTGCCAGGGCTCCCCGGCAGAAGTGCCTGCGGGCGGCCCGCCCAGGAGCTCGAGGGCGTGGCGAAAGTCCACGCCCTCTGCCTCGCGCAAGAGGTCGACGACGTCCCCGCCCCGGCGGCAGGCGCCAAAGCAGTACCAGGATTGAGAGTCGGGCCAGATGTTAAAGCTGGGCTCAGTGTCGTCGTGGAACGGGCATAGTCCCACCCAACGCTCGCCCACCCGCCGCAGCGACTGTACGTAGCGTGCTGCCAGGTCCTCGAGGCGGACCCCGGCCTTCAGGTTGTCGATCTCTTGCCTGGACAACGTACTGCTGCCCGTTCCGTCAGCACGCACCCTGCATCCTCCTCTCGGTAGCGACCGGGCAGACCACCCGGATCCGAACATTTGTTCTAGGTGCATTATACACCAAAATGCAAGCGCTGACAAGGGCCAATGACGATCTGAAACGGTTTGACAACGCTGCGACATGTGGGTTATAATTGCTGTGGGTCGCCGGCGGGCGCACGTTACAGCGTCGCAACCTCTCGCTCCATGGCCGTCTGGAGACCAAATGACGATAGGGAGGTGCCAGGTGACAGACGCGTTGTACATCGCCACCATCGACCGCTACTCAGGCAAGTCCCTCGTGGCGCTGGGCGTCACCGAGCTTCTGCTGCGCAAGACCAACAAGGTCGGCATCTTTCGCCCTCTGATCGACGTCCAGGCGGCCGAGGAGCGGGACAAGACGATCGACCTCCTTCTCCGCTACTTTGACCTCCACCTGGACTACGAGGACACGTACGGCTTGTCGCTGCACGAAGCCGAGGAGCTCATCGGCCGGGGGCAGTACACCAAGGTGCTCGACAGGATCATCGCCCGCTACAAGGATCTCGAGGAGCGCTGCGATTTCATCCTGTGCATCGGCTCGGACCTGGCCAGCGCCACCACGGCATTAGAGTTCGAGTTCAACGCGGACGTGGCCAAGACGCTGGGTGCGCCGGTCCTGCTGGTCGGCAGCGGCGTGGGCCGCGACGTGCCCACCCTCGTCGGCAGCGCCCAGACGACGGTAAACGCCTATCGAGCGCGAGGTGCCCAGGTTCTGGGCATGGTTGTCAACCGCGTGGCAATGGACGACCTCGAGGAGTTGCGCGTTGCCCTGAGGGAGGAGCTTCAGGACGACGACGTCGTTGTTGCCGTCATCCCCGCCCACGGGGCCCTGGCCAGCCCGACGATGCGGGAAGTAACCGAGCAGCTAGGAGGCGAGATCCTCTATGGCAGCGATCACCTCGACATCCTGGCCGAGAACTACCTGGTCATCGCCATGCAGTTGGACAACTACCTGGCGCACCTCACCGAGAACGCGTTGCTCATCACTCCCGGTGACCGCAGCGACGTCATCTTGAGCGCGCTGCAGGCCCATCAGTCAAAGCACTATCCGAAGGTGGCAGGCATTGTGCTGAGCGGCGGCTTCAGACCAGTTCCCAGCATTGCCCGCCTGCTCGAAGGCCTGCGAAGCGTCGTGCCCATTATTTCGGTGCCGAGCAACACCTACGACACGGCGACCCGGGTGAGTGACATCCGATCCTATATCACGGCCGACAACCGCCCCAAAATAGACCTGAGCCTGGAGCTGTTCGCAGAGTTCGTGGACGTTGCAGATTTGGAGTCACGGATTAGCAGCATCCAGCCGCGGGGCATGACGCCGCGCATGTTCTTGTACAATATCGTCCAGCGCGCCAAGGCGCAAAAGCAGCACATCGTCCTGCCCGAGGGCGACGATGAGCGAATCCTGCGTGCTGCTGAGGTTCTGCTGAGCCGTGATATCGTCGATCTGACGATCCTTGGCCGGCCTCGCGACGTGCGCGCCGCGATCCGAGAGCTGGGCCTGCACATCGACCTGGATCGGACGCCGATCATCTGGCCCGAAGACTCGGAGCTGTTTGACGAGTACGCCCAGACCCTCCTGGAGCTGCGGCGCCACAAGGGCATGAACCTCGACGGGGCACGCGACCGGATGGGCGATGTCTCTTATTTTGGGACGATGATGGTCTACAAGGGTGCCGCCGACGGCATGGTCTCGGGCGCCGCGCACACCACACAGCACACCATCCTGCCGGCTCTGCAGTTCATCAAAGCCAAGCCCGGCTTTCGGGTGGTGTCGTCGGTGTTCTTCATGTTGCTGGACGACGAGGTGCTGGTCTACGGCGACTGCGCGGTGAATCCGAACCCGACCGCCGAGGAGCTCGCCGAGATCGCGCTGTCGTCGGCGGACACGGCCCAGACCTTTGGCATCGAGCCGCGGGTGGCCATGCTGTCCTACTCAACTGGCGAGAGCGGAGTAGGCGAAGACGTGGAGCGGGTGCGCACAGCGACCGAGATCGCCCGCGAGCGGCGACCCGACCTGAAGCTGGTCGGACCGATCCAGTACGACGCGGCCGTGGACGCCAGCGTGGCGGCCAAGAAGCTGCCCGGCTCGGACGTGGCCGGCCACGCAACCGTCTTTGTCTTTCCCGACCTCAACACGGGCAACAACACGTACAAGGCCGTGCAGCGCGAGACCGGCGCCATCGCCGTCGGCCCGGTGCTCCAGGGGCTGCGCAAGCCTGTCAACGACCTGAGCCGCGGGGCAACCGTGGAGGACGTGATCAATACCGTCGTCATCACGGCCATCCAGGCACAGAACTCATAAAGAAGGCCGGCCGCGTCGTCCGTCTCGTGACGCGCGCCCCTTGGCGCGTCTGACTCTCGCTCGCGAACAACGCAAAGCCCCTTCCCCCCGTTGACTGGCCGGGAGGAAGGGGCTTGGGCAGTCGGCGAGACACTGGCTCGATTCCGCCGGCGCACTGCGCAGAGGGCTGTGCCCCGTCAGGTGCTTGGCCCGGTGGCTTCCGGCCGACGACTCACCCGCTGCAGCCCGCGCACCGTCCAGGCTTCAGACGTAACAGCCTCATGTCGTCTCTACCTGTGGTGGTAGAGGTCCCACCCCAGGTAGGTGCTGATCGCCTCATCCAGTACCGAAGCGACATGACCGCGCACCATGGCGACGTGATGCTCAAAGCCGTTTCTGCAGATATAGTCCATCATCGACTGCATATTATTGACCTTGCACACCGCCGCGCCGCCGTCGATGCCCACCGGATCGTCCGTGAACTCGCCTTCGCCCAGGTAGGCCTTGATGCTGCCCATGGGGTCGTCGGTGGACACACGGAAGAAGGTCATCGGCCCTGAGGCGACCTGGCCCTTGATGGCCCCAAAGCACCGGTCTGCGCCTAACGTTGCCCCCAGCACGTCCAGATTGGAAATCTCGAACTCGTGGCCCATAAAGGCCTTGGGGTAGTTGCTGCAGTGCACATTGATGCACTTGTCACGGTCGTCCCCGTAGTTGTTGTTCCAGTCCAGGAAGCCCGGTGGATTTCCGGAAGCCAGGAGCAGCGCATACATCGAGACGGCGCCGATGACGTCCACTTCGCAGGCACTCGGCAGGAGGCGCTCGCCCATCATGCTCATCGACAGGCAGGTCGCGCAGCCATAGTTCTTCTGGATCGAATCCCAGCACTCGACGGCGCTGGCGTCACACTCATTCGCCTCCATCCAGCGATCGATCACGATCGAGAGCTTGGCCTGCCTGACGACGTTGGCTTTGGGGACGTAATCGGCGACCCGGCCATAGTCGCCGATTTGGACCAGCTTGTCCTTGACGGCCGGGTCATCGTCGCTCAGCGCTTGCGCGCCAAAGATGATTTCCGACAGGTCAACGGGGATGACGGTGACCCCGGCGGCCTGGAGCAGCTTCTCGCTGAAACGGACCGTCTGGAAGGCAGCCGGCCGAGCCCCAATGGCGCCGATGCGAGCGCTGCGCAGGCCCTTGACGACGCGACATACCCGCGAAAAGAAGTCGAGATCCTTGACAAAATGCTCGCTGCCAATGGGGTAGGTGTGGAGTGAGGTATTGGTGAATGGAATGTCGTACTGGTAGAGGTTGTTGCACACCGATAACTTGCCACAAAACGCATCGCGTCGCTCCGACACTGACAGCTTGTCGAGGTCGTCGTCGCAGGCCTGCACCAGCACCGGGACGTCCAGCCCCGACAGATCTATGGCCTGGACGATGCCTAGCTCGTCGCCAAAGTTCGGCAGCACGACGATGATGCCGTCAATATCCCTGGCCCTATCGCGGAAAAGGTCCGCGCACAACTTGGCATGCTCGCGGGTCTCGATGGCGCCGCACGGTGTCGCCTCTTCTGGCGTAACCACATAGCCATACCCCTTTTCCTTCAGCACGTCCAACAGCTTCGCGCGTACTCCCACCGCGAGCTCCGAGTTAAAGAAGCCGCGCGAGCCGACGATGAGCCCAAAGGTGGGCGTCTTGTGCATAATTCCCATTTTCGTTCTCCCTTCGTTTTTGGTGTTTGCCTGCCAAAGACCGGACCGGCTGGGAACTCGCTCCCATCCGAAGGTCGCGTCCGGGCTGCTACATCCTGTTGCCCCTCTGGCTCGGGGCCAAAAGCGCTCAGCCTGCCCCTACAATGCCACGCCGAGCAGCTGCATGCCGATTTCCTTGATCTCGTCACTGCTGCCCACATAGAGCCAGAGGACCAGTTGATCCGTGCTGCTCGACCGGCCGGTATCGCCGCCGATGGTCTGGGCATTGCATTCCAGCTCTCCAAAGCCGCCCGCATTTCCGTTGTCGTTGTAGACATGGATCGAGTGACCACGGCAGCCAGGTGAATGATCGGGTTCCTCCGTGTAGGGACTAGACGGGTTGTTAAAGAAGTTGCGCACAATCAAGTATGCCCGGCCATCAGCGAGATGATTGTGGTATGCCAACCGGCCAAAGACGTGCGCTGCCTTGTAGCCGACCTTGTACTGCCGGTTGCCCGTGATCTTCAGGCGGACGTGGTTGGGGTGAAAGCTCTGCAGGCCCTCATCGATCGGCTTGTAATAATCAGTATACTCCACACGCGGCGAACAAGGAATGACCAGATGGCCGCCCGGATTGAGCTGCGTGAGGCTCCAGGCTTCACTGACGATATCGTCTCGCCGGGACTCGGAAAGCGTCACAAGCTGCTCGTAGCCTGCGAACAGCACATCTCCGGCCAGGGCCTGATAGTTGCTCAGATTCCTCAGCGGGTCCCCGACCTGGCGGATACGCCTCTCCAAGTGCAGCTCCTTCTCGCCGGAGGCAAGGTTGTACGCCTGCAGCGTCATCTGCTGCGCCAGCCGCCACTCGCCAGGGGCGAGCTCCTCGAGAGCATAGTTCCCCGGGTCTACCTCTGCCGGCCAGAACACACTTCCCCAGAAGTTGCTCCGGTCGGGCACGTGATATTGAATTTCGGGGGCAATCCAGAGCCTGTCGCCGCCCAGGTTCCAGCTACCGGAGCGAAGGAAAGCGCTGAAGGCGGAAGCCTCGGCAAAAGCCTGGTTGATCCAGAAGATCCCGCCAGCGTCCTTCGTGAGAAAGGGACCAAAGATACGTCCGCCACGTTGCGACAAGACGATGGTCACCCCTCCCTGCAGCTCCAGCAAGCCGTAGGCGATGTTATTCTCCTCAAGCCGGTCCAGTACGTGCTGCAAAGTGACTTCGCTCACATCGGGCTCCTTTTCGACTTGACCTTGACCCAGACCTACTCGGGCGTCTCGGCTTGCTCAGGATAGACCTTTTCCGGAGGCATCCTACCCGCCGGTCGCTCGATCAACTCGATTGTAACGCCGATCTTGTCTTCAGTGTCCAGATACGCATAATGCCCGTCGCCATCCTGCCCGAACCCGGCCCCATCCTGTGTCATTGCCAGACCGGCAGAGGCAGCCTCGGTGAGCGCCTCTGCCATGTTGTCGACCAGCACGCCAAAGTGATGGACTCCATAGCCGTGTTCCCGCACAAAGTCGGCATAGACGGTTTGCCCCTCGGCGATCTCGATCAACTCGATGCGCAGCGGTCCCAGGTGGGACAGGGCAACCCGCATCTTGTATTCGGCCGGCTCCCCGTGGTAGGTCATCGCCTTCACCAGCGGCTTGCCGTAGGTGTAAAAATGCCAGTTGCCGATGCCGAACAGCTGCCAGTAGTTCTCGACCGCTTTTTCCAGGTTCTCGACGATGATGGCAACCTGGGCGATGCCCTTGTTAAGGAACGGGAGCCTTCGATCATCCGGCTCTGACATGCGCGCGCCTTCCTAGCCTCCAGGCTCGCCCCACCGCTGCGGGCCACGACCCGCTCACGGTTCGTGGCCCTTCTCTACGGAAAGAAAACCGCTTTCAAGACTTTGCCATCGAGGGCCATGGTAGCACCCGTTTTGAACTCCGAGAGAGGGAACCGGTGGGTGATGAGCTTGTCCCCTGGCACCCGGCCAGACGCCAGAAACTGCAGGGCGACACGCTGGTGCCTGGGGGCGAAGGCGGTGGTGCCGATGATCTGCAGGGCGTTATAGTGCACGATGTTCATATCCACGCCCGGTTTGCTGTTGTCCTTGGGCAAGCCCCCAAAGATCAGGATTCGCCCCGCCTTTCTCGCCATCTCCACGGCCTGCACCGAGGCAACCGGCGCCGGAGTGGCCGTGATGACGACATCCGCACCTTTGCCGGCCGTCAGCCGGCGCACTTCTTGCACCACGTCGACTTTGGCTGCGTTGATGGTGGCATCGGGCTCAAAGGCTTCGGCCAGCTTCAGCCTGTCGTCGACAACGTCGGCGATCAGGACTTTGTCAGCCCCCCGGGCGCGCGCCAGGCTAATGTGCGTGCAACCGACGGGACCGCTGCCGATGATGACCACCGTGTCACCCAGCCCAACGTTGCCTCGGTCCTGGGCGTTCACACACGAGGACACGGGCTCAGAGATGCCGGCCAGGGCAGGGTCCAGGCCGGCAGGCGGGCGGTGGATAGTCCCCAACCTGACACACTCTTCTGGAACGGCGATATACTCGGCGAACCCCCCCGGCCACTTTTGCGCGATTTCGTGATAATCCTCGCACAGCTCATACCGCCCATCGAGGCAGAAATCGCAGACCCCGCAGTAGGCGTTCGGCCCCACCGCCAGCCGTTCACCTATCCGCCAAGTTCCCTGATACTCGCTGCCGACCTGGACGACATCGCCGCAGATCTCGTGACCGATGATCCAGGGTAGCGTCACTTTCCGGTGCCCGCTGCGCAGGGTTCGCAGGTCCGACCCACACAGGCCACAGGCGATCACTTTCAACAGCAGTCCTCCCGGCGGGCATTCTGGGACGTACACGTCCTCGACGTCAAACTGCATTGGCGCGCGAACAACTACCGCCCTCATGGTCTCGTTCAATTCTCCTCTTCCCTCCCTTCCCTCACAAGATCGTGCCCGGGCTAGGCATCCATGGTAAGCTGGGCATCCTGGACCTTGCGCAGCTCGTAGACAAACTTGGCCGCATTGGGCGCAAAGTTGTCTTCCGTCAGCATCTCGCCCTTGACAATCGGGGAGAGAACCTTGCCGCCGGGCGCCAGGCCGAGCGGGATCGCCCGGCGAGCGTGGGCTTCCTCAAAAAGGTACGTGCGCCCAAAAATATCGGGGCTGCCGATCTCGCCGGCGATCTCTCCTGGCTTCAGGTCGCGCTTGGCAATGGTTGCGACCTCGGAAACCAGGTGCTTGGAGACGATCGTGCTCTCGCCATAGAGCACTGCCTCGGCGACAGAAACCGTGGTTTCGACGTTGCACAGGTGATAGGGCCGGTATAACGTGTAATAAGGTCCGTCTCCCATGCTCAGGAACTTCATGTCCACGCGGACGCGTGGATCGGGCGTTGTGACGATGGCAAAGACCCCGGGAGCGACCTTGCCCGTCGAATAATCGACGCAGCCACGCTTGCTGAGGATGCCGCCGTCTGCCCTGGGAATGAGCACCTTGTTCAAGTCCGGCACGTCCACCTTGGCACCGTGCATGCCGGGGACATCGGGCACAAGGCCGGTGGCGTTGGACATCGCCGCCAGCTCGACCATCGTCTTGGAGCCATCCTTGAACGCCGCCAACATCTTCGGGTTCATCCCCTTGCGTTCGGCCTCTTCGCGGCAAGAGTCGGGCGTCGCGTCAAAGTCGATGGGGTTGTTCTTGCCTTTTCCCAGGCAGACCACCTCAAAACCCATCGTGCCGGCCAAGTTGTACAGCATTTTGCACACGCCTGGCTCGTCGCCCGAGGCCGCGGTATAGACGCAGCCGGCCTTCTGCGCCAAGCGGTGCAGGAGGGGGCCGACGGTGACATCCGTCTCTACGTTCAGCATGATCACGTGTTTGCTGTGCAGGATACAGTTCCACGCGACCCTGGCCCCAACTTCCGTGAGACCGGTGGCCTCGACCACCGCGTCCAGGCTATCCAGCTTTGCCAACAGAACCGCGTCTTCCGTGACAACGTAGCTGCCGGCCCGGATGGCATCTTCTGCTTCACCGGGTCTGTTCGTGACGCAGATCTTGTATTCGGGAATACCCATCGCTTTCAGCGTGGACAGCGGCCGGTTGGGGTCGATATCGGAGATGGCATAGGTCTCCATGCCCTTCGTCTGGTGTGTCACGTGCACCAGGCCCGAACCCATCTGCCCACAACCGACCAGCCCCACGCGAACGGGAGTATTCTCTGCCTCTAGCCTCTGCAAACGCTCATAAATCTCCACAGGCGGTTCTCCTTAGGTGGTCCAGATGGCCTGGATTGGTGTTTACCTCACGCCACGCCCACACACCCGACCAGGGCCATGACGCGTTCTGTATCGTCCCGGAAAGAGTCGATGGCCCAGTCTATGATCTCGTGATAGACTGCGCCGTCCCGTCCGGCAGCCGTCAGCTTTCGGCTGATCTCGTCGCTAACTTTCTTACCCATGGCACTGTAGTAGCACACTTTGCTGATGCCACTCTCGACGATCTTACAGTATTCGCAGTCGGCCAGGCCCGAGGCGCCGTGCATCACGAGCGGGATCTCGACCTTCGCATGGATCTCTTGCACGAGATTCAGATCCAGATTCGGCTCTCCCCGGTAGGCGCCGTGCACGTTGCCAAAAGAGATCGCCAGGGCGTCTATCCCTGTCCTGGACACAAAGTCGACCGCGAGATCCGGATCGGTGAACGTGCTCTCGGGACTGCCGCCTCCCGTCCCGGCGGAAGTGCCAGCGCCGCCGCCTTCCACGGCAGAGCCGCCGATGCTGCCCAGCTCTGCTTCGACGCTGACCCCCAGGACATGGGCGACCGACACGATTTCCTTGGTCCGCCTGACGTTCTCCTCGTAGGGCAAAGTCGAGCCGTCATACATGACAGAGGACGAGCCGAGGTGGATGGCTTTCACCACTGACTCCAGGCTCCCGCCATGGTCCAAGATTGTCGCCACAGGCACGGTTGCGCGGCCGGCGACACTCACCAGCAGGGGGATGCCCAGCTCCATCGGGACCTTGGGCGTCACCTGCTGGTTGAACGCCAGGATGAGCGGGGCGCGCAGCTTCTCGGCGGCTGCGACCTGCCCGAGAACCATATCCAGATTGCCTCCCAGGAGGCTAAGGACGCCGTACCGCTTCCGCCTCGCCTCGGTGAGGACCTCCTTGATGCTTACCAGCGGCATTGCTCATCCTCCCCCGCCGCAGGGACGCGGGGTGGCGATTCTCCAGGCTGAGCCATCGTCTTCGACCGCCTATAGCCGCACGGCATACCCGTTGGGGTATTCCGGGCTGAGCTGATAGTCCACGATCCTTTCGAGGAGTTTCAGGTAGTCAATGCCGTCCTTGGCCGCCGTATCCGCATCCGGCACCATTGGCGCGCTCTCGATCGTGCAGTAGCCGTTGTAGCCGATCCTTTTCACGGCCCGCAGGACTGCCTTGAAGTCGACCGTCCCGTAACCCGGCGTCAGCGAGTTTGAATCGCGGAAGTGCATGTGCCACAGCAGCGGGTGCGCATCCATCACCGCCTCATAGGGATTCAGCTCCTCGAAGTTGGCGTGGAACCAGTCCAGTTGGATGCCGATGTTGTCCCGCCCCGTCAAGTCGATCATGCACTTGTGGTTGAGTGCCGTGTTGACAAACTTGCCCATCTCCAGGTGATTGGTGGCCTCGAACACGAGGCGGATGCCCTTGCCCTTGGCATAGTCCGCCATGCGTTGTAGCGCGCCCACCGCGATGGCCGTGCATTCGGCCACGTTGTGTGGCGTGATGTCCGCGTGGATAGCCACGGCGACTGTAACGACCGGAGCGCCCAGCTCTGCGGCAAAATCGATGGACGACTTGGTCTCAGAAACAGCCAGGTCCGCCGTCTTCGGTTCGGTCAGGGTCTTGTAGACAGGAGAGAAGGGGTCCCATTCCTCCCCCCAACACTCATTGATGCACGAGACCTTCAGCCCAAAGTCGGCCATGAGCTTCTTGTGGGTCTCGAGATAACCCTCCATCGGCACGCCCAGACCATACCGGCCCTTCGGCGGCGTGATCTCGATGGCGTCGTAGCCGCAGCGGCTCAGCCGCTCGTAGGTTCTCTCAGGGTGCAGGTACGCCTCCTCCTGCCCGAAAGTGAGCTGGAAATAGCTGAACTTTAACCGTTCCACGGTCCTCCTCCTTGTGCCGGGCATCCCTCCGGGGATGCCCTTTAGGTTCTAAGCAGCCGCTTCACGCAGCCGGCTACTGCCTCGCCGAGCTTGCGGTGCTCGCTTAGATCGAGATGGATGCCGTCCAGGTCGCTCGACACGATGACCTCAGAGGCGTCAAGAAAGGCGCAGCCGAGCTCCGCCGCGACCAGCCCGAAGTGGCGGGCAAAGCCCCTGGACTTGGCAGTAGCTCCCTCAAAGAACTCGGCAAAGTCCGAGAGCCGGGCGACAGGCGGCGGCGCGATGAGCAGAACCTGCGGCGCTCTGCCGTCGGGGCCAGCCTGGCTCCGGGCCACGACCTCGACCAGGACACCGGCTCCGGCCGCGATGTCGCATGCCGGTACGCTGAAGCGCATTTTCAGATCGTTTGTCCCCAGCATGATGACCACCAGGTCGATGGGCATGTGCGTTTCCAGGCAGGGGATCAGATATTCCTTGCCGTTCTTGTAACCCTCGATGGGGTCATCCCACACGGTCGTCCGGCCGTTCAACCCTTCCTCGATGACCAGGTATCCTTCGCCAAGGTCTGTTCGGAGCACGCCGGGCCAGCGCTCGTGGCGTGCATATCGGCCTTGGGTGGCGGGATTGTAGCCCCACGTGTTCGAATCGCCATAACACAGGATTGTCTTCTCACTCACTGAACCCACCGCCCATTGTTCAAGCCGCCCATCCCCGGCCGTTGGGATGGATAAACGCCTTGACGTCCTGCTTGGCGCGCAAGTTGTCAAAGGCGGTCTCCCACGCTTCCAGGTCATAGTGATCCGTGATCATCGGTTCCAGTTGCAGGGCACACCGGTCCAGCAGGTCGATCGCCTTCTCCCAGGTCTCCCGCCCGTTCCAGCTCCAGCTGCCCCGGATGTCAAGCTGCCCCAGGCTCACCTGGTCCAGATTGACCGTGATCTTGTGCCCCCAGAGGCTGATGAACACCACGACCCCTTTGCCGCCGGGGCCCTCGTATGCCTTGCGCGCACAGTCGATGGCATGCTGCACCCCCTCCTGGCTGGCCGAGCACTCCAGCACAAACTCGGCTCCCTTGCCACCCGTGATGTCCATGACGGCCTTCTCCGGCTCCTCTTCGGAGTAGAGGGTATAGTCTGCACCCATCTGGCGGCCGATCTCGAGCCGCTTCTCGTCGCTCTTCAGGCCCACCAGGAACACCCGGCGGGCTCCACACAGCTTGGCGTATTGCACGCCGACGATGCCCATTGGCCCCGGCCCGACGACCACCACGTCGTCACCCACCCTCACCTGGGCGCGTTCCTGCATGAGATGTGTCGTCGCCACAATCGGCTCAGCCAGGCAGGCGTACTCCAGCGACACGTGGTCGGGTACGCGGTAGATGACGTGCTCCGGCACGCGCATGTAGGCTGCATAGGCACCGTCGATGGTCACCCCCAGCCACTGCCCCTCTCCACACTCGATATCGGCCACGAACTTGTCGCCTTCTTTGACGCGGCTCACGTTCCGACCGACCTGGTAGGCCACCCCGGAGAACTCGTGTCCAAGCGTCACCGGGGCTCGATAGAAATGACGATCCTCCTGGATCAACAGGTCGCTGCCGCATACCCCGGCGGCATAGACCTTCATCAGCACCTCGTCCGGTGCGATCTCCGGGATTGGCACTTCACCCAGCTCGACGTGGCCCACCCCCGGCGCCACCTTGCGCAATGCCTTCATCTCTTTCCTCAGTTTCCTCGCAGCCGGATCTACATCCGCGCCTGGATGTCCCTCACAGCCGGGTAGATCTCCCGGTATAGATCATAGCGTTGCGCATACCGCGCCTTGCGCTCCGGATCGGGCTCGAACCGGCGTTGGAGGTCCAGCGTTTCCTCCGCCACCTGCCCGGCGTCGGCCCAGCACCCCGCACCGGCGCCGGCGAGTAGGGCGGCACCCCAGCAGGCGGCTTCGGCGATATGCGGCGCCACGACCGGAAGGCCGGTGATGTCCGCCTTGAGCTGTAACCACAGGTCAGAACGTGCGCCGCCGCCGATGGCGCGCAGTTCGTCGATGCTGACTCCTCCGTCTCTGAGCAGGTCCAGGTTGAGAGCCAGTTCAAAGGTCAAACCCTCCAGGATGGCCTTGGCCACATCTGACTTTTTCGTGGCAAACGTCAGGCCAAGGATGGCTCCCTTCGAAGAAGTGTCAAACCGGGGCGTTCCGCTCCCGGCAAAATCAGGCAGCAGCAGCAGTGATGTTGGTTCGGGCGAGGCATGCTGCAGAAGAAGCTGATAGGCATCCCGGCCGCTGGCCTTGGCCTCGGACATCTCCTCCTGGCCAAAGGTGTCGCGGAACCAGCGCAGCACCAGCCCACCGCTGTGGTTGAGTGTCATCGCCAGGTACAAGCCGGGCACGGTGTGGGCATAGACCGAGATATCGCCCTCGTACAGCGTCTCGTTCAGCGCGGGAGCATCCAGGGCTACCTCTACTACCTCGGCAGTACCGGTGGAATCCATGGCCAGACCTGGACGGGTGAGTCCTACACCAAGGGCGCCGCACGCCTGGTCGTGACCACCCGTGACCACCAGCGGCCGCCCGGCCAGGCCCAGGTCCTCGGCCACGTCGGATCGCATGGGGCCCACGGCCACGCCGGATGGCTGCACGCTTGCCAGGCGCTCTCGCTCCAGCTCAAGAGCTTCGAGGATCTCGGGCGACCAGCAGTCGTGGGGGATGTCGTAGAGCTGCGTTCGGGAGGCAAGGCAGCGGCTGATCACCGCTTGGCCGGTCATCTTCTGGATGAGAAAATCCTCATAGAGCAGAAAACGATGGGCACGCGCCCAGAGCTCTGGCTCATGCTGTTTCAGCCACAGCAGCTTGGGCAGCGTATTAACGGTGTGGACTGGCATGCCTGTGCGTTCAAAAAGCTGCCTCGCGCCAAACCGCTCTCGCAACCGGGCGTTCTGCTCCTCGGTGCGCGTGTCCATGCCCAGGATGGCCGGCCGCAATGCCCGGCCGTCCGCGTTCACCGGCATCACCGCCTCACCTTGGACCGAGAGTCCAAGCGCGGCCACTTCCCGGGGACCGGCAGCAGCAATGACCTCCCGCAAGGCATCTTGGCCCAGGCGCCAGACCGCCTCCGCATCCTGCTCTGCCCAACCCGGATGCGGGATCGATACTCCGTACTCACGGCTGGCACTCGCCAGGATGGAGCCGGCCTCGTCAAACATGACAGCCTTGCAGCCCGTCGTACCGATATCCAGGCCTATCAGGCGCATCACGGCTCACTCCTCTGGCTCGGGCTCACACCCCTCACGCTCCCGGGACTGGACCAGCCGGACCTGTCCGTCAACAAAGCCCACCAATAAGGAGACACCTGGCCCCAGCCCCCGCGGCGCCGCAACGGCCGTGATGTCTTGCGTCAGGCCAGGATCAGGGTTCCACTCCGACCAGCTTTGGCCGCCGTCGCGGGAAACATGGAGCGTATCGGCCAACGGCACCAGCATCTCGGGCCGCTCAGAGAAACTGGGTGAGAGCACGATGGCATTGACCGCACCGTCGATCGCGCCTTCCCCCAGCCGGCTCCACGACCGCCCCCGGTCGAGCGAGGTGTACAGGCCGTACGATTCGGTGCCGGCGAAGAGGAGTCCGCTCCTGGCATAGTCGGGAGACAGGGCCAGGCTCAGGACCGGCGCGAGATCCGCCGAGAAGTCGACTTCCCGCCAGGCACGCCCCCCGTTAGTGCTCCAAAAGATGCCACTGTCAGTCCCGGCAAAGACCGTTTCGTCTTCGGCAAACGCCGGCGAGATTGCCAGGCAGAGCACGTTGAGATCGAGAAGGCCAAAGTTCCACGCGGCCCAATGCACGCCGCGATCCCCCGAGCGGAACACCCCATCCTCCATCGTGCCGGCCAGGACGATGCCATCGCGGACAAAGCTCCGCGAAATGGCCAGGCTCGTGACAAAGGGGGGTGGTGTGGGCAGGGGAGCAAGAAACCACGTCCCGCCGCCGTCACTTGAGCGCAGAACACCACCTGGCGCTCCGGCGAACAGGGTTTGGTCCGCCGCAAAGTCCGGCGACAGGGCGACCGCCGCGGTGGCCAGTGGCTCCGTGAGCGCCAGAGAGCCATACAAGCTCCGCCAGCTCTGACCTCCATCTTGCGAGCCGTACAACCCGGTGGATCGGGCGGCAAAACAAACTCCATCGCGCTCAAACGCGGGCGATGCAGCCAGAGCATATACAGGATCCAGACCGTTTGCTGCCTCCAACTGATCCGTCATAGCTGCTTTCTCTTGCTGGGTGTGCGGACGCTCGCCTGTTTTGGTTGCTCCGTGCGATGGATCAGCACGTCCACCGTGAGCGCCATGCCGGCCGTCGTCAGGGCGGCGTAGACGGCTGCCTTGAGTACGACGGCCGGATCGTAGATTCCGGCCTGCATGACATCCACCACCCGGCCCTGGATCACATCGTAGCCGTGGCCCGGACCTGCCATCCGGACCTCTGCCAGGACATCGCTGGCATCACAGCCGGCGTTAGCCACGATGGTCCGGAACGGCTCGGCCAGCGCTCTGACAAGGATTCTGTAAGCCGCCCGCTCGTCGGGATCCTCGCTCTCTGCCGACATCTGCTGCAAGCTCGAGCGGCAGGCGAGCAGCGCGGCCCCGCCCCCCGGCACGACCCCTTCCAGCATCGCCGCCCGCACCGAGGCAGCCGTGCGTTCCGCCAGTTCCTTACGTGCCTCGATCTCGAGCTTGGTTCCCCCACCAACCCAGAGCGTGGCCGACCCGCCCAGTAGTTTTCCGATCCGTTTCCGCAGGCTGTCGCGTAGGACCGTGTCGTCGCTGTCGCTGAACGCAGCCCGCAACCCGGCGATGTGTTGCCGCAGCCTTCGGGGGTTTCCCTT
>JBFYTF010000532.1:0-6141 GCA_041300865.1 Anaerolineae bacterium
TGTGCTCTTCCGATCTCGGGGCGAAGACCCTCGGGGTCTTCCTGCCAGGTCAGGATGCAGCCGGCACCCGCGGCGCAGTCGACCGCCGGCAGGTTGGCGTCCCGCGTTCCGGAGGTCAGCCGCTCGGGCTTGGTCCACATCACGTACGTCGCCTCAGCCTCTGTGGTCGACGGGTCGTCCCCGGCCAGCAGCTTGCCGCGGGCGGTCCACACGCAGGAGTAGGGGATCTCGCCGATGTCTGGGTGGCCCTGCAGGGTATAATCCACTGATCCCTGGGCACCCGCCACGCCGAACAGGTCGTAGAGATAAACCGCGTCCTTGAGGTAGTTGACCTCCAGATCTTCGAAGTACGTGGCGTAGGTCGCAAGGTTGGTCTCTGTGGAGAGCGAGTACAGTGGCGTGCCGCCGTCGCAGTACTTGGACACCCAGGCCACCATGACGTTGTCGCCAAACACCTGGTGGACCACGTTGTGCACGTCGCCGGGGTAGGCATACCCATTGGCCAGGTTGAAGGACGACAGGTCGGCCGAGCGGGACAGGTTGGTCGTCTTCCACGACGTGCCATCGTCCAGGGAGACACCAAAGTAGGCGTCGAAATGGCCAAAGCTGATCCCACCACGGATCGGGTCCGCGACGATCGACTCACCGCCGGTGTCATCGATGTAGACCGACATGAGCGGCTTGGCATAGCTCCGGTCCGGGTAGTCCACCGCATCAGTTCCGTCTAGGAGCTGGTAGTTGTCGACCACGCCGACGAGCCCTGTGGAAGCCTGGGCCGGGACGTAAAAGTCCATCATGAAGATGGATGCTTTCTCCGTCTCGGCCTCGGGCGTCTTGGAGACGTCCCGGCGGAAGAGCAGGCCGTCTTCGGCGTAGGCCAGATTGCCCACGAGCATGATAAGGACCACAGTCAATAGCAAAATCTTGGTCTTCATTGTGGTTCTTCCTCCTTCTGAACCAGGTCTGTTGGCATTGCATCCAGTGTTGGCCGGTTGGTGTACCATTCGCCCTGGTCGGACTGCCGGCCCAGAGCCCCACCCTTCGCGTGGCGGCGAATGATCTCGGTCAGGTCTTCTGCGGAGGGGGTGGAATAGGAGTGGCCGCAGAGGACAATGGCCTCTTCCCGCTCCCGATCCACGCAGACAATAGACACACCCGGCTGTTCCCGGAGCAACGAAACGGCCAGGTGGCATTGGTCGCCGCGCAGATCCATGACGACCAGGTCGGGTTGCAACGACTTGAGGCGCTGCGGAGCATCGAGCACACCGCTGTACAGCCCGATGAGCCCGACGTCCCCGGAGCCGTGCAGGCAGGTCTCGATCGATTGAATAAAGAGTGCGTCCCCATAGAGGATGATCAGCTCTTGATCCTTGCCGGGGCTATCGGTTTGCTCCACGCAGACTCGCCTCCGTTGCCAAGCCAAGATGGGACTTCGGGTCCCGCGGGGGGGTGGTGGCTAGCGCCCACCCACGACGTGCAGGTAGCCGGCGCCCGGCGGCAGGGTCCCGCCCTGACCGGGGTTCACGTGGGACCAACCCGGCTTGGGAGCCGCGTTGGACCACTTTCCGCCCTGGGCGCCCTCAAAGCCGCCGCCTTTGGCGCCGGCGGGCAGCACCGCCACGAACGACACCAGCAACAGCACAACCAAGATCAGAATGAGTAGCTTGCGCATGTGGATCACCTCCTCTCTCCTCCGATTCTTTGCTCCGTCACAAAGTTTGTTCCAATGTTGAGACTGTTTGGGCTTGCGGAGCCAAGGACTTCCTGTCTGTTGGTGGTGGGTCGGCTGTCGCTGGCATCATCATACAATAAACTGGGGCAGGTTTCAATCGCTCAACCCGCCCCAGGGCCATGAAAAAAGAACGATATTTCCGCCGCCGGAAGGCGCCTTGGAACTAGGTCTTGGGCGGCGGAGAACTAGTTCCCGGGCGCGCGGCCGAACGACTGCCGGCGGTGCCCTTGCTTTGCTCGGCGCGGATCAGAATCCATACGCCTCAACCCGGAAAGCCTGTGCATCGCAAAGGCCACGAAATCGCGCGAAATCCGCTGAACGAGAGCGCCCCCTTTCGCGCCTTTCGTTCCTATCGTGGCTTTCGTGGTCCAAACACCCCCTGCCGCGGGCCGGCCTTTGGCTTGGCTTGATGCCTATGCATCACAATCCGCGCCACGGCGAACGCCACGACGAGGCCCGCAGGCATGCCGGATTGCGATCCGGCGCGAGGGAGGTTGGGTGTGGGCGGGGTGGGCGGCACGCCGCGAGCGTTGCGGGTGCGCGCTGGCAAAGGGATGAGCGGGCGGGGAGGCAGCGAATGAATTCGCGCCTGAAACCGGAAACGCGCTGAAGCGCGTGCAACGCTAGGGCGCAGGCCCAACCCGTTTGAACGGGTTTCCCGTAGCAGACAACGGTGTCAACCGCCGCCTTGCTTGCCCTATTTGGGAGGCGGGATGAGGCCTTCGCGCAGGGCAAACTGCGCCGCTTCGTGGCGGTGGCCAAGCTGCAGCTTGGCCAGGATGTTGCGCATGTGGCTTTTGACGGTGTGCACGCTCAGGCACAGCGCCTCGGCGATGTCCATGTCGGTCGCGCCGCTGGCTACGAGGCCGAGCACCTCCTGCTCGCGCGCGGTCAGCACCGGCACCTCTTCGCCCGGCTCGCGGACCGGCTGTTGCGAGAGGCGGCGAAACTCGTCCAGCATCCGCCCGCCAAGGGTGGGGCTGATGGCAGCCTCGCCGCGCACCGCGCCCCGCAGCATGGTGATCAGGTCCCGGGAGCGGATGCTCTTGAGGAGATAGCCCTGCGCACCGTTCTTGATGGCTTCGAAAAGCAGCTCGTTCTCGTCGCTGACGGTCAGCATGACGATGGCCGTCTCCGGCGACTCGGCCTTGATCCTCTGCGTCGCTTCCACGCCGTTGCAGCCGGGCATGGAGACGTCCATAATGATCAGCTCGGGCGCGAGCTCGCGCGCCTTGACAATGACCTCCAGGCCGTCGTTGGCCTCGCCTACGACTTCGAAATCGGGCAGAGCGTCCAGGATCCCGGCCAGCCCCTCCCGAAAAAGGGAATGGTCGTCGGCCAGGAGAACGCGAATTTTCGTCACAGAGCTCACTCCTTCCTTGCCTGCTCGTCCTGCCCCGCGTCGCTGCCTGTCTCGGGCATCAAAACCTGGCCCGGGTGCACCGGCCAGGTGAGGAGCACGCGTGTGCCTTGTCCGGGCAGCGAGTCGATGGCCAGCTGGCCGCCGATGCGCGCCGCGCGGGCGCGCATGATGCTCAGGCCAAAGTGGTCGCCCGGTGGCGGCGACGTCACCAGGTCAAATCCGCGCCCGTCGTCGGACACCGTGACCACGACCTTGCTGCCCTGCTGCTCCAGGAAAACGGCGATGCGCTGCGCGCGGGCGTGGCGCACGGCATTGGCCAGGGCTTCCTGCACCACGCGCTGCACCTGGTCTTGCTGGTCGGGCATCAGAAACAGCGGGCTGGCCAGGCGGTTGACAAAGGATATCGACTGGGCGCTGCTGTGCGCCGCCTCGATGGCGGCCCTTTCGATGCAGGCCTGCAGCGGCTCCCGCGGCTGCGGGTCGGCGCGCAGGCTCGCAATCGACATGCGCACCTCGCGCGTCGCCCGCTCAATGGCCGCCTGGATGTCCCGGTACTGCTCCAGGACGGCGGGCACCTGCCCGTCCTGCAGCAGGTCGGTGGCATAGTCGGCCTTGAGGGCCAGGTAGCTCAAGATCTGGGCCAGGCCGTCGTGCATCTCGGCGGCGATGCGCTGGCGCTCTTCCAGGGTGGCCACGCGCTCCACTCGCGAGTAAAGGTAGGCCTTTTCCAGGGCCAGGGCCGCGTGGCCTGCAAAGCTTTCCGCCCAGCTGACCTCGTCCGAGCGCCAGAAGCGCGGAGCGCGCCTGTCAATAAAAAACAAGAAGCCGATGGGCTTGTCCTTGCCGAGGAGGGGAATGCACAGCAGGGCGCGCGCGCACATCCTCAGCCGCCAGAAGTCGTCCAGCCGCTCGTCGGCGTCCGCATCCCTGATGGCGATGGTGGCCTGCCGAGCCAACAGGTCGGCCAGGAGGGCGCTCTCTCCTGCCCGGAGCTCAAGGTCCGCGGGTGCCTCGAGCAGCCCGCGGCTGAAGACAAGCGACGCCGCCTGCTGCTCCTCGTTCCAACGCATGACCACGGCCGCCTGGCAACCGAGGAGCATGGCGGTCTGTTCGCTCACCTGGCTATAGATCGTGTTCGGGTCCAGTGTGCCGGTGAGGAGCGTGCTCGAAGCACTGAGCAGGGCCAGGTCCTCGGCCCACCGGCCGGTCTGCTGGTAGAGGCGTGCGTTTTCCACAGCCACACCGATTTGCTGGCCAATGGCGGCCAGCAGGTCCAGCTTCGTGGGCGAAATGGCCTCCGGCCGGCAGGAAGCCAGCGACAGGGCGCCCAGCGCCCGATCTCGGGACACGATGGGCGTGCTCACCACGGTCCGGAAGCTGCCGAGCTCTGCGCCTCGATTGCCGTTCCGCCCATCGAGCTTGACCACCACCGGCCTGGCGCTGAGCAGCGCCTCCTCTGTCACTCCGGGACAGCGGCAGCTTTCGCCTTCGCTCTGGCCCAGGCAGGCGGCCAGGTGGGCGCCGCGCTCCGACTGGAGCACGAGGGCGCCGCTCTCCGGATCGAGAAGGCACACACAGCCGGCATCCATCTCCAGGGCCGGGATGACCGTTTCCAGCGCCGTCGCCAGGATCCTGTCCAGGTCCAGCGATCCGCTGACGGTGGCGGCGATGCTGTTCTGCGCCGCCAGCTCGACGTTTCGCCGCGTGACGTCCATCTGGGCCTGCTCGCGCTCCCGGATCTCCACCTGCAGCCGCTCGTTGGTCGTGGTCAGCGCTGTCGTGCGCTCTTCCACGAGCTCTTCCAGGTGGTCCCGGTAAGCGGCCAGCCCCTGCTCGGCCCGCTCCTTTTCGATCGATTGTTCCCGGATATAGACGTAGCCCAGAATGGGGATGGCCAGCATGTGCAGGCCGTTGCACACCCGGCAAAAATAGTCGTCGAAGGAATGGTTGGTCAGAAGATTCGCGACGCGAAAGATGCCGATCAGGACGAACAAGCCGAGCGCCAGGGACACGACGCTGCTCAGCCAGCCCTTTTTCCGCAGCAGGAGGACGATGGCCACCGCGGCAAAGGCGCCCGTCGCCGCGAAAAACACCGTTCCACCCCAGGTCTGGTTGAACCGGGCGCTGGGATCGGCCAGCGCCAGCCCCCGCCACCACCACCAGGTGATGGCGAACATCACCGCCGTCATCGCCAGGCCCGCCTGCATGAAGCGGCGCGAGACGGACGGCTCGTCGAGGACAAAGCGCAGAAAAGCGGCGGCCACGACGACAATGGCCGCCATCGTCAGCGCGTGCTCCAGGGGCTCGGAGAGGTGGCTGTTGGGCGGCAGCATCTCGATTCCCACGAGGCCCGCCGAGACGTGGCTGAACATGAACAACTCACGGGCAAAGCCCAGCCCAAAGCCCCACAACAGCAGCCGCTCGCGCGGCAGAGGGTGGTGGCGCTGCCGGGACCAGGCGACGATGAGCAGCAGGAGCCAGAAAACGGCCGCCAACCCGAAGCGCACCAGGTTGTTCTCCTTCGGGCCCGGGCCGCCTGTGAACTGCCCGAGGAGGAGCAGGATGTACTCGGTCAAATCCATGGGCTCAGGCATAGCAGGCGATCCTCACGGCATGACCGGCTGCCGGTGCACGACCAACGGCAGATAGACGTAGCCGTGCGGCCGGGGCTCCAGGGGGCCATAGTAGACAAAGGCCTGGCCGAGGGGGGTTTTGTCGTCGAGCTTGTAGAGCGGCGCGCCGACGGCGATGGACCGGAATTCCTTAGAGTTCGCCAGGCCGGCCGGGCCCACGGCAGAGCCGTAGGCTGCGTCGGCCTTTTCGCCCCAGCCAACCCAACCAGGCGTGCGCTGCAGGCCGGTCGGCGAGCCGAAATATACCAGGGCCGCGCCCTCCGCCCGGTGATCATCCTCCATGGAGTAGGCGCCGGCCAGGACGTCGCCGTAGCCGTCGTTGTTCATGTCCCCGGCACGCGCCAGCGACGTGCCCAGGCCAGAGTTGATCTGCCCGACGGTAATGACGGCGTTGGGCTGCGCCCCGGGGCCGG
>JBFYTF010000549.1:0-3575 GCA_041300865.1 Anaerolineae bacterium
AAGCACGCCGGACCCCCGGCTACTCTCTCTTTGACTGGCTGCACGGATACATCTATGCCCGCTGGCCCTACCTCTACATTGGCATCGGCTCAGGGCAGCACGCGCTGTCCAGGGTGATCCGACCCGTGGCGGGGCTGGCCGGCCGTCTCTTCGGCATCCAGGGTGAGCCGGCAGAGCAGGCGCGCCGCTTCGCCGACACCTATCACGGCAAGGTCGTGCCCCTGGAAGCGGCGACCCAGCTGGTCACCGTGGACGAAGACGTGGATCTGGGCGACCTGGAGCAGACCATCCCCTACGCCAAGGCGCGCGACATCGTCCTCCAGAACCCGGACCACATCGTCGCCCTGGATTGTCCGTGTCGCACCGTCCGTGAGAACCCCTGTCTGCCTCTCGACGTCTGCCTCATCGTCGGCGAACCGTTCGCCAGCTTTGTAGTTGAGCATCACCCGCAGCGTTCCCGTTGGATCAGCCAGAGCGAGGCCGTAGACATCCTGCGCGCTGAGCAGGAGCGCGGCCATGTGAGTCACGCCTTCTTTAAGGATGCCATGCTCGGGCGCTTTTACGCCATTTGCAACTGCTGCTCCTGCTGCTGCGGGGCGATGCACGCCCACCAGAACGGCACGCCGATGCTCGCGTCGTCCGGCTACGTCGCCCGCGTGGACGCTGAGCTGTGCGCCGCCTGCGGTTCTTGCGCCGAGTTTTGCCAGTTCGGCGCCATCTCGGTGAATGGGTACGCCCACATCGATGCTGCCGCCTGCATGGGCTGCGGGGTGTGCGTCGCCAAGTGCCCACAGGCAGCTATCTCGCTGCTGCGCGACGCGGCCAGGGGCGAGCCGCTGGAGATCCAGCAGCTCATTCAGGACTGTGCACGTACCTGATACCCGAAGCTCGAAAACCACACAGCGACGATCTGCTCTTGACAGAGCCGCTGCGCCATGCTATAATCACTCATGATGCAGTGCGTCATAAGCCGGCTTGGGCCGGCACAACTTTCAGGGGGTGCAAGATGGCAAAAATCGAGGTAAACGTGGAGGAGCCGGCTGTTGTGCCGGCGGACGAGAAGCGTGGATCGCTGGTGGATGCGACCCGGCGCCTGATGCTGGCCAGCATTGGCGCGGTGGCTATGGCCCAGGACGAAATGCAGGCCTTTGTCGACCGGCTCGTGGAGCGCGGTCAGATTGCCGAGGAAGACGGCAAGCGCTTGCTGCGGGACGTGATGGAGCGGCGCCGCGACCAGGGCCGGCGGGCCGAAGAGGAGCTGGAACGCCGGCTGCAGACAGTGCTGGCGACGATGAACGTGCCGACCAGGGCCGACATTGAGATTCTGAGCGCCAAGATCACCGAACTCAGCCGCAAGGTCGACGAGCTCAAGGGCGTGTGACCGGAGCTCGAAGCAGATCTGCAGGGAGGCGCGGACCTGGGACATGCCTCTGATCAAGCGCTATCCCAACCGCAAACTGTATGACACCCAGGCCCGCCGCTATGTCACGCTGGAGGACATCGCCGCCCTCATCCGTGACGGTCAGGACGTGGCCGTCGTTGACCATGCCACGGATGAGGACGTAACCGCCGTGACCCTCGCCCAGATCCTGCTGGGGGAAGAAAAGCGACGCGGTTACCTGCCCCAGTCCCTGCTCGCCGGACTTGTGCGGGCCGGCGGGCAGACGCTGACCTCGCTGCGCCGCGCCCTCGATGTCCCTTTGGATCTCGCGCGGCAGGTGGACGACGAGATCGGCCGCCGGCTGGCAGCCTTGGTGCACCGCGGAGAGATCACGGCCGAGGAGGCGCGGCTTCTGTCCAGAAAACTCGCGCCGCCGCCGTCGCCGGCCGATGATCTCTCCTGGGACGAAGAGCGGCTCCGCACTCTCCTCGAGGCCCGTGGGCTGCCCGACCGGGATGAGGTCCAGGAATTGCTCGCGCGGCTGGACGAGGTATCGACGGGGCTCGACGAACTCCTGTCTCGTTCCCACCAGGCAGACGGGCAGTAGCCTACCGGCCGGCACCCCCCGCCATAGCGGTCCTCCACCCTTCTACCTGCGGCGGCGAATCCATACGGCAGTGGCGACCGCCAAAAACAGCAGGGTGACGACGCTGAGGGCCAGGCCCGCATACCAGGTCCCGGGGCGGAAAGCCATGCTCACGGTGTGAGAGCCGGCTGGAACCGCCACTGCCCGGAAGGCATAGTTGGCGCGAACGATCTCGGCCGGTTCGCCGTCGACCTCGGCTTCCCAGCCCGGATAGAAGGGATCGCTGAGCACCAGGTAGCTGTCGGCTGGGCTCTCCACGGCCAGTTCGATCTGGTCCGGGTCGTACCGCTGCACGCGGACCTCTCCCCCTGCCTGAGCCCCCTCCAGGCCGGCACCGCCCTCCACCACCACGCTCGTCGCCGGGTCAAAGCCGGATTCGTGGATCCTTGTCCAGGCCTCCTCGTGCCCGGCGACGGCAGTTGCCCGCTGCACGAGGAAAGCGCGGGGCATCATCGCCTGGTTGCGGTAGAGGTTGACCTCCGGGTCGCCGGCGAAAGCGAGCTCGAATTTGCTCCAATCCAGGTCGATGTCCTTGCTGCCCAGGACGTAACGAACCCCCAAGAAGTCGTAGAGGCGCGTCGACCGGCCGCCGGTGCCTTCCCAATAGCGCACCACGTCGGCTACCACCAGGGGATTGTCTACACCGCCGACGTCGTACAGGCCGGCCATGAGCGCCGTGTCGGGCTGCCACCTGCCGGCGACGTCGGTGCGCGAGTCAATGCGGAACAGGCCCGGCTCGGCGTCCAGAAACTCGATGATGGCCGGGTGATCGTAGCCCTCGGTCGGTGGCTCGTCGCCCAGGTCGGTGTAGGCGCCGACGGCAGCGAGGTCGAAAAAGATCAGGGCGGCCGCCAGCCAGGCGAGCGTGGGGCGGCTCACGCGCCCGCTGCGCCTTGCGCCAAGCCAGGCCAACGACGCGCCCAGGAGCACCAGGGCGAAAACGACGCCGCTCGTTGCAGCCGACACCCGCCAGAAGAGCGTCGGGTCCCCGCCCTGCGCCTGGTAAACGACCAGGTAGGCCCAGGCACCGCCTACGACTGCCACCCCCCCGCTGAACCACAGGAGCCCCCGCCAGGCGCCGTCCAGCGCCCGCCGCGACGGCCGGCCCAATGGCGCCAACAGGCGGTCAAGGCCGAGGGCGGCGAGTGCCGCCAAGCCAAAGTCGAGGAGCAGCACAAAGCGAGCGGGTGCGCGCACCTGGTCAAAGCCCGGCAGCAGGCTGTAGACCCAGCCGTGCACGATGGCCTGGCCCCCCAGGGCGACCAGAAGCCCGGCGGCCCCCAGGACCAGGAAGAGTCGGATGTGCCTGCCACGCTCCACATTCGCTTCCCGCCGGGGCGCCCGGTCTGACCCAAGCAGCACTGCCAGCCCGGCCAGCACGAGGGTCAGGATGCCCACGTAGCCGGCCGCCACCCGGTCCCAGACGCCCCAGTAAAGGGAAGGCTCGCGGCTGCTGAACAGGGCGGGCACGAACATTTCGCCCAGCAACGCCGGGACCAAAGAGTAGCGGGCCGCTTCGGAGTAGGAGAGGGCGGCCCGCGGGCTGAG
>JBFYTF010000615.1:0-7328 GCA_041300865.1 Anaerolineae bacterium
GCCCACCGCCATCCACTGTCGAGCAGACCGTTCATTTCAGATCTGGAGAGGTTCTTTACCCGAATCATCTCGCCTGAAGGGGCGATCAATGTGTTGAATTTCGGATCGTCCTCTGGGTCGCGTCGTTCGAGGTAGAGGCGATTCACTGTACTCCTTACACGTTCTCTATCTTTGCCATACCAGAGGATGAAGTCATTAACAGGGTCGGTCGGTGTGGTTGCCCCTTTTTTCTTCAGAACTATCGTAACTATTGCATTCGCTTCGCCGAACACTTCATCCATCAGCTCCCGCACATGATGAAGGTTCTCATCGCCGATCTGAACGAACACGCTTCCGCTCTCGGTCAACAACTCGCGGGCGAGTAGCAGCCGGTCGCGCAGGTAGGTCAGGTAGGAGTGGATGCCAAGCTCCCAGGTGTCGCGAAAGGCGCGGATTTGCTCCGGCTCAGCGGTCAGGTCCTCGTCCTTGCCGTCCTTGGGGTCGCGCTTGTTGACAATGTAACTTTACCCATAGTTTTGCCGCGCCTGGAAGCATAGCTTTGCCGGAAAAGGGTGTCTTTTGACCGTCTTTGGGCAGGATATTGGGCCGGATGTGCAGGTGTTGGAAGGATAGTTTGGCCGTGAGTTGACGGTGGAAGCATACCTTTGCCATGAGTATTCGCAAGCAGGATGCCATGTAGGACCTTGGGCATGGAAAAACAGACGACAGCGCCGGGGGAAAAAAGCCAGCCCTTGGTCTGGGCTGGCTGTGGGGGGGAAACCGATCAGACAGGTAGTGGCCATCATGCTGGGTCTGGCTTCTGCCCTCGAGGGTAGGTCAACTGGATCTCACGTGCCCGGCATTGATCCCCACCGGTGCGGCTGTACTCGACAGGCGGCGCCTCGGGTGGCAGTAGGCTCTCCAGCAGACGGCGGATGCGCTGTCGGCGGTTGCGGATCGTGCCCTCGGTAGTGCCCATCTGCTGAGCAATGCTGGCATTGGTATGCCCCCGTGCTGCCAGGCGGATGATCCGCTTGTCGGTCTGGACGGTGTCCCAGTAGCGGGTCATCTGGCGCTTCGAGAAACCGGCTGCGTGCCGCGCCTCAAAGAGAACACCCTCCAGAATCTCGTCAGAGAGCCAGTCCAGGCGTGAGATCCGGTCGCTGACCGGTGTGGGGCTGAGCAGCCATTCGTGGGGAAGGTCGCCGCCATCGTGCAGGGGGGCGTCCAGGGACAAGGGGTTGCGGGGGTTTCTGCCGAGGATATGCCGGAAGAAGTACTTCTCGGCGGCGGTTCGGGCGCAGACGAAGCAGAAGGCAGGGGAGCGGCCCTCGCGATGCTGCTTCCAGTAGGCCAGGGCGGCGGCCTGGATCATGTCCTCCATGTCGTGGGTCGTCAGATCGGGTCCGTCGAGGCGGCGGCGAGCGCAGTAGGCAGCCTTGCGGCTCTGAACGACCAACTCGGACTCTGCGGGCAGGTGGCTCGTACTCATCTCCATCTCCTTTGCGTTGTGATGTGATTGAGGTGAGCACCCTCAATCCGCCCGCCCAGGCGCGGTAGCGCCCGTCGAGTTGAACAGGCAGATCGAGAGAGAGGAGATCTTGGTGGCAGCCTGCCGGTGTCAGGCCTTGGCCCGGAGCAATGCCTCGTTTGTCAGAATAGAACATCCGTGCTAATATGCGCCGATTCTGGTTTCCGGTGTGCAGTGGAGGCGCATGCGATGCTCAGTGATGAAGAGTGGCTCGGGCTTTGCCAACGTCTGGGTTTGTCGAAGCAGGCCCAAGGGGTCATCGAGGAGATTCGATCCTCGCCCCCTTCTCGGCGGGTGCGTAGCGCTGCCGGGAACGTCAGCGTCCGCTACCCCAGCCGCAAGATGGGAGTCATCATCCAGGCCGAGAGCCACCACAACGAACTGGCAGGCATCTACGAAAAGGAACACGATCCCCACACGCTGGAGTACTACGATCAACCGCCGCCCATCAAACTCGTCTACCTGGCCAAGAGTGGGCGCCGGGTTGGCGTGTTGCATACGCCCGACTACTTTGTCATCCGCGCCGACTCGGCCGGGTGGGAAGAGTGGAAGATCGAGGAGGAACTGGTCCGCCTAACTGAACAAATGCCGTCGCGTTACGTGCGGGAAGAAGATGGTTGTTGGCGCTGTCCGCCGGGTGAACAGCATGCTGAGCCGTTTGGTCTCTTCTACCGGGTACGGTCTTCGGCTGAGATCGATTGGGTTTTCCAACGCAACATGCTCTTTCTGGAGGACTACTTGCGCGCCGATTGCCCTTCGGTCGGCCCGGAGATCAACACAGCCCTTCTGTCGTCCGTCGTCACGCGGCCCGGCATTGCCCTGGGCGAGTTGCTTCGATCCGTCCCCGAGGCCAGCAGTGACGAGATCTACACGTTGATCGCCACGGAGCGTCTCTACGTGGACGTTCATGCTGCCCCGTTAGCCGAGCCTGACAAGGTGCGAGTGTTTCGTGACGAAGCGACGGGTCGTGCCTACGCCGTGATCGCTGAGACGGGACGGCAGACTACACTGTTCGGCGAACCGCACTGCGTGCACGTGTCCGTTGGGGCCGCGATCCTGTGGGACGGAAAAGGCTGGACGATCGTCAACGTGGGGGCAAGCAGCGTAGCCTTGTTGGCCGAGCATGGAGACGTTGTCGAACTGCCCCATGCCACCTTCGAAACCCTGGTCCAACAGGGCAGGCTCACCGGCGCACAGGAAGGTGAACGGGGCACCAACACTGAGGTGCAAGAGCTGCTGGCCAGGGCGAGTCCGCGGGACTTTGTTGAGACGAACCGACGGTACGCGGTCGTAGCCGCTCGCCTGGCAGGGCAAGATATGGAGGGCGGCATGCCACCGGCGCGCACGGTCCGCCATTGGTTGTCGAGGTGGCGGGAAGCGGAGCAGTTGCTCGGCTGCGGATACGTCGGGCTTTTGCCCCGTTGGTGGAAGTGCGGCAACCGCCAGGCCAAGTTGCCGGAAAAGACCCAGGCAGCTCTGGAAGAGTTCGTCGCCAACGACTACGAGACACTGAAGCAGAAGCCCAAGTGCGAGGTCTATGGCGCCCTCATGCGCGCGTGCGAGGGGCGAGACATCATGGTGCCGAGCTACAAAACCTTCACTCAAGCAGTCAATCGGCGGCCTCGCCATGAGCAAGTCGAGAAACGCCAGGGACGCCGGGCCGGTTACCAGCAACAGGCCTTTTACTGGGAATTGGCGTTCACGACGCCTCGGCACGGGGATCGACCGTTCGAGATTGGGCACATTGACCACACGCAATTGGATATCGAACTCGTTTGCTCACGCACCGGGCGAAATCTGGGTCGCCCCTGGGCGACGTTTCTCGCGGACGCCTTCTCCCGGCGGCTGCTGGCCGTTTACCTGACCTTCGATCCACCCAGTTACCGTTCCTGCATGATGATCCTGCGCGAGTGCGTGCACCGACACGGCCGATTGCCTCAGATCCTGGTGGTAGATGGTGGACGGGAGTTCGAAAGCGTCTATTTCGAGACGCTCCTGGCCCGCTACGAGTGCACCAAGAAAACCAGGCCCGGTGCCCAGCCACGTTTCGGCTCTGTGTGCGAGCGGCTGTTCGGTACGGCCAACACGAGATTCATCCACAACCTGGTGGGCAACACGCAGATCATGCGCAATGTCCGCCAGGTCACGCGTGCTGTGAATCCCAAGGAACACGCCTGTTGGACCCTCGGGCGTCTGTATGTCCGTCTGTGCGAGTGGGCCTACGAAGTGTACGACACCCTGGCGCATCCGGCCTTGGGGCAGTCACCCCGGGAAGCTTTTGCCAGCGGCTTGGCCCAAGGTGGCCGCCGCGCACACCGGCTGATCCCCTACGGCGAAGACTTTCGTCTGTCTACCTTGCCGACGAACCAGAAGGGCACGGCCAAAATCGTGCCCCGCCTCGGCGTCAAGATCAACCATATCTGCTACTGGTCGGACGCTTTCCTCGATGCCGAAGTAGAAGAAACGCGGGTTCCGGTGCGCTATGACCCGCTCGATGCCGGGACGGCCTATGCCTTTGTCAAAGGACGGTGGGTGCGCTGCGTCTCCGAACACTACGCCCGCTTCGCCGGTCGCTCCGAGCGCGAGGTGATGCTGGCTACCGCCGAGCTGCGACGGCAACATCAGGATCATGGCCGACGATTTGCTATCACAGCGCGAAGGCTGGCCGACTTTTTGGCCTCTCTCGAAGCGGACGAGGTGTTGTTGGAGCAACGCTTGCGCGATGCTGAATCCAGGGATGTGCTTGGCATTCTGGATGGTGCCTTGGCACCTGGGAGCCGCCACGATTCATGCCCTGCCCTGCCACCTGCGACCGAGGACGAGAAAGGTTTCGGGGAAACCGAGGAGACAAACAATGAGCCAGCCGACAATGAGACCCTGACAATCTGTGAGGACTACTAAACGATGACCGCGCAAGACCGCTTTCCCCGCGCGTTGCTTTCAGAACCAAAGGAAGTGCGCCTGGCCTACTTCCGAAGCAAGATCGTCGCTCACCCTCGGCTCAAAGAAGTGCATCAAACCCTCATGAACGCCATCCGGCAGCCAACCGGGGTGTTGCTGATTCTCGTTTTGGGGCCAACCGGCGTGGGCAAGACGACCCTGCGCCTTGGGATCGAAAAACAACTGAGGGAAGAGCTCAGCCCGGAGCTAGAGCAGGACCTGGGTCGAGTGCCTGTCGTCGGGGTAGAAGCCGTGGCTTCCGAATCGGGCACATTCAACTGGAAAGACTACTACTCGCGGGTTTTGATTGCGCTCGATGAGCCGCTTCTGAGATCCAAGATCGATTACGGCACCCGTGGCCTGCGGCGGAATGGAGCCGGTCAGTTGGTGGTTGGACACGACGTTGCTGCTGTGCAACTGCGCCGGACCCTGGAGTTGAGCCTGTGCAACCGTCGACCGGCAGCGGTCATTGTGGACGAGGCCCAACATCTGAAGAAGGTGTCTGGCAGCCGGCGGATGTTGGATCAGATGGACACGCTCAAGTCGCTGGCCAGCACCTCCGGAATCGTGCACGTGCTGGTGGGGACGTATGAGTTGTTGGGGCTGGCGAACCTGAGCGCGCAGCTAAGCAGGCGCAGTATCGAGATCCACTTCCCGCGCTACCGTGTGGACAGCAGGGAAGAGGTAATGGCCTTCAAGCGCGTGTTGCTGACCTTTCAACGCCACCTGCCGCTGCCCGAGGAGCCGGATTTGGTCGGTCGGTACGAGTACTTCTACGAGCGCTGCGTGGGTTGCGTCGGGATCCTGAAGAAGTGGCTCGATACCTCGTTGGCTTTTGCGCTCGACGAAGGCCATGAAAGTCTGGCAAGTGCTGACCTGGAACGGCACGCAGAGCCAACTCGCAAGCTGCTGCGCATGGCGTGGGAGCTCAAAGAAGGGGAGGAAGCCATGCAGGACAGAGGGGATGGGCGCATGGAGTTGCGCAGTCTGCTGGGATTGGAGCCGCAGACATCAAATTCGGATTGGACAGATGAGCTCAAGCCGCGCACACCGGATGCGACCGGA
The DNA here is from genome assembly GCA_041300865.1 of Anaerolineae bacterium. Classification (GTDB taxonomy): domain Bacteria; phylum Chloroflexota; class Anaerolineae; order JAAYZQ01; family JAAYZQ01; genus JAAYZQ01. The sequence continues at coordinate 5,516 of JBFYTF010000615.1, forward strand.
CGGAAACGAGCGGCGGGCCGTGTGGGGCAAAGACGGCCTGTACGAGATCCGGTGGGTGAGGGCCAGAATGAACACTGAGCGGCTGACGGGGTATGAGCTGTGGGATGTGACGCTGCCGCCCCTCCCGCCACGCAGCCGCCTCTACCACCTGGCACCGATTGGGCTGGGGACGCCTTACGTGGAAAGCCTGACCGGCTACGTGGCTCGGCTGGCCGAGGCGCACAACGTGCGTACCCGGACGCTGGTCGTGCATGAGTTGCTGCCTCATCTGAACAGACAGCACCTGTCGAAGCCGGGAAACAACAGCCTGGCAAGCTTCTGGGTGAAAGACAGCCGGGCGCTAAACAGCATCCGTACTTTGGCGAGGGATTGGGTGCGCGTGCTGGAGAAACTGACAGGGCGCCGTGACTTGCGGTTTCTGACACTGCTGACTTGGGCCGAGGTCTTGACGCCGAAGGGCTTGCTGCGCTCAACTCAGGCATGGTGTCCGGCCTGCTATGAGGAATGGGCCGAGGCCGGGCGTACGGTGTATGAACCGTTGCTTTGGAAAATGATGGTGGTGACAATCTGTCCCCGTCACCACCGACATCTCAGCACCGTGTGTCCCTACCCTGACTGTGGAAAAACCCTACCGTTCCTTGGACCAGGGTCAAGGCCCGGGCACTGTCCTCATTGCGGTCGTTGGCTTGGATCTCCAGAGGGAGGCGCCTCCCCAGAAGATGAACCTCCGACGGAAGATGAATTGCAGTGGCAGAGGTGGATAACGGACTCAATCGGCGAGTTGCTCGTCGCTGCACCGGGGTTGTCTTCTCCACCACAGAGAGAAAGAATCGTGCAGACCCTTTCTGCGTACGTGGAGCAGCTGACAGAAGGAAACCGTAGCGCGTTATCACGCGAACTTGGGTTACACAAGGGCAGGATTGCAGGTTGGCTGAAAAGGGGTACCGTGCCACAATTCGAGCTCTTCTTGCACATGTGCTATCACTTGGGAACATCACCCCTGAAGTTCCTGACCGAAGAACCTATCGTGGCGGATCGGGCCAAGATGAACCTGGCCAGGAAGAAGGAATCTCCATGCTATGCTCAGGCACCAGCCAGGCCCTTCGATGTTGAGCAGATGCGGTGCGCATTGGAAACAGTGCTGGCGAGTGATGAGCATCCGCCGCCCGCTATGCGCCAGATTGCGAAACGTTTGGGACGCGATCATACTGCCCTTATTCACCATTTCCCGGAGTTGTGTCATGCCATCTCGGCGCGATACAAAGCCCATCGAGCGGAATGCAGCCAGAGAACGAGCCAAGAGCTGAGTGATGAGGTCCATCAGGCAGTCATGATCCTTCATACACAGGGCGTGTATCCCAGCGGCGGCCGCGTCGCAGCCCTTCTCAAATCGCCCGGGGCTATCCGCCACCATGCAGCGCAGACCACGTGGCGTGAGACAATCCGGAAGTTGGGCTGGGTAAGTTGAGGTATCTGGCTGCCGGTAACCTGTTCGTCGACAGCCGGCGTTGGAAGCATAGCCTTGCCATCGCGGCAAAACTATGGGTAAAGTTACAGTAGGGGCTCGATTCGGGCACGGGCCACCACAGGCCGTAGGGCGGATTGACCGCGGCCACCTGCCAGCGGCCATCGGGGATGAGCGGGCCGTAGGCCATGACGTCGCCCTGGCGGACTGCGCGCTTGCCGATGGCCCTGGCCGCGATCTCGGCCAGCCGTGCATCCAGCTCGACGCCGAAGACGTGGTGGCCGCGCTCCTTGAAGGGCACCAGTAGGCGGCCCGAGCCGGCGGTGGGATCGATGACGTTCAGCCGTG
>JBFYTF010000563.1:0-7333 GCA_041300865.1 Anaerolineae bacterium
GTCTGTTGGCCCAGGTCCTGGGCACTCTGCTGGGCATGGGCCTGGTCGTCGGCATCCGCGCCCTCATGGGCCTCGAACCCTGGAAGGCCGAGCCGGCCGTCGTCACCGGCGCCATGCTCGGCGTCATCGCGTTCCTGATCGGTGCCGGCACCATGACCGATTGGGCCAAGTGGGCGCGTGGCCAAGAGACGCCCCTGCACCACGGCCCACCCCCGGGAAAGCCCGCCTGGATGCGCTACTTTGACGTCGACTATTCTCACAAGGTCATCGGCATCCAGTACATCGTCCTGGCGATCTTTATGCTCTTGGTGGGCGGGGCGATGGCCGGCCTCTTTCGTATCGAGCTGGCCGCCTCAGGGCGCCAGTGGCTGGATCCGGCCGTGTTTAACACCATGATCGGCATGCACGGCTGGGGGATGATCATCTCCATCCTCCTGGGCGTTTCGGGCCTGGCCAACTACCTGATCCCCCTGCTCATCGGAGCCAACGACATGGCTTTTCCCCGCCTGAACGCCTGGGCCTTCTGGATCAATGTTCCGGCGGGCATCGTCTTCTTGTCTAGCATGGTCGTCGGCGGCTGGAACACTGGCTGGACCGGCTACCCGCCTCTCAGTGCACAGGCGCCGCTGGGCATGCAGATGTACTTTGCGTCCGTCTTCTTTTTCGGAATCTCGTCCATCACCGGCGCGGTCAACATCCTGACCACGATCTTTACCATGCGCGCGCCGGGCATGAGCCTGTTCCGCATGCCCATCCTCTCCTGGGGAATCCTGGCCACCAACGTCATAACCCTGACCGCCACCCAGCTCATCGCCCTGTCGTTCATCATGGTCATGTTCCAGCGCCTGTTGGGCATGGGCTTTTTCGATCCGGCGCAGGGGGGCAACCCCATCCTCTTCCAGCACCTCTTCTGGTTCTATTCCCACCCGGCGGTCTATGTCTTTGTGCTGCCCGGGCTGGGAGTCATCAGCGAGCTATTGCCCGTCTTTGCCCGCAAGCCCCTTTTTGGCTACAAGTGGGTCGCTCTGTCCAGCATGGCCATTGCCCTGGCCGGTTTCCTGGTGTGGGCGCACCACATGTTTACCTCCGGCATGGAGAGCTTTTTGCGCATCCCCTTCATGTTCTCCACCCTGCTGGTGGCCATTCCCACCGGTGTCAAGTTCTTTAGCTGGGTGGCCACCATCTGGGGGGGCAAGCTGACCTTTCCTACGCCGATGCTCTTTATCCTCGGCGCCCTGTCCGTGTTCTTGATCGGCGGCCTGAGCGGCCCGCCCAACGGCATCGTTACTACCAACCTCTTCCTGCACGACACCTACTGGATCGTCGGTCACTTTCACGCGACGATGTTCGGGGGATTCGTCTTTCCCTTCTTTGCCGGCCTGTACTACTGGTTCCCCAAGGTGACAGGCCGCATGTACAACGAGCGCCTGGGCCAGCTCCACTTCTGGCTCATGACGCCGGCCTTCTGGGTGCAAAGCCTGGGCCAGATGCAGGTTGGCCTCCTGGGCATGCGGCGCCGCATTGTCGACTACGATCCGGCGCTGGGCATCGACGGCTGGCAGCTCGCCATCAGCATCGCCGCCTTTGTCATCGGGCTGTCGGTGCTGATCGCCATCGTCAACCTGGCGTGGAGCTCCTGGCGCGGTGTGGTGGCGGCGCGCAATCCCTGGCGCTCCCGGTCGCCCGAGTGGCAGATCCCGTCGCCCGTGCCCGAGCTAAACTACCCGCAGCCCATCCGCGTCGTCGGCGATCCGTATGACTATGGCTTGGCCGGCTCGACGTACGTCCAGGTGCCGGGGTCAGTGCCGGCAGCCGCGGAATAACAAAGGAGGCGCTAGATCCATGGCCCAAGAACCAGAAGTTGACCGCACCCGGGCAGCGCGCCGGGCGGCCTACCGCCAGGGCTTCCTGGTCCTCGTGGGACTGGCCGTGCTCACCGGGCTGGAGTTCGTCATCGCCGGGGTCACCAACGGCTCGACGGTGTTTCTGTTCATCATCGCCCTCGTCAAGGCGGGCATCATCTTGCAGTACTATATGCACATCCGCAGCTTGTGGACCGAAGAGGAGTCACACTGATGAGCACCGACACCCTGCCCACCTACCGCCAGCAGCTGCGGGCCAACCGTCTCGGCCTCTGGCTGTTCTTTGCTTCCGAGTCATTCATGTTCGGTGGGCTCCTCGCCTCGCGCTTTTACCTCTGGGGCAACACCAGGCCCGAGCTGGACCAGATGCTGGGCCTGGTGGTCACCTCGATCTTGCTCGTGAGCAGTTTCTTCATGAACCGCGCCGAGTCGGCCGCCGCCCACGATGATCGCCGCACGTTTCTCAGCAGCATGCTCATCACGGCTGCCCTGGGGACCCTCTTCCTTGTCGGCGTCGTCGGCTTTGAGTGGCAGGGGCACATCAAGCCCTGGGACAGCGTCTATGGTGCGGTGCTGTTTGGCATGACCGGGCTGCACGCCCTCCACGTCTTCACCGGGGTCATCCTCATCCTGATCGTCTGGAACGCCGGCCGGAAGGGGTTGTACAGTGCCGAGCGCCACTGGGGCGTGGAGGCTTGCGCCATCTACTGGCACTTTGTCGACGTGGTCTGGGTCTTTTTCTACCCCGCCCTGTATCTGATGGGCACGGTCGTCCATTGAGTGAGCTGCCGGCCTGCTGCCGGCCTCTTGGCCTCTGATGAGCGGCTTCCTCGACGTCATCCTGCTCTCCTGGAGCTGGCGGTTCGAGATCCTCCTGTCCCTCGGGCTGGCTGCTGCCCTGCACCTGGCCGGTCGCTGGCGCCTGCGCCGCCGCGGCGGCAAGAACCTGGTGGTCCTGTGGCGCACGGTGGCCTACCTCACGGGGCTGGTCGTCGTGGCCGTGGCCCTCATGTCGCCCATCGACACCCTGGCGAGCCAGTTCTTTTACATGCACATGGTCCAGCACCTGCTCCTGGTCATGATCGCGCCGCCCCTGATCTGGATCGCCGATCCGATGCCCGTCGCCATGTGGGGCTTGCCCCCGGTTCTGCGGCGGGAGGTGGGGGGCTGGCTCAAGCCTGGGGCCGCATTCCGGCGTACCCTTCGCCTTCTGACCACGCCCGGCCTGACCTGGATCTATTTCGTCGTGGTGCTGGTCGGCTGGCACGACCCCAACGCCTACAACGCCGCCCTGGAGAGCGACCTGGTTCACGACCTGGAGCACCTCACCTTTTTCGGCACGGCGATGCTCTTCTGGTGGCATCTCATCGGCGCTGCCCCGCACATCCACAAGCCTCTCTCCCGGGGCATGCGCGCGGCCTATGCCCTCTCGGTTGTACCGGCCAACATGCTCACCGGCGTCGCGATCGCTTTTGCCAGCGAACCCATCTATTCCTTTTACACCCGCGTTGCGCGCCCGGGCACCATGACCATCCTCCAGGACCAGATGCTGGCCGGGGTGCTCATGTGGATCCCGGGGAGCATGATGTATGTCATGGCCGCGCTGGTGTTTATCGCCCAGATCCTTGGTGAGGAGGAGCGGAAGGAGCCCCTGCCCGATTCGGAGTGGGCCACCGAGGAGCGCATGATCGCGCCCGGCTTCGAGAAACAGGAGAAAAGGCCGTGAGGCGGGCCTCTCGCCTGGACCAGTGGCTGCCCTTGCGGGCGCTGGTCAGCCGGCGCTGGCTGCTGACGACCGTGTTGGTCCTCGGGGGCATGGCCGTCCTCGTGCGGCTGGGCTTCTGGCAGCTCGACCGGCTCGAGCAGCGCCAGGCGCGGAACGCGCTGTTGGTCGAGCAGTTGGCCGCGGCTCCGCTGGACCTGAACGCCGGGTCGCTGCCCGACGACCTGACCCAGATCACGAATCACCGCGCAGTGGCGCGTGGGCAGTTTGACTTTGCGCACCAGGTGGCCCTCACCCAGCAGAACTGGGAAGGGCAGCCGGGCGTGCACCTCGTTGTCCCCCTGCTGCTGGAGGGCAGGGACGAGGCGGTGCTCGTCGACCGCGGCTGGATCCCCTTCGAGGAGTCGGCTGCGGACACGTGGAGTCGCTTTGACGAGCCCGGCTTGCAGACCGTCAGTGGCTTTCTGCAGCTTTCCCAACCACCGCCCCGTGGCCGGGCGTCGGCCGCAGCCACCGGGCCCCTGCGCGAGTGGTATCGCGTCGACGTCGAGGCCATCCAGAGCCAGGTGCCCTACCCGCTGCTGCCTGTGTACCTGCTGCAAACGCCGCCTGACGAGGAGGGCGCCGTGCTCTCCCTGCCCTATCGGGTGCGACCGGAGATCGACCTCTCCGAAGGCCGGCACCTGGGTTATGCCGTCCAGTTCTTCTTCTTTGCCCTCATCCTGGGGGCGGGCTACGCCCGGATCGTGGGCAAAAAGACTTACCAAGCAGAGGAGTCGTAATGGGTTTGTCCGAAATGGCTGGTCGAGCAGCGAAGGGCAGCGAGCCAGGCGATGCCGCCGTCAGCTCGCGGCGGCAGGCGCTGCTCATTCTATTCAAGGTGCGCATCGTCGCCCTGCTGCTGTTCGCGGCAGTAGGCGGCGCTTTCCTGGCCGCCGGCGGCTGGCCGGGTTTGGGTCCCCTGGCCCTGCTGCTGGTAGCCGGTGGCCTCTCGGCGGGCGGCGCCTCGGCCCTCAACGAGTACCTGGAACAAGACAGGGATGCGCTCATGACGCGCACCCGGCACCGCCGTCCCCTGGTCACGGGATCCATCCCCCGGCCGGGCTGGGTGCCGTACGCCGGTGTGCTCATGATCCTTCTCCCATCCCTGGCGGTGCTGCCTTTTAACCCTGCGCTGGCCGCCTTTCTGCTCCTGGGGGCGGTCATCTACGTGCCGGTCTATACCGTCTGGCTAAAGCCCCGCACTCCGCTGAACATCGTCATCGGTGGGCTGGCGGGGAGTGCCGCCGTCCTCAGCGGCAGCGCCGCGGCGGGCAACTGGGACGAGCCGTCGGCCATCATTCTGGCCCTGCTCGTTTTTCTGTGGACCCCGACCCACTTCTGGAGCCTGGCCATCGTCTACCGCGAGGACTATGCCCGGGGCAGCTTTCCCATGCTGCCGGTGCAGGTCCAGCCGCGGCCCGCAGCGTGGTGGGTGTTGCTGCACACGGCCGGCACGGTGCTGGCCGCCCTGGCCCTGGTGGCCCATCCTGACCTGGGTTGGCTTTACTTTGTGCCCGTCGGGTTGGCCAGCGCCTACCTCTTGGCCCGCAACCTGCGGCTGCTGATGCAGCCCACCGCCCGGCAGGCGTACGCCTTGTTCCACGCCTCCAACATCTACCTGGCCCTGGTGCTGCTCTTGGCCTGCCTGGACACAGTTCTGTAACGCCGCGGCCGGCCGTTGGTCGAGCCTTGTGTTTCTGTGGAGTACGACACGACCCGGGAGGAGCAAAGGTGAGAGTGACTGGGATGCGGCCCTTGCCCGTTGCCTGGTTGTTGCCCCTGCTCGCCGCGGCCGGACTGCTGGCCGCGTGCGGTGGGCCTGACTTTCGTGGCTCGGTCCTGGACGAGCCGCTGGCCGTGCCACAGTTCACGCTCCTGGACCACACCGGCCGGCCCTTTCATCTCGCCGACCAGGAGGGCAAGGTTGTGCTCCTCTTTTTCGGCTACACTTCCTGCCCCGACGTCTGCCCCACGACGCTGGCTACCTGGCGCCAGGTCCACGACTTGCTGGGTGATGATGCCGGCCGGGTCAAGTTTGCCTTTGTGACCGTCGACCCGGAGCGCGATACGTCTGAGCGGCTGGGCAGGCACGTCCAGGCCTTCAACCCGGACTTTGTGGGGCTCACCGGCATGCCCGAGGAGCTCCAGGGGGTGTACGACATCTTTGACGTCTATCACGAGGTAGACACGTCATCGCAGAGCGCCCTCGGCTACCTGATCAACCACACGGCGACGACCTTTGTCCTGGACCCCGAGGGCGTGTGGCGCCTGCGCGAGAGCTACGGCACGCTCGCGGAGGACATTGCGCACGACGTGAAACAGTTGCTGGAGTGAGGAACCAAAACCCCGGTCAGCCGGGGAGTCAGGCTTGCGTGCAGGGGAGTCCCGGGCTTGCCCGGGGAAACTGGCCGTCAAAGAGGAGGTTGCAGTGTCGAACGCACGAGTGATCCTCGCCGTCGGTGTCTTGCTGGGGGTCCTGGTCCTGGCCGCGTGCGGCTCGTCCGCGGACGCCGGCCTGCGCGTGGCAGAAGTCTGGGCCCGGCCCGCCATGGCCGGGGGCCAAGTGCAAGGCACCGGCACCATGGACCAGGGTATGGCCGCGCCGGGCACGGGGGCCATCTTCATGCGGTTGGTCAATGACGGTCCGGAACCGGACCGCCTGCTGGGCGGCGAGACCGAGGTCGCGGGCGTCGTCGAGATCCACGAAACGGTGCTGGAGGGCGACGTCATGAAAATGCGGATGCTGCCCGAGGGGCTGGAGATCCCGGCCGGCGGCGAGGTCGTCCTCGAGCCCGGCAGCTATCACGTCATGCTCATCGGCATCCAGGACGACCTTCAGCCCGGCGATAGGTTCAACGTCGACCTGCAGTTTGAAAAAGCGGGTACCATGACCGTCGAGGTCGAGGTCCGCGAGCCATAGGTCAGGAGAAAGATCCCTGTGGAAACGAGAGTCAGCCGGCCAACGGCATCCTTCTGCTGGTTCTGCTTCCTCGGCCTGTTGTTGCTCCTTGGCCTCTCGGGCTGTGACCGCGGGCGCGGCGGCCTGCCTGACGTGCAGGTTGAGCTGGCCGTCGAGCCGCAGCCGCCCCAGATGGGCCCGGCCGTCGTCCTGGTCAGCCTGACCGGCGCCGACGGCCGGCCCCTCCCGGGTGCTCAAGTCGAGCTGGAGGGCAACATGTCGCACGCCGGCATGGTGCCCGTCCTGGCACCCGCGGTCGAGATCGAGCCCGGACGTTACCGGGGGGAGCTAAAGTTCACGATGACGGGAGACTGGTTCATCCTGGTCCGCGCTACCCTGGCCGACGGCCGATCTCTGGAAGAGAAGGTCGACGTCCCCGGCGTCGGCGATGTGCCATAAACTGATCCGGGGTATGATGGCGCTATGAAGGCGGACGCCAACTTCCAGGGCACAGAAGCAGACACGGACCACGCTTCGGATGCAGCCGCAGCACGCCTCGAGGCAGAAGCCGGCGGCCTGTCTCGCGTCTTGCGCTGGCCACATCTGCGCACGGCGTTCCAGGTCCCCCTGTTTCTGGTCGCGCTGCTCCTCATCGCAGACGGGCTGGCCGGTCCCCAGCTAGCGCCCAAGAACCTGGCGACGGTCGGGGTGTGGGTCCACTACCGGGGCCTCGTCGTCCTGGCCCTGCTGCTGTTCGGGAATGTCTTCTGCCTGGCCTGCCCCTTCATGCTGGTGCGCAACGCCGGC
>JBFYTF010000564.1:0-13704 GCA_041300865.1 Anaerolineae bacterium
GGATCGTCGGCGCCATCAGCCTGGTGCTGGCCTTCTACGCCCTGGGCGTGCTGCCGGTGAACTATGCCGGGCTGACCTTTATCATCCTGGCCTTTGTGCTCTTTGTCGTGGACGTCAAGGCTGCGACCCACGGGGTGCTGAGCGCGGGCGGTGTGATATCGCTGGTTGTCGGGGCTCTCCTGCTCTTTAACTCGCCCCTCTACCGGGTCTCCCTCTCGGCCATCGTCGCCGTCGCCCTGGTCACCGGCCTGTTCTTTGCCTTTGCCGTCACCAAGGTCGTGCAGGCGCGCCGGAGGCCACCCGTCACCGGCCGCGAGGGCCTTATAGGGCAGCTGGCTGAGGCGCGCACCCCCTTGGAGCCGCACGGCACCGTCTTTGTCAAGGGCGAGCTGTGGCAGGCAGAGAGCCTCGAAGGCCCTCTAGAAAAGGGCGAACACGTCGAGGTCGTGGGCATGACCGGCTTCCGCCTCCAGGTGCGGAGAGCCGCGCGCCCCCCCGAAGAGTTGTAGGGGCGCCCGAATCGGGGCGGCGCACTGACATGCGCCCGGGCAATCTGGCGTCCGGCCGTGCCCCCGACAATTGACTGCACCACCGCGTGCGGGGCCGGTCTCAGGCGCGCTGGCCTGGCACCTCGTGGCACTGCCGGCAGCGTGCCTCGTAGGATTCGCTGCCGCCGACCAGGATCACCGCGTCGTCGTAGGCCGCCGGCTCGCCGTCGATGAGCCGCTGGGTGCGGCTGGCCGGTGCCCCGCACACGACACAGATGGCCTGCAGCTTGGTCACCTCTTCGGCCTCGGCCATGAGCAGGGGCATGGGGCCAAAGGGCTCGCCGCGAAAGTCCATGTCCAGGCCGGCGACGATGACCCGCAGGCCGCGCTCCGCCAGCTCCTGGCACACGGCCGAGATCTCCCAGTCAAAGAACTGGGCCTCGTCGACGGCGACGACCGTCGTCTCCGGATCGAGCCGCTCCAGAATCTCCCGGGCATTGCCCACGGGGACCGCCTCCCATTGCAGCCCGTTGTGCGATGCTACCCGTTCGGTGAAGTAGCGATTGTCGAGAACCGGCTTGAAGACCTGCACCTGCTGGCGGGCGATGCGGGCCCGCCGCACACGGCGGATGACCTCCTCGGTCTTGCCGCTGAACATGCTCCCGCACACGACCTCGATCCACCCACCGCTGTAACTGTGGCGCATGCCGCCTGTCTCCTCCATCGAGCTTCTTCTTCCCCGCCCAAATCAAAAAGGGGCAAAGCCGCGACTCTGCCCCTTTTGTACCTGGCCCGAAATCAGGCCGTCTCCTCTTCCCCGCCGGTACCGGTCCTCTTCTCCAGGCGCCGCATAAAGCGCTCCACCTGGCCGGCCGTGTCCACAATACGCTGCTCGCCGGTGAAGAATGGATGGCACGCCGAGCAGACGTCGGTGCGGATCACCTGCTGCGTCGCGCCCGTCGTCCACGTGTTGCCGCAGGCACAGATCACCTGGGCCTCGGGAAAGTACTTCGGATGTGTATTCTCTTTCATGGTTTACGCCTCTACTGCCGCGACCTGCTCGGGGTAAACGCTCACCTGCTTGCGCCCCTCGCGCACAACCTCGAACTTGACACGGCCGTCTACGGTGGCAAAGAGGGTGAAATCCCGGCCGAGGCCGACGTTGGTGCCGGGCCGGACCTGGGTGCCTCGCTGGCGGACAATAATGCTGCCCGCGGTCACCACCTCGCCATCGAATCGTTTCACGCCCAATCGCTTGCCGTGGCTGTCCCGCCCGTTGCGGGTACTGCCGCCACCTTTCTTGTGTGCCATCTATCGTTTACCTTTCTAGCCGCGCCTAAGCCACGATCTCGTCGATGCGCAAGCGGGTCAGCTGTTGCCTGTGACCCTTCTTGCGGCGGTAGCGCTTGCTGGAGCGATACTTGAAAACAATCACCTTTCGCCCCTTGGCCTGGCGGGTGACGGTTGCCTTGACTATGGCTCCTTCGACCAGGGGCTGGCCAATGCTGGCCTGCGAGTCCCCGGCTACCAGGAGTACCTGGTCCAGCTCGATCTTTGCGCCCACTTCGTAGGGCAACTTTTCCACTTCGATGGAATCACCGGGGCTTACCCGGTACTGCTTCCCACCGGTTTTGATCACTGCATACATGAGGGCCATCCTCCAGCATACTGATATCAACAAGCAGAGGGGCCCACAGGACCCGCCGCTGTACTTGCGAAAGCCGATTATACCATTCCCCGGCTATTTGTCAAAATCGAAGTGAAGCTTGGTTCGCTCGGTGCCGCGCGCGGCGAGCGACAGGCCCAATACCTCCAGAACCTGGTCAGGCCGTCCGGCCCCTTCGGAGCTGACCTGCAGCCGCATCTCCAATACGATCGCGTCGTCGCCCGGAGCGTGCCGCGCCGCCAGAGACTGGACCAGGGGGCGCAGGTCGTAGCTCTGCACCTTGCCCTTGTGGTGTCGCTGCCGAGGTAGGCTGGTCGCGGCCAGCAGCGCTTCCGCGCGGGCGCGGATGGCCTCTACCGGCTCCGAGGTGTGCAGCAGCGTGACGTACTCGGCCGCCCGGACCAGGGCCTGGAGGGCCGGTGCCCGGAGATCGACGTCTTCGGCGGCAAGCACCTCCAACCCGGGCGGCGATACCGGGCGCAGCCGTGCCACGACGCCGGCCGGTTCCAGTCGCTCGGCCAGCCACAGGTCCAGCAGCTCCGCCCGCCCGGTCACGCCCACGGGCAGGCCCGAGGCGATCTGGAAGCGGGGCCGCGGGTTAAAGCCCTGCGAATAGGCCACGGGCAGCGCCGCGCGGCGAAAGAGCCGCTCCCAGGCCCGGGCCAGGTCGAGGTGCGAGATGTATTTGAGCGCCTCGGCCTTGGCAAAGGTTAGCCGCACGCGCCATAGCTCCGGCTGTTCCTGCATCGTGGTCCCCTACTCGGCCACCGGGCGCAGCGGCGGGCAGGCCCACGCGTCCTCGGACACCCCGGCCCGTTCCTCGCGGAAAGCGGTGAGGATGCCACACGCGTAGCACTGTTCGCGGCAGTCGAGGCGCGTCTCACCGCGCAGCGATGCCTCGTAGTCGCGGGCCAGGTAGCGCTTGGTCACTCCGGCGTCCAGGTGATCCCACGGCAGGGTCTCGTCCAGGGAGCGGGCCCGCCCGGCGTAAAAGCCGACCTCGAGCCCGCTTTCGCGGAAGGCCTGCCGCCAGGCCTCAAGGCGGAACTGGTCGCTCCAGGCATCAAAGCGCGCCCCGAGCTGCCAGGCGCGGTGGATCACGGCCGCCAGCCGCCGGTCGCCCCTGGACAGCACCGCCTCCAGGAGCGTCTCCTGGTAGTTGTTCCAATTGAGCTTGATGCCGGGGCCGCGCAGGTTGTCTTTCAGATACTCCTGCTGGGCGCGAACCTCGTCCTCGCCGGCCAGGGGCAGCCACTGGAAGGGGGTGTGGGGCTTGGGCACCAGGGTCGACACCCCGACGTTGACCTGGGCCTTTCGGCCCAGGGCCCGCCGCCCCACGTCGCGCACCGCCATCGCCAGGTCCACGATGCCGGCCACGTCCTCCAGCGTCTGCGTCGGATGGCCGATCATGAAGTACAGCTTGACCGTCTTCCAGCCCCGGCTGTAAACCTCGCCGGCAACGTCCAGGAGATCCTGGTCGGGGATCGGCTTGTTGATCACGCCCCGCAGCCGCTCTGTGGCCGCCTCGGGGGCAAAGGTAAAGCTCGACCGCCGCCCGCTGGCCTGCAGCTGCTCCATGAGGCGCACCGACACCGACTCGATGCGCAGGCTGGGCAGCGAGATAGACAGGCGGTGGTCGCGGTGGCGCTCCACCAGCCCCTCCACCAGCGCGTCGATGTGCGTGTAGTCGCTGGAGCTTAGCGATAGCAGGGCGATCTCCTCGTAGCCGGTGTTGGCCACCAGCTCGTCCACGGCGCGCAGCACCTCGTCCACAGGTCGCTCGCGTACCGGTCGGTAGACCATGCCGGCGTGGCAGAAGCGGCAGCCGCGCCCACAGCCCCGCTGGATTTCGATGGCGGCTCGGTTGTGCACCGTCTCGACGTAGGGCACCACCGGCCGGGTAACGGGCTGCGGCAGGGTCGCCACGATCCGCTTGCGCACCGGCAGCTGCGCCTCGGGAACAGTGGGCGCCACGCTGGCCACGCGTCCATCGTCGTGGTAGCGGACCTCGTAGAAGCGGGGGATGTACACGCCCGGGATCGCTGCCAGGCGGCGCAGCAACGCCTCGCGCCCTTCGCCCTGGCGCCGCGACTGACGCACCGCCTCCGTAATGTCGAGCACTGCCTCCTCGCCGTCACCCAGGACAAAGGCGTCGATAAAGGCGGCCATGGGCTCCGGGTTGAACGCGGCGCCGCCCCCGGCGACGATGAGCGGCTGGCCGTCGGCGCGGTCCGCGGCCAGCAGCGGCAGCCCGGCGAGGTCGAGCATGTTCAGCACGTTGGTGTAGAGCTGCTCGTAGGGCAGGCTGAACCCGAGCAGGTCAAACTCGGCGAGGGGCCGGCGGCTCTCCAGGCCAAAGAGTGGCAGGCCGGCGCCGCGCATGGCCAGCTCCATGTCCACCCAGGGCGCAAACACGCGCTCGGCCAGCACCCCCTCGGTAGCATTCAGCCGGTCGTAGAGGATGGCCAGCCCCAGGTTCGACATGCCAATGTCATACACGTCAGGGAAGGCCAGCGCCCAATGGACGTCGCTGGCCTCCCAATCTTTCAGGATACTGTTCCACTCGCCCCCGGTGTAGCGCCCCGGCTTGGACACCGTCGGCAAGATGCGATCCAGGACTTCTGCCTGCAAATCCTACTCACCTGGTCCGAATTGCGGCCATTATACCACACATTCCCTGGGGCGCAACTCGCGGGTGGAACGGGGCTCTACACCGGCTCGGCGGTCGCCGCGGCGGCCGGCGGATCTGGCAATCCATCCGGAGCAAATGCCGGCCAGAAGCGGGCGCTCTCAGGGCATCCGTGCCGGCCCCTTCACACCCCGGCCGCTACCTCCTGCCCAAAGCCCAGGAGGGCCTTGACCCCAGCGTGGGTCGGCGCCTCGGCGTAGACGCGCAGCACGGGCTCAGTGCCCGAGGGCCGGATGAGCAGCCAGCCGTCATCGGCCAGGCGGTACTTGACGCCGTCGAGCGTCTCGACGGAGCGCACCGCTTCCCCGCCGATGCTCGCCGGCGCCCCTTCGATGAGGCGCGTGACCATCTGCGCCTTGTTCACCGGGTGCCGCAGCCGCAGATCGGCGCGGGCGTAACACGTGGGACCGGCCTGGCGCTGCACGTCGGCGATCAGCTCGTGGAGCGGCACCCCGGCGTCGGCCAGGATCTCGAGGAGGAGCAGGCCCATGAGAATGCCGTCGCCCTCGGGGATGTGGCCCTTGATGCTCAAGCCACCCGACTCCTCACCGCCGATGAGGACCCCGTCCTCGAGCATATAGTCCGCGATGTGGTTAAAACCTACGGGCGTCTCCTTCAGCGCCAGGCCGTAGCGCGCGGCCAGGCGGTCAACCATCATCGTCGTCGACACCGTCTTGACTACCAGGCCGGTCCAGCCCCGCTTTTCGACCAGGTAGCGCAGAGCCAGGGCAAAGATTTGGTGGGGGTCCACGAAATTGCCCAGGGCGTCCATCGCGCCGATGCGGTCCGCGTCGCCGTCGGTCGCCAGCCCCACGTCGGCGTGAAAGGCTTGCATGGCCGCCACCAGGGCATTCAGATAGCGGCCGATAGGTTCCGGATGGATGCCGCCAAAGCCGGGGTTCATTTCGCCGCGGATCTCGTGCACGTGGCAGCGGGTGCGAGCCAGCATCTCGCCAATGCAGCCCCGGCCCGCGCCGTACATGGCGTCGGCGACGACGCGCAGCTCGCCGCTAGAGATCACGTCCAGGTCAATCAGGCTGCTGAGGTGCGCGTAGTAGCCCCACACAGGGTCGAAGCGGCGGATGAGGCCTTCGTCCAGGGCCCGCTGGTAGTCCATGATGTTGGGCCCACGCGCCTGGGCCTCGGCCACCTCGAGGTAGTGCTCGACGCGCCGCGCCTGCTGGGGCGAGGCCGCCCCGCCGTAGGCGGCCTTGAGCTTGACGCCGTTGTAGCGCGGTGGATTGTGGCTGGCAGTGATCATGACCCCGGCCGCCGCCTTCTTGTCGACGACGCTGTAAGAGACGGCCGGCGTAGGGGCATCGGCGCGCGTCAGCCAGGCGACGATACCGTTGCCGGCCATCACCCGCGCCACCTCCGTGGCGTACCGGTCCGAGAGAAAACGCGTGTCGAACCCGACAATGACCTCGGGCGCCCGACCGTTGTGCCCCTCATTCAAGACATAGTCGGCGATGGCTTGCGCCACGAGGCGCAGGTTGTTGTAGGTGAACGTGTCCGAGATGACTGCCCGCCAACCGTCCGTGCCAAACTTGATACTCATGTCTCCATCCTATTGGCTCGCCATGACCTGCGCTGCGGCCTCTTCTGGGCTCTGCGTACCGGCGACAACTGCCTCGACCGCATCCTGTAGGGCCGCCGCCACCTGGGCATAGTTGGGCAGGCGGGGTCGAGGCTGTGCAGCCAGGAGCTGTTGGTGAATAAAACGAGCGTAGCTGTCCAGTGTGTCCGATTCGGCGAGCACCGACCGGCGCGTGGGCAATGTGCCGGCCGCCAGGTTCCAGGCGGCGTTGATCGTCGGATCCATCAGCCGGACCATGAGATCCACGGCCGGTGCCTGCCGGGCCGGATCCGAGGTCACCAACACCAGCGCCCAGCCCCGGCCGATGGCCGGCGCCGCGCCGCTGATACTCGGAATCGGCGCGACCGCCGAGCTATCCAGCTCCGCTCTGTCGGCCAGGTAGCGGCGCGCGCTGACGTGCGTCAGGGCGGCCTCGCCCGCCACATAGTCAACCCAGCTGGCTTCGGTGTCGTGATAGTTCACAATCCCGGCCGGAAAGACTCCCCGCGTCACCCCGTCTTGATAGAACTGCAACACGGCCGCCAGGCTTTCCTCCTCGAGGAAATCAGCCGCGGCGCCTGTCGCAGCCGGCCAGGGCCGGACCGCCAGGTACTGGATCAGGAAGTCGTCGTTGACCAGCCCTCCCTGCCCGCCGGCCGGAAAGATATAAGGTCCCTGATTGCTCAGCACGCCCGGCCACGACCGCGGCGGCACGGTGAGCTCGCCGGTGTTGTACACCAGGTGGTCCAGGTCCGCCTGGAACTGCACGCCCATCAAGCCCCCGTCGAACGTCGCCCCTCTCCGGGCAAAGGAGTACAGGTCGGCCACCAGGTCGGGAGGCAGAAGCTCGTCCAGCGGTTGCACTACGTCGCCCTGCACGACTGCCGGCAGATCGTCGACGTCCACAATGGCTAGGTCGGGCAACAGATCGGGCACCACGGCGGCGGTGGTGAGGAGATAGTCGAGCATACCCCCCTTGCCGTATGGCTTTTTGAGGACCAGGTTAACTTCCAGCTCGGGATGCTCCGCCTCGAAGGCGGCCACCTCCTGGGCCAGGATAAGGCCGCTGGTCATGACCGTCGTCGGCGAGAATGCCTCCGTCGTCCAGACGGTCAGGCTTACGACCGTTGGCGCCGGCGGACTGCTGACCGGCGGGCGTGTCGCTTCGGCGACAGGCTCGGTGACCGCCGCCGCCTGCGTGGGCGTGCCGGGAGCTTCTGGCGGCGAGGTGAGATTCAGATTGCAACCGCCGAGGAGCAGTGCCACGGCCGCCCCAAGGAGGGCGAGCGCCAAGCCCAGGCCGGCGCTTTGCCATCCGGCCCGGGGCCGCTGTCCGGCCGTGCTAGCGTCGGACCGTCTGATCACGGGCAGGTCCCACGGAAATAAGCGAAACCGGAAGGCCGAGCAGATCTTCGATCAGGGTCACGTACTGCCTGGCCTGGACCGGCAGGTCGTCAAAGGCCTGCGCACGGCTGATGTCCACTTGCCAGCCGGGCAGTGTCTCATAGACCGGCCGGCAACGGGCCAGGACCTCCAGGTCGGGTGGAAAGGATTCGATGCGGCTGCCGTCGAGCTCGTAGGCCACGCACACCTTCAGGCTCTCGAAGCGAGACAACACGTCCAGCTTGGTGACGGCGACCTCGGTCAGGCCGTTCACGCGCAAGGCGTAGCGCAGCGTGACGACATCCAGCCAGCCACAGCGGCGCGGCCGCCCTGTGGTCGTGCCGAACTCGTCCCAGGGCTGCGCCCCCGTGCCACGCAGCCTGTCCCCCAGCTCGCCTGTCAGCTCGGTGGGCATGGGACCGGCCCCGACGCGCGTCTGATAGGCCTTGACCACACCCACTACCCGGCCTATGTACTGCGGGCCAATGCCCAGGCCGGTCATGACCCCACCTACCGTGGGGTGAGAGCTGGTGACAAAGGGGTATGAACCGAGATCCAGGTCGAGGAGCGTGCCCTGTGCACCTTCCGCCAGGATCCGCCGCCGGGACCGGACGGCGGCCTCGACCTCGGCCGAGACGTCGGCCACGTAGGGACCCAGGATGCGGGCATAATCCACGTACTCGCCGGCGATGGCCTCGACGTCGAGGGGTTCCTCGCCATACAGCCTCGTCAGAACCTCGTTTTTGGCCAGCGCCTGCTCGCGAATGCGGGCAGCCAGGCTGCCGGCCGGGTGCAGCAGCTCCCCAACCCTGATGCCGCTACGCGCTGCCTTGTCTGTGTATGCCGGGCCGATGCCGCGGCCCGTGGTGCCTAACGCCGATCCACCCCGGGCTCGCTCGGCCGCGCCGTCGAGGGCCAGGTGGTAGGGCATCACCAGGTGGGCGCGCCCGTCGAGCCGCAGGCGTGCAGCCGGGATGTCGATCCCTCTCGCTGCCAGGCCCTCCATCTCGGCCAACAGCCTCTTCGGGTTGACGACGACGCCCGCACCGAGCATGCACACGACCTTGGGGTAGAGGATGCCGGAGGGGATGAGGTGCAGGGCAAAGCGCTCGCTGCCCACGGTCACAGTATGGCCGGCGTTGTCGCCGCCGGCAAAACGGGCGACCAGGTCCGCCTCGGCGGCCAGCATATCGGTGATCTTGCCCTTCCCCTCGTCGCCCCATTGCGCGCCGAGGATGACAGTGATGGGCATTAGAAGCTCCTTTCTCCCGGGCGAGGGTCCCTCGCCTCAGCCTTCGAACAACGGCACAAAGTCAAAGCGGCCCACGTCCACCAGCCCTCTGTCCGTGAGCTTGAGGGCGGGTATCACCGGCAAGGCCAGGAATGACATGGTCATCAACGGGTCGGGCAGGGTGCTGCCGAGGTTGTGGGCTGCCTCGGTTAGCCCTGCAACCTCGTCGCGGACCTGGGGCAGAGGCGCGTCCGACATGAGCCCGGCTATGGGCAGTGGGCAGGAGGCCAGCACCCGTCCCCCGTCGACCACTACCTGGCCACCGCCCATCTCGACGATGGCCGCCAGGGCCGCCCGCATGTCGTCGTCACTCGCGCCAGCGACGACGATGTTGTGCGAGTCGTGGGCCACGCTGGACGCCAGCGCCCCTCGCTGCAGCCCCAGGCCATGCACCAGGCCCAAGCCCGTGCGGGCGGTGCCCCGGTGCCGCTCCACGACGGCCATCTTGAGCAGGTCGCGGGCGGGGTCGGCCAGCACCCGGCCTGCCTCGATGCGCGGCGCCAGGCGCAGATCCTCGGTGATGATCTGCCCGGGGATGATGCCGATGACGCGTGCCGCTCCCTGCCCGGCGTGGATGGTGAAGTCGACGGCCGCCGGGTTGAGGTTCATGCTGGACGGCACGGGCACTGCGGCCGGCCCGGCGGCGAGCGCCAGAAAGCGGCCCTCCTCGGCGACCAGCGCGCCCCCGGCATATACCCGCCAGGCGTGCAGGCCATCCAGGTCGTCCAACACGAGCAGGTCGGCCTGGAAGCCCGGCGCCACGGCGCCCAGGTCGTGGCGCCGAAAGTACTGGGCGGTGTTGATCGTCGCCATCTGGATGGCCGTGACCGGGTCCAGGCCGCGAGCGATGGCCTTGCGCACCACATCGTCCACGCCCCCCTCTGTTAGAAGCTTCTCGGGGTGGCGGTCGTCGGTGCAAAAGTGGCAGAAGTGGGCGTTCGCCGGCGTGACCGCCGGCAGCAGTGCCTCCAGGTTGCGGGCCGACGTTCCCTCGCGGATCATGAGGTGCATGCCCAGGCGCAGCTTCTCGCGCGCCTCGTCAAGCGTCGTCGCCTCGTGGTCCGAGCGCACCCCGGCGGCGACGTAGGCGTTCAGGTCGAGCCCGCTCAGTCCTGGAGCATGCCCGTCCACCGGACGGCCGGCCGCGGCGCGCAGCTTGTCCAGCACTGCCGGCACACCGTAGAGCACGCCTGGATAGTTCATCATCTCTGCCAGGCCGATGACCCGCTCGTGGGCCCACAGCGTCTCGATGTCGCCGGCGGTGAGCTCGGCCCCGGCCGTCTCCATGGAGGTGGCCGGCACGCACGAGGGGGCCATGACATAGACCCGCAGCGGCAGCC
Source organism: Anaerolineae bacterium (assembly GCA_041300865.1). Taxonomy (GTDB): domain Bacteria; phylum Chloroflexota; class Anaerolineae; order JAAYZQ01; family JAAYZQ01; genus JAAYZQ01. Next base: position 10,434 of record JBFYTF010000564.1, read on the forward strand.
CCTCGCTGGCCTGCAGCATGTAGTGCACGCCCTGCAGGCCCAGCACGTTGGCAATCTCGTGGGGATCGGAGAAGACCGCGGTCGTGCCCCGGGGCACAACAGCCCGGGCAAACTCGGCGGGGCGAACCATGGCGCTTTCGAGATGCACGTGCGCGTCGAGGAGGCCGGGGCACACGAACCGGCCCTGCACGTCGACTACCTCGCGGGCTTTGTAGGGGCCAAAGCCCAGCACCAGGCCGCCGGCGACGGCCACGTCGGCCGGGTGGATTTCACCCGACAGGACGTTCACCAGGCGCGCATTCTTGAGCAGCAGGTCCGCCGGCACTTGGCCGCGGGCTGCCGCGATCAGTCGCTCCAGCTCCATACCTTCCCTCCTGGGTACCGGCCGGCTCGGACCTCTCCCCAGCCACTCACCTTCCCGTGTGACCGTTGGCCGGCGCGGTGCTCACCCGCATCTCGTGACCCAGGCGGCGCAGCAAGTAGTCGCAATCCTCCAGGGTGAGGCCAAAGCTGCTCGTGCCCGGCTGCCCGGCACGGTTGGTCAGTTCCTCGAGAAAGGCGGCGTCGTCGGCCGAAAGGTCTCCCGCCCGCAGCGTTTCCTGGGCCCACTCGACCAGCTCGGCCAGGGCGATCTCTTGCCCCAGGTAGCGGTTCATCATGCGCAGAATAGCGCTCCGCATGAGCACTTCCTTGTAGAGGTGCTCCTTCAGCACGCCGACGAAGGGCAGGTTGCGGTATCCCTCGGCAAAGTCGAGTCCATAGCCCACGACAAACTTGTCCGGGATCTCGAAGCCGACATAGTCCACGTCGATGGCCACCTGGCGCCGCTCCGGCTTGTCCAGGAGGGCGCAGAGGCGCAGGCTAGCCGGTTGGCGCGCGCGCAGGTTGCCCACCAGGTACGACAGAGTTTTGCCGGTGTCGACGATATCCTCGACGATGAGCACGTGCCTCCCCGTGATATCGATCTCCAGGTCCATCACCAACCGCACGGCACCGCTGTCGGTGCTCGCCCCGTAGCTGGAGATGCCCATGAAGTCCAGCTGGACGGGAATGGTGATACAGCGCATCAGGTCAGACAGGAAGACAATCGCACCCCGCAGCAGTCCGATGAGCAGCAGCTTTTCCCCAGCATAATCCTCCGAGATCTGGCGGCCCAGCTCTGCCACCTTGTTCTTGATTGCTTCTTCCGAGACCAGCACTTCGGCGATGTCATCGTGCACGTTCATCGTGGCTCCTCTGCCCAAGCAAGCTCGGGCCGGATAGGTCAGGCCCAGCACAGTATAAGGTAAAAGGGGGGGATTGTCAACGTGCCCCGAGCCTGCTTCTCGCGCGGCTACCTTTGCGCTAGACGCCTGCGCAAGAACCCGCTGGCAGCCCACGCTCTCTGTGTGCTCGGCCAGGATCGCCAGATCCTGGCCTCGCGCCATATTGAGAACTGCTTTGTGTGCTCGGCCAGGCTCGCCAGCTCCTGACCCCCCTGCCTCCGGATCTCCTGACACCCGGCGTCCTGCTCGCGCCGGATAATACCTACTCTGCCTGAGCATCTTCCCTTTCGGAATCGTGCCTGGTCTGGCACGTTTTTGCAGGAATCCGCAGGAGAGGGTATCATAAGGGGGCGGCACATCGCCGGGGCCTGCCTGCAAGCCTGCGTCCGGCAGGCCGGCCCGGCGTTGCCTGCCTTTCGGTTCGAGACTCGGAGGTGAGATCGGCATGGCGGCGTCCGAGGTACCCGCACAGGTTCTCTGGACCCGGGACGGAGACGAGACGAGCTGGACAGAGTGGGCAGAGGCGCGGGCTGTGGCGCCTCCCAGTCAGTTGCTCGCCGAGCTGATAGACGCCCACCCGGCGTCCGGGCCGGCCTGGGCCCTGGATCTGGGCTGCGGCACGGGCCGGGCTTTTTCCCTCCTCGCCCAGGCTGGCTATCGTGTCATCGGCCTCGACGTGACGGCGCGCGCGGTTGAGCTTGGCCGCGAGCGCGCCCGGGCGGGGCTGTTGCCGGCCTGGACCGCCCGCGCCTCGGCGGCTGCGCTCCCTCTGCAGGATGGGTGCGTTTCCTTTGTCCTGGCCATCGCCAGCCTCTTTCACCTCAACCGGCTTGAGCTGCAATCTGCGCTGGCAGAGGTCAGGCGAGTTCTGTGCCCGGGCGGCGCGGCGGTGCTGCACTTTCTCGACAACCAGGATTGGCGGCACAGCCTGGCGCCTCCGCTCGCGCCCGAGGAAGCATCTCTACCCGCCTATCAGGCTATTGTGACTTGTTTCGCCAGCGGCCAGCTGGTGCGGGAATGGATCCAGGCGGCGGGGTTGAAGATCCGCTCTCTCGAGCTGAGGGTGAGCGCCGGGCCGTCGGGTGAACAGCGGGATTGGATTGCCAGCTGCATTGAGCCCATGCCGGACGCCGCGTGACGTGCAGCCCTACGTCTGGTCTCAGGAGATCGGCGGCTCTGGGCGCCAGATCTGGCGATCTGGCGTGAGCAATCATGCACCAGGTGCCCGCGATCGGCGACTTGGACACGGCCCTAGGCCGGTCTTCCGGAGACCTTGCAGCGCATGTCATTTTGCGGTACAATAGAGCCGGAGGTTTCGGCCATGAGGACACCGCATTTTCTGCGACTGGCACAGATCGACGAAACGCGCTCCATCAGCGCCTGCCGTCACGGCATGGTGCACCTGAGCTGGGGACGGGCGACCATCCGCTTCGCGCGAGACGAGTTCCGGCGCCTGGCCGGGCTGCTGGCCCGCGCCGGCGATTCCTTGGGCTCGTCCATTCGACGCGATGGCGAGCTCGAGGTCGTCTTCCACCCCGAAGGCGAGTGCAAGGTCCGGGCGGGAGCAGCGGTGCTCCTCCTGACCGCCGTGGAGTACCGGGAGCTTGAGCAGGGCGCGCGGGAGGCCGTGGAGCGCCTGGACGAGATCCTCAGCTCCGGCATGTGGGATCGAGAGGAGCCCGAAGAGGGCCCCCACGACTTCTGGGAGCCCCTGCGGCGCAACCTATTCTCGGACAACTAGCCGGCTACATGCGCTCCGGCGCCCCGACCCCCATGAGCCGCAGCGTGCGTGCCAGGACGTGTTTGGCTGCCTGGGCAAGGCAGAGGCGGGCCCGGGTCAGCTCTGCGTCCGCGGGGTCAGAGCTGACCACCCGGCAGTCGCGGTAAAAGGCATGAAAGGTCGAGGCCAGGTCCTGAGCGTAGTGGGGCAGGTGGTGGGGTTCCAGCTTTTCCGCAGCCAGGGCCACCACCTCGGGCAGTTCCAGCATCTTGCGGATGAGCGCCAG
>JBFYTF010000575.1:0-4114 GCA_041300865.1 Anaerolineae bacterium
CGCATGCGCGGCGAGCATCCGTCCCCGATGTTCAGGCTCGCGACCGGGGAGCCTCCCCGGAGAAATGGCTTTTCGGAGGGGACTCAAGATTAAATAGAAAGTCTCCGGTGGCTTCCGCACCCCGGGTGGCCTCGACACCTCCTGCACCATCCGCTCCTATCTCGCGACCCTCCACAAACAGGGCACGAATCTCTTCCTTGCCCTCACCCTGACCTTCCAAGGTTCACCACCTCAGCCCCGCTTCACGTAAGCGGGGTCAGGGGGCTGGGCGGAAGTACCTGAGTAGTTACAGTCGGGCTAATAGACGAGCGCATTCCCGGTATCGCGGCGGATCCGCTCGGGCCAGGATCCGCGGCACTGCACCGCGTCCCATCCCCGACCAGCGAAGAGGACCGAGATCAGGTCCAGGTAGCAGGCATAGCTGTTCTCCTTGTCTAAGGCCACCACAACCTCCGGCGGAAGGCACGGACGAATTCGATCCCTGTAGGTCCGGCGCATCGCTTGTGCCAGTCGTTCGATGAGCGCCGGGCTTGAGGTCATCTCCCAGATCCCACCGTAGAATTCCACGATGTCGAAGGCCGGCGGGACCACCTCGACCCCGTCCATCCCCTTGAAGTGGCATGCGAATCCGATCTCGGTGGTGATCACCGAAAGGTTATTGCAGACGGCCTCCAGAAGGGTCAGTTGACCCCCTTCGAAATAGGCAGGGCTTACGAAGGCGTCCGCCATGGCGTAATAGGGCTGCGCGTTGTCCGCCGCCCCCGCATAAATGACTCGCCCCGCAAGCCCGCGGGTGACTATGAAGGTCTGGATCTCCTCCAGCAGGGCCGACTCATAGGATGGACCCAGTATGACCAGCCGCGCCTGCACCATGTCCGCCGCCGCGGACTCAAAGGCCCGCACCGCCGCCAGATGGTTCTTCTGGTGGTTGATCGACCCCACGCTTAGGAACACGTAGTCGTCGGGGCTGATCCCCAGCTCGGCGCGCTTGGCCGCACGAACCTCAAGGTTATCAGGGTCCGAGTAATGGCTGGTGTCGATGCCATTTGGGATCGTCAGGCACTTGGCCGGGTCCAGGCCGAGACGCTCGACGCTGTAGCGGCGCGCATAGTCTGAGACGGCGACGAATCCGGTCGTGTGGCGGGCCGAGGCCAGCAGGTCCTCCCGCTGGGCATTGGACAGCCACATGTAGGCGTTGTGGATGACCTGGACGAAGGGTATCCCGGCCTCGGCGCAGGCAGCGGCCCCGTAGGTTGAGTAATGGGTGAGGGCGAGCCTGGGCTTGAGATGTCCGAGCAGGGCCCCATAGGCCTCCGGGGACTTGCTTAGGGTTGCCACCGGGGTGCCCTGCTGTCTGGCGCGCTCCACCGCGGGTCCGCACCGGCCAAGGACCGCCAGGACCATCCGATGACCGGCTGCCTGAAGGGTCCGATTGAGGTCCAGCACCACATTCTCCAGCCCGCCTGCCTCGAAGTTATCCACCTGCATCAGGATGTCGCAGCCTTCCGGGAGCTGGGACAGGTCGGGCTGCCTGAGCTCGACCTTGGGAACAGCCTCCCGCGCTGTGGCCGCGCGAAGTCGCCCAGCAATCCGGCGCGCCAGGTTTCCGCGCCGAGTGCCCACCGGCAGCCAGAGCGCCAGTAGCCCCCGAACCCGGCGCTTGAGCCCCGGGCCCTGGCGGTAGGCGAACTGGTCATGGATGGCCCTGGCTCCCCCATCCCGGACCTCGCGCAACCGCTTGAAGACCGCCAGGTTGGCCTGAGCCATGGCGTCCCGGGCTGTCTCATCCGGCAGCCGCCCCCCCACGAAATCCGCCAGTCGTACGAACTGCATCCCGAGTGTCTTGAAATCCCCGACATTCTCGCAGTCGAGGATGGGGACTACGCCCTTGGCCATGTACTCCACGACCTTGGTGGGACAGGCGACGTGATTGACCACCACGTCCTCCCGCAGCAGGAAGCCGTAATGACATTCGGTGTAGAGTGCCATGACCTCGGCATGGGTCTTGTGCTCGACGATCACCTCGTCGCGCAGGTTCTGGGGCAGCATCTCCCGGACCAGATCCGGCTCCGGGCAATAGAAGCGGTGGTCGCAGAAGGAGTGGGTCCGGGCGATGGCGTGGATCATCTTCGGGACCTGCTGCCAGCGGTGCAGACCTCCCGCGTAGACGACGGTCGGGCGGCCACCGGCGTAGGGCCTGGGGTCCGCGTTTCCGACCACAGACGGGAACATGGGGAAGACCGCGACCGGGGCCTTGAGCTCATCGCGGTACTTTTGTCGGAGATAGGCGTGCATCGCCTGCGAGACCACGATGGCAAGGTCGCTGTGACGCACCGCCAGCCGCTCCTCCCGGTCGTAGAGGGAGGCGCTGTAGAAGTCGTTGTGGAAGCGAAACTCCTCCGGCACCACGCCATGGACATCGATGGCCCGCCGCAGCCAGGGCAGACGCAGGAGCTGACCGAAGCGCTGGTCGTGCATCCGCAACACGCTGTGGAAATAGATCCGACGGCACCTCAGCGCCGCAAGCACCGCCAGGCTGCGCACCATCAGCCGCCGCCAACGGCCCCCCAGAACCCGTAGGACGAGGATCCGCTCCGCGGGGCGGTCGAACCAGCGATCGCGCCCCGGCAGCTCGGTGCTCTCTACATAGACCCGCCAGTAGTCCGTGAAGAGGCCGTCAATGATCTGGATGCGCTGGAAATAGCCGTCGCTCTGCCGCTCCGGATAGGGATAGCCCCCGAAGAAGACGATGCCTTTGAAGCCCCAAAGGAAACGCGCCCCTTTGGCCAGCATCCACCGCAGCTTGCGCGCCAGGGTGGGCGCGTCGCCCTCGGTCGGCGCCACGGCAGGCGCTTCCTCCCCTCTGGCGAACAGCAGCGCATGGAGCTCCAGGTTGACGACGGCCATGTCGCGCACCGTTCGGATCGTCTCGGCCAGGTCCCTCTGGAAGGCGTCGAGCTCAGCGGGAGCCGCCGGGGGTCGAGCGAGCAGCGCGTCTACCCGACCGACCAGGTCCACGAAGCGGGCCGCGGGATCGGGGCCAGCCTTCACCCTGGCGATCCGTTCCGCCAGCCGGTCGGGGAGCCCCGCCTCGGCGCTGGCGCCGTGCGCCGAGAGTCCCTCGAACTCGGAGAAAAAAAGGGCCAGGAGAGGGCTCAGGCTGTCGCGGTAGTGACGATTAAGCCGCCGCAGATAGGCCGCATCGCCGCCAGAGCTCAATGCCCATGAGAAGTCGTTCTCGTAGGAAACTAGGGGCTTTTCTGGGTGGCGCTCGAGGGTGATCCCGTGCTTCTCCTCCAGATAGCGGATGTTGCGCTGCGCCCGCTCGGAGAAATACTCGTATTGGAGTTGGCCGAAGGAGGCCGAGCCCCAGTGGTGGATGAAGCAGTCCCGCGCCAGGTGCAAAGGCAGCCCGGCCTCGCGGGCCCGCAGACAGTAATCGTTGTCCTCGTAGCCGCCGGGGAAAAAGGTCTCGTCGAGCAGCCCGACAGTGTGCACCGCATCCCGAGTCATCAGAACACAGAAGAAAGTCACGTCCGTCTCGACCAGGCAGCCTTTGAAGGCGCGAAAACGGCCCTCCGCAAATGCGTTCACCCGTTCGGCAGCCATCGCCGTGAGCGATTCCCCCTCCTGCTCCAGACACCCCACGAGTTCCAGAGCGTAGTCCACTGGGATGCACTGTTCGCTGTCGGCCTTGTTGGTAACCGCGCTGACGATGGGGACGCCCGTCGCCACAAGTCGGTCGAGCCAGTAGTCCGCAACAACGACGTCGCTGTTCAGCAGACAAATATGAGAGATGTCCGGACGATCAAGACACAAGCGAATTCCGACATTGTTTCCGCCGGAGAATCCGAGGTTGGCAGACTGAGGAAGGTAGGTCCAAGAGTCGCCGACCGCTGCCCGGTGCATCTGGAAGGCACGCTCGATACGGTCTCTCTCGGGGATCGCCGATCCATTATCCACCAGCAAGACATCGTAGGGCACGACGTTCTTCGCTCCGCGCAGGCTTGCCAAGGTCGTGCGAACGGCCAAGGCAGCGTTATACGATACAATCACAATACCGACTTTCATTCTTGGGTGTGCAAGCATCTTACCGGCAGCCAGCGATCATAGG
>JBFYTF010000206.1:0-5739 GCA_041300865.1 Anaerolineae bacterium
TGGGCGAGACGCAAGCCGTCGCGGCGCAACTGGCCCGGCACTTTGCCCAACCGGTGCAGCGGGGCCGGGCAGCCGAGGCCCGTGATCTGCTGGGGACCTGCGAGGCGTGGTTCACAGAAGGATTCGACATCCGCGATCTTCGGGAGGCAAGAGAGCTGCCCGACGCGTTGGCGAGCGAAGCCGGCCGGGCTCCGGGTGCGGGGGACGATCAAGATCGAGAGTCAGCATCCGCGGTCGCTTCAGGTCCGGTCGTGCTCCTGGGGCATAGGCAGGCAGCATGAGAGCTGCGTTCCTCCACCGGGGCGCGGTTCCAGGTGCAGCTCGCCGCCCAGCTGGCCTGCCCGCTCACGGAGGCCCTGGAGGCCGAACCCGGTCCGCCCGGTGCCCGGCGCGATTCCCCGGCCATCGTCGCTGACCAGGAGGGCCACAGCCCCTTCTCCGGCGCTCAGCACCATCCAGACTTGGCCGGCCTCGGCATGTTTCTGGACGTTGGTCAGCGCCTCCTGGGCGGCCCGGAAGAGGGTGAGCCGGTGGGCGTCGGGCAGAGGTGGCATCTCGTCGGGCAGAACGCGGTGAACGGTCAGGCCGGTGGCCAACTCAAAGTCGTCGGTCAGGCGTCGCAGAGCGCTGCGCAGGTGCAGGTCTGCGGCGATGGGCGCCCTCAGGGCGGCGACGGTGCCACGCAGCTCGGCCAGTGCTTCCCGCACCTGCTCGCGAACGGTGCGGACAAGGGTCGCCGCGCGCTCCCAGTCGGTGAGCCCCAGCCGCTCGACGGCTTCCAGTTGCACCGAGGCCACGGTCAGGCGGTGGCCGAGGGTGTCGTGCATCTCCCGGGCCAGCCGGTTGCGCTCCTCGACAACTGCCAGCTCCTCTGCGCGGAGCGCGTATTCCCGCAGCTGCTCGTGGGCCTGGCGCAGCTCGGCCAGCAGGGCCTGGCTCTCACGGCGGGCGGCGTCGGCACGGGCCAGGACGCCGGCAAACGCGCCCATGAACCCATAGAGAACGCCGTACAGGAAAAGCGCGACCAGGCCCTCGCCCGGGTTCATGCCAACGGCAAAGGAGGCAGCCGTGGCGAGGGTAAAGGCCGAGATCCAGCCTACGGCCAGACGTAGAGGCAGGCGAAGGACGGCCCAGACGATGGGGGTCACGTACAGGACGGGATACATGGTCCAGCCTGGCTGCAGGAACATCAGGGCCGCCACCAGGCCGCCATGGGCCCCCAGGTAGAGATGGTTCTTCCAGGCCGGGCATCGCTCTCTGGGTTGGAGGAGCTGGAGAATAGCGATCGCTGCCAGCAGGCTGACGATGACCAAGCGCAGCCCGGCCGTGGCAGGAGGATCGAAGCGCAGCCCAACCACCCCTGCCGCGACCAGGACTACATAGCTCGTAACCAGGAACCAGCTGTTTTCGCGGCGGGTCGTAATCCCCTCGGTCATCAGCAGACGATCCCGTCCTAATCGAAGCGGTAGCGCCACAGCGCGACGCCGAAAAAGACGACGGCAAAGCCCAGCACGGCCAGGATGTGGGGCATCGTCTGCAGGACCGTGAAGGCCTCGACCGTCAGCCCCTTGAAAGCCTGAATGGCGTGGGCATGGGGCGTCAAGTTCGAGATGGCCGCCATAACGCCTTCAAACTGGAACCAGGGGATGGGAAAGCCACCGACGATGGCCAGGACAAAGCCCAGCATCATGCCCAGGCTGTTGGCCTGCTCGCTCGTCTTGGACACGGCCCCCACCAGCAGGCCCAGTGTCGTGGCCGCCAGGGCCGTGGCGAGCATGGTCAGGGCCAGGGCCGGCAGCGAGTCACCCAGGTTGATGTGAAACACCAGCCGGCCGATCGTGAACATGAACAGCAGCTGCAGCAGCACAATCAGGGTGTAGGCCAGCATCACGCCGGCAATGAGCGCCGTCCGGCGCGCCGGAGAGGCCAGCAGCCGCCGGAACGTGCCCTGCTCCTTCTCCTGGAGCATTGCCGGCGCTATGGCCGTGATGATAAAGAAGGCAAACATGACCGAGAAGCCGGCGATGTACCAGTCCATGGGGCCGGCCGCCGGTTTGGGCGGGATCCCGGTCAGATCTTGACCGTGTACGACGATGACCGGGTTCTGCCGCAGGTTCTGGACCTGCGTCCAGATAACGCCCAGCGTCTGGGCTTCGGCCGCCTGCTGGAGCTCGAGCGGGGCGCCGGCCATTGACCCGGTGCTCTCCATCACGGCGCGAATACCGTAGCGGATCTCGGCGATCAGCCCGAGCTCTGACACCGCCTGGTTGACGATGCCCGCCACAATGCCCGTCGCTTCTTCCTGCGTCCGGTCGACGATCACCTGCACCGTCGTGGGCTCGCCCGCATCCACCTTTTGGGAAAAGTCGGCCGGGATGACAATGGCTGCCGGCTTTTCGCCCTTGCCGACCGCCGTGTCGGCGGCGTCCAGGTCCTCTGTCTCTGTGATCTGGAGCACGTCGATGCCGTGCAGCGCCCTGGCCACCTCATCCCCGTACGCACCCCCGTCCAGGTTCACGACAAAAACGTCGAGCTGGATGGCCGGCTCGGTCTCGTTCGCTGTCTCGGCCGCCCTTTGTCCCAGGGTCGATGGCCCGCCGATCACCGTAGCCAGCAACAGGGGCAGCAGGAACAGCATGAACAGCGCGCCCCGGTCCCGGAAGAGGATCAGCAGTTCTTTCCACGCAATTGCCAGAGTCTGTCCGATCATGATGCACCTCCCTACGCCTCAAAGCGGAAGCGCCACACGCCGATGGCAAAGAACGCCACGGTGAATGCCGCCAGGATGCCCAGCTGCAGGCCGACGCCGGCCAGTCCTTCACCCCGGGCGATGATGTCGCTGTAGGCCGAGATGGCCCAATAGTGGGGTGTGACCTTGCCCACGGCGTTGAGCAAGTCGCCCATCAGGAACTGGGGGACAAAGGCTCCGGCCACGGCGCCCGCCACCCACAGCACCAGGGAGGCAAGGCCACCGATCTGCGCCTCGGTGCGGCAGAGCGCCGCGATAAGCACCCCCAGGCTGGTGGAGCACAGGGCCACGACGAGGGACACGGCCGCCAGCGCCGGCACGTTGCCCAGGGTGATGGGGTCCAGGCCCAGGAGCGGCATCAGCCCGGCACCTACGCCAAAGATGACGGCTGCCTGGAGCAGGACCACGATGAGGTTGGGCAGCATCTTGCCCGGCAGTAGCTCCACCCTGGGCAGCGGGGCCTACAGCAGCCGCCGGAAGGTGCCGAGCTTCTTCTCCGAGTAGATGCTCAGGGCCGTCGCACCGGCGCTCAGGAAGAGGAACAGCACGGCGATGCCCGGCACGGCGACCTCCGTGGCGTTCGGTGCTTCTGCTCGTTGGCGCAGGATCAACGCCGAATCCACCTTCTCGACGCCAACCAGCGGGCTCGTTTTCGCCCGCTCAAACTGGCTCTTGGCCTGGCCGATGGCGGCGTCTGCCGCAAACGCGTCCGCCCCCTGAGGGTTGCCGGCCATCATCTGGCCCATCTGCTGAAAGGCAGCGATGAGCTGTGTCTGCAGCGACAGGCCCTTGGCCACGCCGTCGAACACGGCCAAGAGTGCGGCCAGGTCTTCTTCATTGGCATCCGGGTGGCTCACGAGCATCAAGGTCGCCTGCTGCCCGGCATCCACGTCCTGCGAAAAGCCCGCCGGGATGAAGAGCACCCCCGCGATGTCACCCTTCTCGAGGAGATCCTGGGCCTTGGCCTCCTCGTACAGCACCACCTTCATTCCGTGCTCGGGGTTGAGCCGTTCCAGCAGGGCCTGGGACATGGTTCCCTGCCCGTCCAAGTTCACTACGGGCAGGTCGATCACCTTCGCGCCGTCCGGGGCGAAATTGCTGTAGGCGTAGCCCAAGGCCAGGATGAACACCAGCGGCAGCAAGAAGGCCATGAACAGCCGGCCGCGGTCCTTGACAAAGAGCAACAGGTCCTTCCAGGTAAGGGTCAGAATACTCATGGCAACCTCCCTACTGCCTCAGCTTCTTGCCCGTGAGGTGCAGGAAGACGCTCTCCAGGTTCGGCTCCAGGATGTCCAACGACGTGATGTGCACGTCGGCCTGGTTGGTGACGTCGAGGGTGCCCATCAAGCCTTCCTGGAGGTGATGCATTTCGATATGGAGCCGGCCGCCGGTGCTGCCCGCAGGGGATGTGTCGCTGCGGCTCACGGACCGGACGGCGGGCACCTGGGCGATGCACTCCGCCAGGTCTTCGGGTGCGTCATCTGCCACGCCCAGGAGCACCACCCCGCCGCCCAGGCTGCGGATCAGCGCCGCCGGTGTGTCGAGGGCGATGACCTTGCCCAGATCGACGATAGCCACGCGGTGGCATAGGCGCTGGGCCTCCTCCATGTAGTGGGTGGTATAGATGACGGTCATCCCGGCGCGGTTCAGTGCCTCCACCCCCTCAAAGATGGCGTTGCGGCTCTGGGGGTCTACACCGACGGTGGGCTCGTCGAGGAACAGGATTTCGGGTTTGTGCAGCAGCCCGGCGGCGATGTTGATGCGGCGTTTCATGCCGCCCGAGTAGGTGTCGATGGCCTTGTCGGCCTTGTCCGTCAGGGTCACCATCTCCAGCATCTCGGCCACACGGGCTTGGAGCTGCTTGCCCTTCAGGCCATAGATGCGGCCCCAAAAGGTCAGGTTCTGCCTGGCCGTCAGGGTGGGGTAGAGGGCCAGGTCCTGGGGGACCAACCCCATCTTGGCCTTGGCCGCGTTGGTGTCTTTGGCCAGGTCGAGACCGTCCACGAGGACCTTGCCGCTGGTGGGTGGAAACAGCCCCGACAACATCGAGATCGTCGTCGTCTTGCCCGCACCGTTGGGGCCGAGCAAGCCGAATACCTCGCCCCGCGCTACCTGGAGCGAGATGCCCTTCACGGCTTCGACATCTCCATACGTCTTTTTCAGATCTTGGGCAATGAGAATCGGCTCAGGCATCTTGACCTCCTCCTCTGAGCTTGCGGGGCAGCCTGGTTGTCGCCCCGATTGCCTCTAGCATATAGCACCAGGGGTCATGCTGCCCAGTGCCGCAGGTCACATCTGGGGGTCACATTGTCGGAGCCGGCAGGGACACTTGCGCCCCCTGCACCCGACGCAGGACGGTGTGCGTGCAGTGCAGGTGTGCCGGCGCTCCCAGGAGGGGCCTGGAACCGGCAGGGCGGGGGACGGGACTCGGAGGCCAGGCGGGCACCCCGGAGGCTGAGCGCGGAGCCTACATCTGGCCCGGCTCGTCGCCCTCGGGGTCGGGCTGCGGCACCGGAAACCGCGCCTCGCCATATTCGGGGGCAAGGCCCCTCTTCGCGAGTGCTGCGCAGGAGCTCGGCGGGGCGAGGGCTGCAGTCCCACCCACTTCGCCTTGTCGCGCCGGCCACTCGGTGGTATACTGGCAGCCATGTCAGAGACCGCACCCAGGCCGGCAGGGACAGTGGCCGGCGTCCCTGTGACCAGGCGATATCGCGATCTTGCTCTGGCGGCCGCCCTGTTGACCACCGTGCTGGTCACACTGGGAGGCGTCGTGTGCCTGACCGAGGCGTCGCAAGGCTGTCCGGACTGGCCTGCCTGCTACGGCCGGCTTCTCCCCCCGCCGCGCCTGGACTCGATCCTGGAGTATACACACCGGGTCATGGCCGGCCTGACATCGCTGCTCATCTTGGGCTCGGCGATTGCCGGCCAGCGCAGGTATCGGGCCATCCGCTGGCTGAGCCGGCCGCCGGCGATTGCCCTTGCGTTTCTGC
>JBFYTF010000598.1:0-6487 GCA_041300865.1 Anaerolineae bacterium
TTTCTGTGTGCCGCAGGACTGTACAGCAAGGGCGTCCAAGAAACGTCCACAACAGCGTCCCAAGGAGCGTCCCTCGGCCGCAGAAGGCAAGTTCGCGGGCAACGTATCTTGATGATAAGCAGGGCCAGGTCAAAGTCGGCCAGGTCCCGGTCGCTGAACGTGTCCGCCACGATCTGCTCCTCGTCCTGGCCCTCCCCGGCATGCCCGGCGCCCGGCACACCCGCCACCCCGGCCGGAGATAGACCGTCTGGCCCGTTCCCCTTCCCGCCCGCGGGCAGAGGGACTACCCGCACCCGCGCGTCCGGGGAACGGAGCCACACGCCGTCCAACACCGTCGACCCCTACTTCCTTGGGGGGTCCGGTACTACCCTCATATACCCACTAACAACACAACTGCACAACCGTCCAGGCGCCCCCGTGCGTAGAGGCGAGGCATCCCGGGCATCACCCTACCCGGCGAATCGCTCTCGCCCGCCGCAGCCACCTGCCCCGACCAGCCCGTTGACTGGGATGCCTCGCCCCTGCTGCCTACAATTGCGCGGGTAGGACGGTGGGTCGCACTGCTGACTTTGACACCGCCCTTACAAGCGGCCGGTGGCCTTTGACAGGCTGGGCCGGCTATGCTATACTCTCCCCCGCCGGGCAGGGTCTGCCCGGCAGCCCATGGAGGGAGGAGCCGGAAGTGATGTGGACCCTGTGCCCGCGTCCACTGTTCGAGTCAGGTCTCTGATCCCGCTAGCCTCGCGCGGCCGGCCGTGTGCCGTCACCCCTTTCCGTGTCCCTGCTCCTGCCCCGCGCCAACTTGACAGGTCTGCACTCGCGGGGCCGCGGACAACCAAATTGCTTTTGTGTGCCCATTTTCATAATTCCAGGGAGGAACCATGATACGACCAAAGTTAGAGTTCCTGTCGCCCGAGACGGTCAAGAGGGCGATCGACGAGGCCTACGAGCTGCTGCGAGACCCCGGCGTGCGGGTCCACTATGACGAGGGGCTGCGCCTCCTGGCGGAGGCCGGCGCCGAGGTGGACATGCAGTCGCGGGTGGCCCGCATCCCGCGCGAGCTGGCCGAAAGGGCCGTGGAGACGGCGCCCAGCTCCTTCTACCTGTATGACTTTTACGGGGAGCCAAAGGTCCACTATGGGGGCGACGACGTCCATTACGATCCCGGTTCGGCGGCCATCGAGATCGCCGACTATGGCGCCAAGCAGTCCCGCGTGCCGACAACCGTAGACTGCGAGAATTACGTGCGCGTAGCCGACGGCCTGCCGCAGATCGACGCCGTGGCGACGTCCATCGTCTGTGGTGACGTGCCGCAGAGCATGGCCGACTGGTACCGCCTTTACCTGCTCCTGCTGAGCGCCCGCAAGCCGATCGTCACCGGCACCTTTGCCATCGAAAGCTTTGCCATCATGCACGAGCTGTTGGTGGCCATGGCAGGCAGCGCTGAGGCGCTGGCAGCCATGCCGCGAGCGGTGTTTGACGTCTGCCCCTCGCCGCCATTGCTGTGGAGCGACATCACGTGCGCCAACCTCATCGACGCTGCCCGCGCTGGGGTGCCCGCCGAGCTGGTGTCCATGCCCCTGACGGGCGCCACCGGCCCGGCGACGGTGATCGGCTCGGCCGTGCAGCACGCAGCCGAGTGCCTGAGCGGCATTACCATCCACCAGCTGGCCAAAGCCGGCAGTCCCATCGTCTGGGGCGGCTCGCCCGCCTCCTTTGATATGCGCACCGGGACGACGCCGATGGGCGCCATGGCGACGATGATGCTTGACTGCACCTACACCCAGATCGGTAAGGCCATCAAGCCCGGAGGCCTGCCGACCCACGCCTACCTGGGCATGGCGGACACCAAGATCGTCGATGCGCAGACGGGCCTGGAGACGGCTTCGGGCGCCATTCTCGGTGCCCTCGCCGGCGTGAACATGATGTCCGGGCCGGGCATGATGGACTTTGAGAGCTGCTTCAGCTTTGAGAAACTGGTCATCGACGCCGAGATCGTGGGCATGGCCAAGCGGTTGGTGGCCGGCGTGGACGACTCGGCCGATCCCCTGGCCCTGGATGTCATGCGCGAGATCGGCCACGCGGGCAACTTCTTGAAGAGCAAGCACACCCGGAAATACTTCCGGCGCGAGGATTATATTCCAACGGACGTCATCGACCGGGACTTTCGCCAGACCTGGTTTGACAAGGGTGCCCTGGACGTCAATGCCCGGGCACACCGCCGAGTGCAAGAGCTCATTGCCTCCTGGGAGCCCCTCGGCCTCGACGAGCGGCGGGTGCAGGAACTGGAAGCCATCGCCAAGCGCCACGCCCGGGCCAATGGGCTGGACAAGCTGCCCGAGCGCAGCACCAAGTAGGCAAGGAGATTCCCATGAGCGAAGAACTGTTCAAGCAGATGGCCCAGACCGTCATCGACGGCGACGACGAGGCCGCAGCCAGTGTGGCCCGGCAGGCGCTGGAGCAGGGCATCGATCCCCTGGAGGCGATCAACCAGGGCTTCTCGGCCGGCATGGACGTGGTCGGCGAGCTGTACGCCTCGGGCGAGTACTTTTTGCCCGACTTGATCTTGGGCGGAGAGGCCATGAAGGCGGCGCTGGAGGTGCTTGAGCCGGCGCTGCACGCGGCCGGCCAGGAGCGCAAGGTCCTGGGTACGGTGGTCCTGGGCACCGTCAAGGGCGACATCCACGAGATCGGTAAGGCGCTGGTGGGTTCCATGCTCTCGGCGAGCGGCTTCCTGGTGCACGACGTGGGGATCGACGTGGAGGCCGACGAGTTTGTGGCCCAGGCGCGGGAGCACAATGCGGACATTGTTGCCCTCTCCGCACTGCTGACGACGACTATGCTTCACCAGCGGGAGGTGATCGAGCACCTTTCCGAGGCCGGGCTTCGGGAGCGTGTGAAAGTGATGGTCGGCGGCTCGCCGGTCACCCAGGCGTGGGCCGACCAGATAGGGGCCGACGGTTTTGCCGAAGATGCGGCGAATGCCGCAGTGGTCGCCAAGAGGCTGATGGGCCTATAGACCCACCTCGCGCATGATTCATTCGCGGGCCTGGTGACCACACGGGGCCTGTGGGGACAAGCAGGGGCTCTCCTTTGGTGCAGGAGAGCCCTTCTTCTTGCTGCGTGGCCAGGTGGACGCCCGGCCTCTCTTGTCGCGGCGGTTGTTCCTAGCCGGCGGAGCGCCGTGGCGGCTCGCCCGGGCTGATCCCCTCGATGTGGGGGATGTCGGTCTTGGTGGCCAGGCGCTGCAGGTCGAGCACCGGGTTGCGGCCCGTGGCGTTGCGGTAGGCTAGGTAGCCGCCGCCGGCCATCAGCCCCAGCCCGCCCAGCGATCGCCGGGAGAGGCCAAACCAGATCAGCGCGACGCCCCCCAGCACTGTCAGCCAGCGCTCCAGGTCGCTGATGCCAAGGGACTTGGACCATTCCGTTCTCTGTGTTGAGCTTGTGTAGTCTGACATTCCGTCCTCCAAAGGGTTCTCGACAGGCACAATACCTGCCGTTTCGTCCATTGTAGCACGAAAAGGCTCCGGCACATGCCGTAGATCGGTTGGATTGGGTTGGAGAAGCGGCGAGGATGCTATCCTCGGTGCGGCTTAACGACGTGAGCGGCCGTGCGGCTGGCCATGCCCGTCGCGATGGCACCGTACAGGGGCCGGAACGCCAGCTCTTCGCCCAGCCGGACCGGCGGGTCGGCGTCGGTGACGTCCAGGACCAGGTGGTCGGAGCTGGCGCCGGCGATGGTCACGCCGGGGTGATGCGGCACCAGGCTCTCGATCCGCAGGTCCTGCCTCCCGGCAGCGACGATGGCCCGCCGCCGGGGGCCCTGGTCGGGCCAGCAGGGCACCTCGTCGAAGGCGTTGGGCGCTACCGGACCCTCGGGACAGGAGGGCTTGGTCTCGACCTCGATGACGCGGGCCCAGACCACAAAGGCGTCCTGGTGGGGCAGGGCGTTTGGCCAGTTGCCCGTGCTGTCCACTTCGCCAATTAGGATGGCGCCGCCGACGCGCAACTGGTTGGCGCGCGCCGGCATCTCGCCGCGCAGCAGCAGTGCCAGGGTGGCGGAAGTGCCGGCTGAGAAGGTGGGCAGGTGCCGGCCGAGGTCGCGCTCTACCTCCTCGGTGAGGTCGACGGCCAACTGGGTGTTCTGCCGGGTGGGGAGCACGCCGGCAATGCAGGTCACGTTGACTCCTAACCCGGCGAGCTCGATGCGCGGCAGCCCGGCCATCTCCCGGGCGACCTGCAGCACGCGCTCGGGCATCACACCTTCGCGCCGGTCGCCAACCTCCACCATGAGGATGACGCGATGGTCCACGCCCTGCGCCTGCGCGGCGCGCGACAGGGCGCGGACTGTTTCTACTTGCGAGTTGAGGCTTGCCTGCGTCAGCCGCACTACCTCCTCGGCTTCATCCGGCGACGGCAGGCGGAGCATGAGAACCGGGCAGTCGATGCCTGCCCGGCGCAGGCGACGCACGTTGGCCAGGCGTGACTCGGCGAGCAGGCCGGCCCCACCGGCCAACATGGCCCGGGCGACGGCCGGGTGACCACAGCAGGCCTTGGTTACGCCGGCCACTTCGATACCGTGCGGGGCGCACAGCCTGACGACGGCCTCGGTGTTGCGGCGGATACGCTCGCAGTCGACCTCGATTCTCATGTCGGTAGCCGGCTCAGGTCCGGCGTGAATAGGCCGCCACGATTTCAGCCAGCTCTTGCTGAGTGGCTTCGGGCAGGACCGGGGGCTTGTGGTTGGCCAGAATCTCGCGCACCTTTTGGCGCGCGACCTCGACGCGGCTGTGCTGGCCCTTGTCGTACCACTCATCGTAGCTGTCGCGGTCGCTGATGAGGGGCAGCGACAGGGCGCGACGCATCTGGCGGACCGTGTGTTGTTGATCCATGTACACGCCGCCGGCTCCCAGCTCCTTGACCAGGCCGAGGGCAAAGGCTTCATCGCTCCACTCAACGCCGGCCAGCAACCGCCGGAGCATAGCGCCGATCTCGGCATCCAGGATCAGCTGCTCGTAGGTCAGAAGATTCGAGCCGTCGAGCAGGCCCAGGCCAAAGAGGAGGCTGGCCCCGGCCAGCGCGGGAAAGACGTAGGAGAAGGTGTTCTCCCACGCGGCCTGGGCACCCGGCATCTTGGCGCTGGTGGCACCCGCGCCGACAATAGATGGAATGCCGTAAAAGCCCGCCATCTTGGCGACCATGGTCCTCAGCCAGATGGCCTCGGGCGAGGTGGCCGTGTAGGCACCCGTGCGCAGGTCAATGGTAGCCGGTCCGCCGGAGTAAAAGACTTTGGCACCCGGCGAGGCGATCTGCAGCAGGGCCAGGGCGCTGATCACCTCGGCGTTGACGATGGGCAAGGTGCCGGCCAGGGTCACCGGCGAGGTAACACCCGTGGTGGCCATGGGGTACATGCCCACAGGCACGCCGGCGGCAGCAAATTCGAGCGCTGCCTCGATGCCGCCGTGATCCTGGGTCAGGGGTGAGATGGTGCACACAAAGTTAGAGAAGATTGGCCGCTCGCGGAGCTGCTCTCTGCCGCCGGCGATTGCCGCGCCGAGCTCGATTTGCCCGCGCGCCTCGCGGGCGTCGGTCACCGACTCGGTCAGCACGTGTTTGCCAGAGTTGAGAAAGCACGCCTGTAGCTCATGCAGGCAGATGCCGAGCGCCGGGACGTCTTGCGCGCTCACGGTGGGGCTGACAATGTCCACGGCCTCCAGGTAATCAGAGATGAGAGCCATGCGCGCCACGTCGGCCTTGGTCGAGCCGCGGCGTTCGCCCGTCTCGAAGTCGACGGTCAGCGCCGCGCAGCCGTCCTGCGAGTAGTAGGTGTGGCGGCCATCGATGCGCCGGTCGTGGCGCGGGTCGCGGGCATACAGCGTGAAGGTTGCCGGGGCCTGCTCAAGGGCAGGCTCCACCAGGCTCGCCGGGATGCGGACCAGGTCCCCGTTGACGGTTGCGCCCGCGCCATGCCAGATCTCGCGGGCACGCTCGGAATAAAAGCGGACGCCGGTAGTCTCCAGGAGCTCCAATGAGCGGTCGTGCACGTCTTTCAGCGCCTCGTCGTTCCCAAATAGCAGATCTTTTATCGTCAGCAGGCTTACCACGTGTGCTTCCTCCTCCGTTCGCTATTCTTGTGCGCCGCCCGGCAGCGCAGCGTGTCTCGATGCTTGTTACTTGTCGTCTCGCCTGGCCGTCGATGATACCGTCGCACAGGCGGCGGAAGGCAATGTCGCTCAAGGAGTTGCAGCTGCTGCGTGCGTCCATAGCCCGTCCTCATCCAGGCCTCCAGTTGGATATTATATCCAACCCTTCGGTGGGGTCAAACCGGCCGCGCAGGCTGGCTGTGGCCCCGCCAAACGACACAAGTGACGCCGGCTCGAGTTGCCGGATCCCGGCGCTTGGGGTAGAATGACAGGCGAGGGCCCCTTGGCCGTGTTGGATGGCTGCCCGGAATGGGACGCCGGCCGGCTGAGGGCAAAGACGACCG
>JBFYTF010000634.1:0-3425 GCA_041300865.1 Anaerolineae bacterium
GTGGCCTTGGGCGACCAGGCAGGTGGCAGCGCGTCTGTCGATCCGTTCAGCTGGCAAATACGCAGGGCCGAGGGCCGGGCCTACCTCGACGAAGTACAGGCACGCTTGCAGGACCGAGGCATCGAGGTCACACCGGCACTCGTGGAGGGCAGCGCGGCGGAGCAGATTGTCGAGTTTGCCCGGTCGGAGGCTGTGGACCTGATGATCCTGAGCAGTCATGGAGGCAGCGGGCTAAGCGAGTGGAACATCAGCAGCGTGGTGCAGAAGGTTATCCTCGGGGCCTTTGTGCCTGTCCTCATAGTCCGCGCCTACAAGGGGGTGATTGACCGCCTGAACGGCCTGCACTACCATCGCCTGCTGCTTCCGCTCGACGGGTCACGCCGCGCCGAGTACGCGCTTCCCCTGGCCGCTACCCTGGCCGATTCGCACGGATCGGCCTTGATCCTGGCGCACGTCGTCCACCGCCCGGAGATGCCGCGCGCCATCCCTCTCTCCGAGGAGGAGAGGGTGCTGGTGGAGGATCTGACGGCCCTCAACTGGGAGAGGGGGGCGCAGTACCTTGAGGATCTGGAGCCACGGGTGGGAATGAGGGCCGAAACGCGCCTCTTGGTCAGCCACAACCCCGCCGAGGCACTCCACCGGCTTGTCGAAGAGGAAGAGATCGACCTGGTGGTACTCACTGCGCACGGCTACACCGGCAGCACCAAGTGGCCGTACGGCAGCGTCGCTCTGAACTTTATCGTCTACGGCAGCACGCCTCTGCTCATTGTCCAGGACATATCAGAAGAAGAAGCCGAGCCAAGCGAAGCCCAGAAAGCAGCCAGGGAGACAAAAGGACATTGACCGAGCCGGCCAACCAACCACGGCCCGAAAACGGAGGACAGGATCAGCCCGCCGTTGTCTCTCGCCTGCATGATCTGGGACACAGCCTCGCCGGGGATCACAGCCTCGCCGCCAAGCCGCCTGCAGCGCCGTCGCCAATCGATCACTTGGACGCTCTGGAAGCTCTGCTGCAGGCAGCCCACGCCCAATATGTGCTCCGTTCCGAATCCGAGGAGCTGCTCTCGGGCGCTGCCGAGTGGGTGTTGGACAACCACTATATCGTCCGCCAGGCAGGGAGCCAGGTGCGCAAGAACGTTCCGCGAGGTTACTACCGCCGGCTGCCCAAGCTGAGCAACCCGCCATGGCAGGGCGTGGCCCGCGTCTATGTCCTGTCCCGCGCTTTTGTGTCGGCGGAGGACGGCATGGTCGAGCCGGCCCGTCTGGCCCGCTTTGTGCAGGCGTACCAGGAAGTGGCTCCGCTGACCATGGGCGAGCTGTGGGCGCTGCCGACCATGGTCCGGCTGGCACTCCTGGAGCTCCTGGCCCAGGCGGTGAGCCCGGACACTGACCAGGTGGTGCCGGCCAGACTGGAGCACGTCCTGAGCTTCGAGGTCTCAGAGGGCCTACCCCAGGTGGTTTTGGTCGGGAACTGCATTCGCGGGCTTCGCAGCCTGGGGGCGGAGGATTGGGAAGCGTTCTTTGAGGAGGTCAGCCGGGTAGAGGCTGTCCTGCGCGAGGATCCTTCCGGCGTCTATCCCCGCATGGACTTTGAAACACGGAATGTCTATCGCCTGGCCATCGAGGAGTTGGCCGGGGGAGAGGCTGGGGTCGAGGAAGAGATGGCGCGCCAGGCCGTGGCCTTCGCGGAGCGAGGGCGCGAGGGGGGAGGGCCGGCGCTGCGCACCGGGCACGTGGGCTATTACCTGCAGGCGGAGGGCGTGGCCGAGCTGCAGTCCGTGATGGGTGTCGAGCCTCCAGTGCCGGTGCGCCTGCGCCGCTGGCTCCTGGAGCGTGCTGCCGCCCTTTACCTGGGGAGCATCGGCCTGCTGACGCTGGCGCTGCTGGCCGTGCTGGCTGCCACCGCCCGCTGGGCGGGCGGTGCTGCCTGGCAGGTGCTGGCCGCGGCGGTCATCTCTTTCCTTCCGGCGCTGCTCGTGGCCGTCAACGTGGTGAACGTCGCCGTGACGCATGTCGTGCCTCCCCGCAGGCTGCCCAAGATGGATTTTCGGCGCGGCACCCCGGCAGCCCACGAAAGCATGGTGGTCATCCCCGCACTCCTTACGGACGCGGACGATATCGACTCTCTTCTGGCGCAGCTCGAACGGCACTTCCTGTCCAACCGCGACCCCCGGCTTCACTTTGCGCTCCTGACGGATCACATCGATGCCGCCCAGGAAGAGCTGCCCGCGGACCAAGATCTGATCGATCACGCGCGGCAGGGAGTTGCCCAGCTTAACGCCAGATATCGCCAGCTCGAGGGCAGCATGCCCCACGAGCCTTTCCATCTCTACCATCGCCGGCGCCTGTGGAACGCGTCGGAAGCTACCTGGATGGGCTGGGAGCGGAAGCGGGGCAAGCTGGCCGAGTTCAACCGGCTGCTGGCAGGCTACGGCGAAACCTCTTTTGGCGTCCACGTGGGCGACCCCGAAGTGCTGGGGCGGATCCGCTACGTGGTAACCGTGGATGCGGACACGGTGCTGCCGCGCGACAGCGTGCAGCGTCTGGTGGGCACCATGGCGCATCCCCTGAACCGCGCCCAGTTTGCCACCGGCAGCCAGGAAGTGGTAGCCGGCTACACGGTGCTCCAGCCCCGCGTGGAGATCCTGCCCACCAGCGCCAATCGCTCGCCCTTTTCGCGCATCTTTGCCGGCGATATGGGCCTGGATCTGTACACGCGGGCGGTCTCGGACGTCTACCAGGACCTCTTTGGCGAGGGAATCTTTGTCGGCAAGGGCATCTATGACGTCGAGGCCTTTGAACGGGCCATGGAGGGCCGCGTTCCGGAGAACGCGCTGCTGAGCCACGATCTGTTCGAGGGGATCTTGGGCGGGGCCGGCTTGGTGACCGATGTGGCCCTGTACGAGGATTATCCACCGAGCTACCTGGTCTACTCCCAGCGACTGCATCGCTGGTTCCGGGGTGACTGGCAGTTGCTGCCCTGGCTGTTTCCCCGCGTGCCCGGTGCCGATGGCCGGCGGAGGGCCAACTCGCTTTCGCTGTTGGATCGCTGGAAGATCGTAGACAATCTGCGGCGCAGCCTGCAGACACCGGCGATCCTCCTGCTGCTCATCGCCGGCTGGCTCTTCCTGCCGGGCAGCCCCCTGTTCTGGACCCTGGTGGCGCTGCTGGCCCTGACCGTGCCGGTGCTCACGGGGTTCATAACCGGGCTGCTCCGAACCGTGCGGTCTTCCTCGGCCGATGGCGTGCTGGAGGGTCTGCGGGCTGAGCTTGCCCGATGGCTCCTGGCGGTGACGTTCATCCCCTACGAGGCCATTATTGCTCTAGACGCCATCGGCACGACGCTCGTGCGCCTGCTGATCACGCGAAAGAGACTCCTGGAGTGGACGACGCACGCCGGCACCGTGCGCCTTTTGCAGGGAGAG
>JBFYTF010000629.1:0-3442 GCA_041300865.1 Anaerolineae bacterium
TGCCGCAGTCGACGCCGATCCACTTGATCTTCTTGGCCTTGCACCACTCGGCGAACTCGCGGTCGGGGCCGGGGTGCTGGACCATGTAGCGGATCTCGTTGGCGTAGGGCTGGTCCCAGCCAAAGTGGTGGTAGCCGGTGTGGATGATAAGGATGTCGCCCTCGCGCACCTCGACCCGCTCCTCGATCATCGCCGCAGTATAGATCTGGTAGTCGCCGGTCGCATCCGAGAGGTCGACGACGGCGGCCGGGCCGGTGAGGAACTCGTTGAGGTCCAGGGAGGCGATGTCCTTGCCGGGGGTGTAGAAGTGGATCTCGCCGTCGAGGTGGGTGCCCAGGTGGTTGGAGTGGGTCAGGAGCTGCCCGTTCGCTCCATTGGGCGCCAGCCGCTTGAAATACTTGACCTGCAGTGGCTCGTACGTGGGCCATGGCGGGGTGCCGATGCCCAAAGGGATGGTCAGATCGATTAGCTTCATCGCGCTGTTCCTTTCGTGTAATTGTGCCAGGTGGTCTCCACTGGCTGCCCAGGAAGGTGCTCTCGGCGATACATCCAGGCCGAGCAGGTCCATTCTAGCACAGGCAAGCAAGCGGCGCAAGTTGCCTCCGGCGGCGGTGTTCGAGCAGGTGAGACTATGCACTGCCCACCTCCGAGGCCGGTTCGGCGAGCGACGCCGGACCGCACAAGCCCAACTATCGCCGGAAAGGCACAAGGCAGCCTCGGCACGAAGGGCGCAAGCAAAGCCCCCGGCACTGCGGCCGGGGGCAAGGAGGATACTGCGCAATCAGAGGCTTCACTCCGCACGCCCTCCATTTGCTGAATGGGACCTCGGGGCAGCGCAGATCCCCGGCCCGCGGTGCAGCCTGCGCCGAAGCCGCCCTCACCCGCGAGCTACGACCAGCAGTGTGACGTCGTCATAGCGAGGCGCACCGCCGACGAAACGGTGGATAGCATCCAGCACCGCGTCCTGGATCTCGACGCATGGCCGCCCGAGGTGCGCCTGGGCCGTCGACAGCAGCCGTTCCAGGCCAAAGGAACTGCCGTCGACCGCCCGGGCGTCGATCGCACCATCGGTGTACAGAAATAGCGTGTCTCCTCGCGACAGCGTTACACTGCGCGTCTGCCAACTGCTGTCGCGCAGCACCCCCAGCGCCATGCCCGTTGGCGCCAAGATGTGCGTCCGGTCGGACTGGAACAGATGAGCCGGGTTGTGCCCGCCGTTCGCGTAAGCCACTGTACCCGCCTCTGGATCGAGCACCGCGTAGAGCACGGTGACAAACATCTCACTGTGCGTCTCGGTCAGGATGCGGGCGTTGACCGTTTCGAGTACGGACGCTGGCTGGTCCGGATACAGGGTCGCCGCAGAGCGCAGCAGGGTGCGCGTGAGCGCCATATACAGGGCAGCACCGGCACCCTTGTCGACGACGTCGCCGATGACGATGGCGACGCGGCCTCCGGGCAGCGGGATAAAGTCGTAAAAGTCGCCCCACGTCTCGCGCGCCGGTTCGAGCGTCGCTGCGAGATCCCAGCCGGCGAGCTGCGGCGCCCTTTCGGGCAGCAAGCCGGCCTGGATGCGCCCGGCGACCTCGAGTTCCTGCGCGACGACGTCGTACGCGCGTGCCCGGGCAAGAGTCCCTGTACGAAGTGCCGTTAACTGCCGGTCGACCCACGCCACGCTCCCAGACGGGCCCAGGTCCTGCACCACGTCTCGAGCGTTGAGTAATAGCTCCTGCCTCCGTTCCCGCACCAACGACTCCCGCTGGCGGCGATCCACAACCGTCCGGGTCTGGATCCCGCCCGTCCGATACCTGCGTCCCAAATAGCTCTCCATTGCTCTACCCATCATCGTTTCCCTCATCTTTCTCCACAGCCGGCTTGCCTCTATCCTGTTCCCTTTCCTGTTATGAACGCGCGCGCTGCGGTTTTTCCGATGTGCCTACACAGAAAAGAGCCCCTGGCTCTCCATGGCAGGGGCTCGGCGCAAACCCGTATTGGCGCTGCTCGTAGGCGTGTCGACGATGGGCTGCCCTCTTCGATGTCGCGCTCGGCCGTCAGCCGGCACCAGCCGGCTTGGGGCTGGAGTTCTCATCGCCGTAGCGCTCCTGCAGGCGTGCGCCCCAGGCAACGAGTCGCTGCCCCATCTGCGACAGGGCAGTACGGTAAAAGCGAGCCCCACCGGCGCGATCAGCGCGGGCACGTCGCTGGACGTGGTAGCCCTGTACCTCACGCTGCGCCTCCGCGACCTTCATGTCCATGATCCGGTCCCCCAACAGGAACGTTCCGTTGTCGCTCATCGCATTCCTCCCTTACCGACCATCGTTCTCCCCAGGCTCCGGCAGCGCCCGGGTAGTTGGTGAAGCGCCGTGCTGCCGGAAGTTGGGCATGCCGCCCTTCACTCCCTTGAACGATGCCGGCGGCGTTTTTCCGGCACGAGCAAAGAAAACCCCCGGCGTTCTGCCGGGGGCTGGAAGGCGAGAAGGAAGTGCCTATGGGGTGGTGGTCGCGACGCTGCCGACGACCACGGCCGGGTTGGGACCGCTGCTGGCGTGCCCGTCGGCGACCAAATGGTTGCGTACGACCGTCAGTGGCTGCCAGCCTCCATCGGCGTCAATCGCATTCGCCGCCAGGCCGCTCACGAGCGGCGTGGAGAACGACGTTCCTGTCCAGTAGCGATAGCCTGTAGGCGATGCCACTGACAAGCTGATCAGGGCGTATGGGCAGTCGCCGGTACAGTCCTGGAACATCGGGCGGCACTCGTCGGGCTGGGGACCGCCCTCCCCACCGGGGGCGAGGATGTCGCCCTCGTTGGAAAAGCAGGCCAGCGCGCGGCTCTCGTTGCTCGCAGCGACACCGATCGTCGACGACCAGGATGCCGGTATCTGCGCCGGAAGGTGGGGCTGCCTTCCCGCCGAGTCGTTGCCCGCGGCGGCGACTGTGACGATGTCCAGACACTCGGCGGCCGCGAGGATGGTCCGCAGTGAAGAGATTTCGGCCGGCAAGCCCTGCTCTTCCGCGTCGGGCGGTGGGTGCACTCCGAGGCTGAGGTTGATGACCGCCCCGCGGAGTGGGACCTCTTGCTGGGAGGCAGCTGTGCTTGCAGGGCCCGCGACTTCGTCAATGAAAGCGACCAGCGCCCGGTTAAGGGTCTGCAGATCGCCCTGCCCTTCGTTGTCCAGGACACGGATCAGCCGGATTTCGCTGGCGGGCGCCACGGCATGTACCAAGCCGGCGGCGAACAGTCCATGGTCGCGCATATCCGGCAGGTTGACGGCGTGGGTAAACGGCCCGCCGGGCATCTCGTGTACCAGCTCCATGTCGAACGGTGGATCGGTCGCCAGGCTGACGCGAGACACAGTGACAGGGAAGGGCGATGTGTCAAAAATGCCGACCAGGACGCCGCGCCCTTGAGGACGAGAAGGCGGGGCAGTTGTCAGTTGGATCCCAT
>JBFYTF010000649.1:0-5231 GCA_041300865.1 Anaerolineae bacterium
TGGGCTCTGGCCTGGGCCGGTCGTGGACCTGGCGCGCCTGGCCGCGGCGTCACTCTGGGGCGGCTGAGCGGCCGCGCGCTGTACTCTCAGAGGGGGCAGGCGTCTCGTCAGGATCCCGCGAGCAGCTCGTCGAGGAAGGCTACGAAGCGGCGGATGTCCTCCCTGTAGCTCTCATCCGGCGGCGGATCCTCGAGACGATCGAGAAGCGAGTAGATCTCGGTGATGGCCTGTAGATCAGCTTCGATCTCGGCTTTGAGGGTCTGGATCTGCGCGCTCATAGATCAACTCTCCTCTCTGGTGCACGCCATGTGAGAAGTGAATGTCCCGTCCCATCTCAACGAGATCGATGGTCCAGCCGGGTGCTGCCCGCTCCAGGTCTCGCCACACTGCAAAGAACTCTTCGGCTCCCATCTGTCCCTCGATTGCCAGATCCACATCGGATGTTGCTCTCAGACCCGCTGGCTGGAGCACGGAGCCAAAGAGAAAGGCGCGCTGGATTCCGGGATGCCGGGGCAGCACAGATCGGGCAGCCTGGCGCACTGCAGCGAGGGCCGCCTGACGGCGCTCCTCGCGCCTCTGTTCTTGCTGCTCCTGGCGTCCCTTTAGGTACGCGCGGGAGGCGGCGACATCCCAACCTTTGTGGCCAGCACCCACTACTCACCCCTTCCTGGCTCGGAACCTGCCTTCGCGCCGACAACCGTCGCCACCGATTCTAACACGAAACGGCGCCCTGGGCAAGCATGCCGGGTGCGCCGTTAGCTGTTCAGCGGTTGGCGGCCTCCTGCAACCGGTCGGGCAGGGGCTGCCCGCATAGCCGGTAGAAGAGCCTCTCGTACTCGTCGGTGACCGCCTCCCAGCTATAGACCGCCTGCACGCGCTGTCGCGCCCGCGACCGGCAGCTGCCCACCAGCTCCGAGTCGCGCAGCAGGCGCGCCAGCACCGGCCGCAGGCTCGCCGCCCCGGCCTGCCCATCGTAGCTCAGCCCGGCATCGCCGATGGTCTCCAGGTTTTCGGGGGTGTTGTTGACCACCACGCAGTTGCCAAAGGCCATGGCTTCCAGGAGGGCGGGATGAGTGCCCCCCACTCCAGAAGTCTCGACGAAGAGAGCCGCGTTCGATCCCAGTTCGTGGTATCCCTGGCCAAAGACATAGCCCGTGAAGACGATGCGCGGGTCTCCGGCGGCGCTGGCCTTGAGCCCGGCGATATAGTCCTCGGCGTACGACGCGTCGCCGACGATGACGCACTTCAGATCGGTCTCCAGCTGGCGAAACGCGCCCACCAGGTGATGGGCTGCGTTCTCGGGCACCAGGCGGCCGACAAAGAGGATGTACCGCCGCGCTTCCAGGCCAAAGCGGGACAGGGTCTCGCCGGGCGGCAGGATTGGCACCTCTGAACCGTAGGGGATATAGACCGTCTCCGCGCCCCACTGCTCCCGGTAGTAAGCCTGCACTACCCGCGAGTCGGCCAGGCAGGCGGTGGGCAGGCGCGTGGCCATGTAGGCCGCCCACTGGATGTACTTCTTGGCCAGTGGCGGCCACTTTTCGCGCTTCCAGTCCAGCCCATCGACGTTGAGGATGGTCCTGGTGCCGACCAGGTGCGGGATCCAGGTGACCGGGCTGTTGCCAGCGATAAAGTAGAGTGCCACATCGTACCTTTCGCCCAGAGCGTGCAGGCTGGAGACAAAGGTGTGAACCAGGGTGTCCAGGTATTTGTTGGCAATCGTCGGCAGCTTGACCAGCCGCATCCCCAGGTATTCCTCACCCGGGTAGCGGATAAAGTGAGAGCGGCAGTAGACGGTGACCTCGTGGCCGCGCTTGACCAGGCGCTGCCCCAACTGCTCCACACAGGTCTCAAAGCCACTGTAGCTGGCGGGGACACCCCGCGTGCCGAGGAGGGCTACTTTCATGCCGGCTTGCTCCGGGGCGGGTGATAGTAGACGTAGAAGGACTTATGCAGGCCGAAGAAGCGCTCGTATGCGACCGTGGCCTCGGGGAAAAGGCGCCGCAGCGCCGGCTCGCAGAGGTAACGTACCCCGTTGACGTAGGCCACGTCCGCACCAAAGAGCCGGCAGGCAACGTCTTTCAGCCGGCGGGAGGGGATGAGATGGTAGAAGGGAATGGCGACGAAAGAGTGTGTCTCCAGGGGGAACCGGCCGTTGGGCGTCTGGACAAAGTAGCTGCGGCTCACCCGGCGGATCTCGCCGGCCAGCGCCTCCGGATCGGACGCGTGCTCAATGACCGAGTTGCAGATGGTGACATCGACCGAACCTCGGGCCAGGGGCAGCCGCCCGCCATCGGCTACGACGGCCAAGAGGGCCGGCTGCCGTTCCTTTGCCCGAGAAACCTCGTCGCCATCTACATCGACAAGGACGACCTGCCCCGGCCTGGGGAAGAGGGCCGCGAAAAAGCTGGCCGGACCCCCTCCGAGGTCGAGCACCGGGCCGGCCAGGGACTCGACGGCCAGCAGGGCCTCGATGCGGCGGTAACGGCGCCAACGCGAACGACGGCGCAAGCGGGCAATGGGCCTATGAAAGGCATGCCGTGCCACGGTCTCACTCACTCTCCTGCTGTTCGAGGCCGCCCACGCCCGGCAGGATCTCGGGGCTCCTCTGCCCGGGTGTGCGCCGCAGTGTCGCGTTCTCGCGCAGGAGGCAGATCAGGCCCAGAATAATGACCGGCAGGTAGGCTGCTGCCTGCAAGACGAGACCAAAGACCAGGCCAGTCTCGCGATCGACGCCGAAGAGGGAGAGAACCAACTGGCAGAGGTAGGGAAAGACACCCAGGTTGCCGGGCAGCGGCGGCACCGCCACACCGCTCATGAGCACCACGAGAAGCAACAGGGCCGCCTGAATCGGTAGGGAGAGGTCAAAGGCACGGAACATGAGGACGTTCGACAGCATGGCCAACAGCCAGACCATCAGCGAGTAGCCCCACACCCGGGTCAGGACCTGGCTCTGGCGCAGGGCTTCAAAGGCCGAAATGGCCTGCTCTACCATGGCATCGATGATGACCTGCCAGCGTGCCGGCAGGGGGCGGAGCACCACCCGCACCAGCCGCCAGGTGGGCCGGCCGGCGTAGGCAAAGGCGAGCAGCCCGGCCAGCGCCAACCCCGCCAGGGGCAGCAAGCTCAGGCCTGCAGCCCGGAGCCAGTCCTGCAGGCCCGCCGGCGTCGTCGTCAGCCACAGCGCCACCAGCAGGTAGCAGACGGCAAGCATGATCAGGTCGACCATCTTCTCGATGACGACCGTCGACAGTGCCCGCGCGCGGCTGACCGTTTCTACCTCGCCAATGTAGTAGATGCGCCCGATCTCGCCTGCCCGGCCGGGCAGCACGGCGTTGAGCATCTGCCCGATCATGAAAACGGACCAGGTGTTGGCCAACCCAACCCTGACCGGCAGAAAGAGGGCCTGCCAGCGCAGCGCCTTGAACAGCGTGCCGGCGACCGTTGACACGACTACCAGGGCCACCCACTGCCACTGGGCTGCTTCCAGGGCGCCTCGCAGTGCCGGCAGCGACAGGCCCCGCACGGCCAGGGTGAGGCACACGGCGCTCAGTGCCAGGCCGGCCAGCAGCCGCCACTCTCGCCGGCTCCAGCGGACGAGCCGCTCCACCGTGGATCCGTCTGCCGCCTGACTCATGACGAGCGGGCCTTTGGCCGGGCAAGGGCCAGCCAGCTGCCCGCCGCGGCCACGGCAGCCAGCAGCAGGAACCAGAGCAGACGTTGCCACCAGCTGACGACCCCCAGGCCGGCGCCGAGGCAGATCAGCGCCAATCCGAAGTAAAGGATCGGGTCACAGAGTAGCCCGTGTAGCACGCGGCGCAGTCGCTGGTCGCCAGCCGACGCGCGCCAGTCGGCATAGCTCCACTTGCTCAAGAGGACGGCCAGGCCCACGATCCAGAGACTGTGGGTAAAAACATTCCACCAGTCGATGCTCATGGTTCGCCTTCTCCCGAACCGCAGGCGGCTTTGACGCCCTCGCCTTGCTGCCGGACGATCCCCGTGATGACCAGGCCCGCCACGGCCCACCAGAGAAAACCGCTGCGGGCACCGAGGGGCAGGACGTCAACCAAAGACCAGGCAGCGTGAGTGGCCAGACCAACCGTGCCGCCGAGGAGGAGCAGCCGGTCCAGGGGCTTGGACGCGCGGCGATGGCTTTGCCAGCCGAGAACCAGAGTCGTGCCCAACATGGCCAGGTAGGACACCAGGCCGGGTAGGCCCAGATCGAGTCCTGTATGTAAGAAAGCGTTATGCGCGTGGCCCAGGTCGCTGTCCTGCGCCAGGTAGAAAAAGGGGTACAGCTCTGTTCCAGTCCAGCGGAAGGTGTCCATGCCGATGCCCGTCAGCGGGTGGTCGGCGATGGCCCACAGCCAGCGGGACCAATGCTCGACGCGTGCCTCCCAGCTCAGCCTAGCAGAGCCTGCCATCAGTCCCTCGCCGGCCAGCCAGTCGGTTACGCCGACAGGGCCGACAATAAAGAGAGCAACCAGTCCGGCAGTGACGGCGAGCAGGGCAAGCGGCCTGGCGCGCCTGGAGATGATGGCCACCAGGCAGGCCAGGCCCAAGAAAACAGCCGCCCACGCGGCACGCGTCTGGGCCAGCAGGACGACCAGGCCGGTCAGGGCAAGGGACAGCCCCACGCCAAGCGTGATCAAGCTGTGGTGCGGGACAGAGTTGCGGTCGGAGAGCAAGCCCCACAGGCAGGCCACCTGCAGGGGTATGAAGGTAATCAGGGTGCCGCTGACGGCGTTGGGATTGAAGCCGGCCTCGGCGCCGGGCAGACTGTGAAACACTTGCGGCAGCGACGACACGATCTCCTGCAGCAGCACCCACTTGACGTTCCACTGCACGCCCAGGAGGCTGAGGGCCGCTGTGCCGGCGGCCAGAGCAATGGCCAGCAGGGCCGGCTGCCAAAGCTGCTCGGCGGCTTCTCCCCGATCTACCAGGGCGTAAAACAGGACGATGGCAAAGGTCAGGCCGGCTATTTTGGCCAGGCTGATGAGCAGGTCCGACGTGGCCCCCATGCTCACCAGCACCATGGTCAGCAGACCGAGGATGGACCAATCCACCGGCGTGCGGGGCACAAAGTGGCCACAGGCGCTGCGTCGGAGCATCCACAGGAGGGGCAAAAGGAGGAGGGCAGGTGTTAGGGAGGGCCGGGCGAACAGGAAGAGCGGGCCGGCCACGAGGAGGATCGGCACCTGCCATCGGGTGATGGCCCTGGCTGCCCGGGC
>JBFYTF010000684.1:0-15739 GCA_041300865.1 Anaerolineae bacterium
TTTTCTGGAGGAGATGGCCGAGATCTATGCCCGGCAGGGGTGGAGCGCCGACAGCCGTTTTTCCTTCACGGCGGCACCCGTGGATAACCGCTCCGCGTCGCTCAAGGACACCGTTGGCCTCCTAACCTGGCTAGAGCTTTTTGAGCGTGTGCTCCCCTTGTCCACCGATGTCCGGGGTGGACCTTTCGACATTTCTGTCTTCAAGATCATTGGTCACTTTCGGTATTACTTGAGCACGGTGCGCGAGCACAAGCAGGGACAGCCCACTTTTGTCCCGAGGGTCGTCTACTGCGAGGCAGCCGGGCTGAAGCACCTCTCTTTTCACCCAGACGGACGCCTGTATCCCTGCCCTGAAACAGTGGGCATGACAGAGCTCGCAATCGGCACGTACCATCCGACATTTGCCCTGGACCGGCACATGGCCAAGCGGTGGCATCACCAGACGATCCTCCATAGAGCGCAGTGTCGGGCTTGCGAGATTTCGACCTTCTGCGGCGGAGGCTGTATTCTGGCCGCGCTCACGCAAAACGGAGACGCCTCGTCGCCCGCATGCGAAGGTGCACCCGAGCTGTTGGCGGCCTACTTAAGGCAGATACGCACGGCAGGTGCCTAGGTGGATGTCCTGTTCGTAGACCTGCCTCGCGACATGACGTTTCCCGTGAGCGAGTGGTGCCTGGGCTACCGCTATCTGATCGCTGCACTTCGTGAGAACGGCTTCTCAGCCGCACTGCTCCATCCCAGGCGCCCTCAGCACGGTTCTGCGAAAAGAGCCCTAATTGACGATATCCTGGCTTCAAACGCGAGTATCGTCGGGTTTACGACTTACGACGTTCAGCTTTACCCACTGCTGCTGTTCATTCACGAGCTTCGACGAGCGGGTCTGAGATCCCACATTACCCTGGGCGGCATGTGTGCCTCAGCCGCTGTAGAGCGAATTCTTGAAGACAATCAAGACATCGATTCCGTCGTGTTTGGCGAGGGTGAGCTGTCGGTCGTCGACCTGGCGCGGCGCGTCGTGCGCCGCGAAGGCCAGAAGGCGATTCCCGGAGTCAGCCTGCGTGATGACCGGCGTGTCGTGACGGGCGAACCCCGGCCGCTCGTCGACGATTTGGACGTGCTACCTCAACCTGCCCTCGACAACTTTCGCGACCCGCTGGACGCTGCACCCCTCTTCTGCGTCAATGACTGCGTCCCAATCCTCGGCTCCAGGGGCTGCTACGGCAAGTGCAGCTTTTGCTGCGTTCAGCGCTTCTATCGCTCCTGTCCGGGTCAGACATGGAGGGGATTCAGTGCGCCGGCCGTCGTCCGCGAGATGTCCCGTGCGACCGCGCTCACCGGGCTCGAGAACGTAACCTTCGTTGACGAGAACTTTATGGGGCCTGCCAGCGTGGGCAGGCAGCATGCGTCCGACATCGCACGGGAGGTGAAACACCAGCAGCTCGCGGTGCCCTTCAACTTTGGCTGCAGGCCCAACGATGTGCAGCGTGAGTCTTTCGAGCTCTTGAAGGACGCGGGCCTCTCCGCGGTCACACTCGGAGTCGAGTCCATGTCGCGCGAGGCCTTGCGCCTCTTCAACAAAGGCACCACCCCAGAGGCTAACTACAAGGCGCTTGAACTGCTCGAAGCGCTGCAGATCTATGCCGAGATCACATTTATCTTTTTCCATCCCCTATCGACCCTGAGTGAGGTTCGAGACAATCTTGACTTCGTGCAGTTCGTAGCTCAATCCAAGTACGCTTACTTCAACAATCACCAGCCCTTTTCCGAGTTCGTCCCTTTTTTCGGGACGGAATTGACCAGTCGTTTCACAGAGATGGGCCTGGTCACGAGAGACCTGCGAGGCTACTCGGTCAATTATGCGGATTGCTACGCCGGCTTTATTGCGCGGCGGGTCCTGGATGTGCCGGTCGACTACCTGTCCAGATTGCGCCAGCTAACGTCCCTGAACGGCAGCGAGCGTCTCCAAGAAGTTCGAGCATCTTTGTTGGACTACGAGGTCTATCTCAACATGATCAAACTGCCCGGCCTCGTTTCCGACCTGTGCGACGTGTTCGAGCGTGGAGCCAAGATCTCGAGCGACAAAGTATCCGCTATCGTGCGGCAATTCGACCGCGAGACAGAGGCGATCCACTCCTTGGTGCAGCAGTTTGCCTCGCACATGGCGTAATGACCATGCCTGTGGAGATTGCGCTAGTCGCGGTGTCGACCTATAACGACCCATTTGCCCGTGAATGGCATCCCGACCTCCGTTACACGGCCGCCTTTCTCCGGCGCCACGGCCTTGAGACCGAATTCCTCTACCTGCCTGTGCCCGAGACGCCTGATGAGGTTCTTGAGCACTGGAGGGGCGCTGAACCGCTGGCGATATTTCTCGACGTGACGGAGGAAAACCGAGGACCGCTCCGACGGCTCATCGCCCGCCTAGACGCGGCTTTTCCGAGAGCGCAGATCATCGTGGGTGGCATAGCTGCGTCGCTAGCACCAGGGGAGCTGCTGCGCCAGCAGGCGGCCATCGACCTGGTCGCGTGCGGTGAACGGGAGTTGACGCTCCTGGAGACGGTACGTAGAATGAAAGCAGGGCGGGATCTGCGCGGTGTTCAGGGCCTTCAATCTCGCGATTTCCGCCAGGTCCCCCGGCCGCTAATAGACGACCTTGACACCCTGGGGAATATGGTTCACGACGGGATTGACCAGCTCTTGGACGGCATGGACGAACGAGTCGGATATCTGCTTGGAAGCCGCGGTTGCTACGGGAACTGCACGTTTTGCGGGGTACCAGGCTTCTATCGCCAGTCGCCGGGAAAGCCGTGGCGCGGGCGCAGCCCCGAAGCAATCGTCCGTGAGCTCCGGGATCTTGCGATCAAGTTCCAGGTACGGCACTTTGTCTTCCAGGACGATAACTTTGTCGGGCCCGGCCGGGCCGGTCAGGAACGAGCGCGCGACATTGCCAGGGGGATCCTGGAAAGTGGCCTACAGATCACATACTCTGCCTGCTGCCGGTTGAACGATATCAGGAGGGACACGCTCGAGCTGCTGAAGCAGTCGGGCCTGAACCGACTCGGCGTCTCGATAGAATCTACCAACCAGGAATCTCTCGATCTGCTAGGCAAAGGCATCAGAGCGGAAACCGTTCCTGCGGCTCTCGGCATGCTGGAGGAGCTCGAGCTGCCTTGCGAGGTCAACCTTATCTTTTTCGAACCATACTTGACTCTGTCCGGCGTGCGCAGCAATCTCGCACTATTGGAGTACGTGGGCAGCAGGAAGTATCTATCCTACTCGGACGCGTTCCCCTTCAACGAATTGAAACCGTTCTCCTGGTCGCCGGTAGCGACCCGTCTGCGCAGTGAAGGGCTGCTGGACGAGAAGACATACACCTGCCGTTTTCGGGACCCGGGAGTGGCCCAGCTGGCCGCCTTTGTCCGGCAACTGCGGGAGCGTACGCAACTGACGTTCAAGAAGAGACTGCTGTTTGATGCTTGCGATCTGCTGTCACTGACAGATACCAAGGGTCAAGCCATCAGCAGCTTGCTGCGCCTATCGGCCGGCCTTAGGCGCTGGGTGGGTCTGTCCCTGATGCCTCGTTTCGTTAGAGCAGCCTGCGAGGTGGTGGAGCACGGCCAAGACACGGAGGCGTTGCTGGCCGGCTTGATCGCGCAATTCGATGATGAATTAGAGCCCGTGCGAGCGCTGGAGCACCGCTTCTGCGCTGCCTTACAGGGCGAACCCTGAGCAAGGGCGCCGGTAAGGCACGCCGGGGGTCGAAGCCGGCCTGCCAATTGAGGCAAGTTCACCCCTGATTCATGAGTAACGCATCCCGTGCACATCATTGCTGGCCGGCCGGCAAAACCCGGTCTTGACAAGCAACCCGCCGTATGATATACTCGGGTATGTAAGTTCATTGGACTTTCGTTCACCGTCGAGCTGTCAGAGCTCTGTCGTCCGAGCAGGGAGGCGGCATGCAGCGTCCGGTTCTGAAGGCAACCCGCGAGCAGATCAAGCGCCACAACAGCCGTCTTGTGCTCAAGACGATCTATGACTGCGGTGAGACCGGCCGGGCCGACGTCGCCCGGGCGACTCAGCTGACCCGCACCACCGTTTCCTCTGCCGTTGGCGACTTGATCGAGCAAGGGCTCGTGGAAGAACTCGGCTACGGACCCTCTGACGGTGGCAAACCCCCCGTCCTGCTGCGCGTCGTCGACGATGCCCGCCACGTTATTGGCATAGACCTGGCCAGCGACGAGTTTCGCGGTGCGGCGGTGAACCTGCGGGGCAAGATCCGACATCGGGCCAGCTTGAGCCTTGATAGCCGGGATGGCGAGACGGCCTTGGCTCGCCTGTACGACCTGGTTGACGGCCTCCTCGCTGTCAACGATAGGCCGCTGCTGGGCATCGGCATTGGCACTCCTGGGCTGATAGATCCCGTCAAAGGAGAGGTGCGCCAGGCGGTCAACCTCGATTGGCGCGACCTCCCGCTGCGCAAGCTGCTGCTGGACCGCTATGGCCTGCCGGTCTATGTGGCCAACGACTGTCAGGTGGCAGCCATGGCTGAATACAATTTTGGCCACGGGCCGGGCACAGGCAGCTTGGTAGTCATCAAGGTCGAGCATGGAGTCGGCGCGGGCATCGTGCTGGACGGCCGGCTGCTCCACGGAGATGCCTTTGGGGCTGGGGAGATCGGTCACATCGCCGTAGTGGAGCAGGGCGAAGAATGCCGCTGTGGCAACCATGGATGTTTGGAGACTGTGGCGAGCGTCAAGTCCATCATCGGCCAGGCGCAGGCCCTTGCCCGAGATGATCCCCATTCCCTCCTGCACAGGTACGCCACAGAGCCTGAATCGATCTCGATGGATGCCGTTTGCCGGGCGGCTCACGCCGGTGATCAAGGGGTGGGGCGGATAGTCGAGCAAGCCGGGCGGTGCCTGGGGATCATCGCCGCCAATCTCGTGGCTGTGCTCAGCGTCCGGCGCATTCTCATCGCCGGAGGTATCACCTGCTTGGGGGAAATCTTGTTGGCCGTGATCCGAGACGCGATGCTCCGGCGGTCGCTGCCGTCCGTGGCGAGCCAGACGGAGGTTGCGATGTCGACGATCGGTCCCAGCATTGTGAACCTGGGAGCGTCGGCTTTGGTCCTGACGCAGGAATTAGGCCTGCTGCCGGCTCTGACCTACGAATCGTAGGGCCGCCGGCGAGGCCAGGGCGGTGCAGTCCGAGGCGTCGTTCCCAGCTGTGTCGCGGCACGAGGGGAGGACCCCACTTGAGTTCTGCACACGCCGTCAAGGGCAGCGGCACCTTGGCATCGTCGCTCGAGTGTAGGAGGCGCCTATCAGCCGAAGAGTACCAATGAACCTGCAGGTTGCGGCGAGCGCTCCCTGGCTGCCCCGGAGCGCCAAGACAGGCTTTTGGCTGCGCGTGGAATAGGTGTTGAGGAAGGAGGTGCAAAGCCGCGACGGAGGACAGCGATGCCTTTTGAGTTTGGCCTGTTCATAATCCAGCTTGCTGGGTTAGGGTCCCTTTGGACATCAGAGGAGGAGTAGATGTATGCCAAAAAGACAAAGGCGAGCCTGCTTGCCTTGCTGGTCGTTACAAGCCTGATCCTTTCCGCCTGCGGGCCGACGCCGGCACCGGAGGTCGTCGAGAAGGTAATCACCCAGGTGGTGGAGGTCGAGAAGGAAGTGACCAAGATCGTCGAGGGCACGCCCGTGGTGGAGACGGTCGTCGAGACCCAGGAGGTGGTCGTAACCGCCACCCCGGAACCACCTTCTTCGGAGCGTGTCCTGGAGGTCTGGACCCACGAATTCGCACCGCTGCAGGATGCCTTCACCAACAAGTGGATCCCCGAGTTCGAAGCCGCCAACCCCGGCGTCAAGGTCAATATGACTGCCATCCCGTATGCCGGTGTAGTGGCGTATGACGCCCGCCTGCTGGCAGCCCTGTCTTCCGGGGGAGGCCCTGATCTGTGGGACATGGGCGACTGGCACTACAAGAGTTTCTCCGATGCGGGCTTTCTCGCCCCGCTCGACCCGGCCATCTTTGGCTACGCCTCAGACCAGGAGATGATCGACGCCTACGCACCCGGCACACTTGACGTCTTTGTCAAGGATGGCAAGGTGTATGGCCTGTTCAGCGAGTACAACACGCTGGCCCTTTTCTACAACCTTGACATGTTCGAGGAAGCAGGCATCGAACCGCTGCCCGCCGACGAGCCGGTTTCCTGGGAAAGGATCGGCGAGATATCCGAGCAGCTGTACGGCGAAGACGCGAGCACTGGTGCGGTAACCCAGATGGGCTGGCAGTGGGGCTTTTTCGCCAACTACCGCTCGCCCCAGTGGTACGCACAGGCGTTCTACGCCCTGATGCGGCAGTACGGCCAGGACGATATCTATGTCGACGGCGCGCCGGCGGCCAACACCGAGGCTGCGGTGAACGCCTTCCAGGTCCTGTATGACCAGACCTTCACCTACAAAGCCTACGATCCGACGTTCATCAACAACTGGTTCGCCGACTTTCCGCAGGGCAGGATTGCCATGGTGCTGGCCGGTACCTGGTTCGTGCCGGCGATGCTGCCCAACAATCCGGACGTGCGGTTTGCGACGGCCCCCCATCCCGTGGTGGACCCCGACGACCCCGATACGTATAAGAACATCCAGTGGTCGTGGGGCTGGTCGGTGAACGCCAACACGTCGCCCGAGCAGCAGCAGTTGGCGCAGGAGTTCATGGCCTTCATGCTCGGCAAGAAGGACGAGACCGAACAGGCCGCCTGGTGGTTTGATAACCTGGGCTACACGCAGCCGAGCAACGCCTACCTCGACTCGGGGGAGATGGCGGGCACTATCGAGGAGAGCCCCTGGATCCAGCGCTGGATAGACGCCTTTGATGACTACGAACTGGGCTATATCCAGCACATGTACGACGAGCCGGGGGCGGCCCTCATGCGCGCCATCGACCGAGTGGTGTACGACGGCATGTCAGCGGAGGAGACGGCCGAGCTGCTCCAAGTCGAGCTCGAACGCCTCCAGTAGCAGCGCATGGAGTGTAGGGCCGGTTCGCGCCGGTCGGCGCGGACCGGTCAAAGAACCGGCCCTACACTCCTGTCTGTGTCTGTTTGGGAGTGGAATCGGTGGGATCTCGGCGCCAACTCAGGTACGGGCTGACTTTTGTATCGCCAGCCATCCTCTTCTTTCTGCTGTTCTGGATCTTGCCTGTCCTCCTGGCAGCAGGCTACAGCCTG
This sequence comes from Anaerolineae bacterium, assembly GCA_041300865.1. Taxonomy (GTDB): domain Bacteria; phylum Chloroflexota; class Anaerolineae; order JAAYZQ01; family JAAYZQ01; genus JAAYZQ01. Next base: position 7,229 of record JBFYTF010000684.1, read on the forward strand.
ACTGACTGGACTGTCGGACGTTCCGCGAACTTTGTGGGACTCGAGAACTATGTCGACCTGTTTACGGATCCCCGTTTCCATCAGTCCCTTCTCGCCACGCTGAGGATCACACTCCCCGCACTCATCGGCACGGTGGGCCTTGCCTTTGCACTGGCCCTGCTGCTCGACGACGAGAAGCTGCGCGGCAAGCGCGTCATCATGCTCATCGTCATCCTGCCGTTTGTGACCGACTGGGTAGCCACCGGGCTCGTCTGGCAGCTGATCTATCTGCCAAACAGCGGCGTGCTGGCGGGCATTTTCTCGCAGCTCGGCCTGCGAGAATGGGTTTCGCTGCGCTGGACCACGAGCCGCCAACTCGCGCCCCTGGCCATCGCCCTGTTTACGATATGGAAAACCACCGGCTTGTACGCCATGATCTTTCTGGCCGGGCTAAAGGGCGTCCCCAGCTCACAGACCGAAGCTGCCCGCGTCGACGGCGCCAATTTCTGGCAGACCCTGGTCTTTGTCACGTTGCCCCTGATGCGCCCCCTTGTTGTCTTTGTCATTGTCAGCGCCTTTGTCAGCATCGTAGGCTTCTTTGAACCGATCTTTATGCTTACCGGTGGCGGCCCGGCGGACGCCACGCGGACGCTCACCCTCTTCTTGTACGAGAACTTTTTCCAGTTCCATAACGGGGGGTCGGCCAGCGCCGCCGGAATGGTGTTTCTGTTCCTGTGTTTGGGCTTTGCGCTCATCGCCGCCCGCTTTCTGCAGTACAGCTACTATGAATGAGAGAGACCATGGCCCGCGTTAAGAGGGGCTTCAAGTATCTGGCCCTTGGCCTGTACTGTGCCTTCGCGCTCCTTCCTTTCGTGTGGATGATCTCGGCGTCGTTCAAGCGTCCCCAGGACGTGCTCACCATCCCGGTGCAATGGATCCCACCCGTCTGGCAGCCCGGCAACTATCCGCAGGCGCTCTTCGAGCCACGTTTCACCGGGTACAGCATCTGGGACTTTGCGCTCAACAGCCTGTTTGTGGCGCTCGTCACCAGCCTGCTGTCCGTCCTGCTGTCGACGTTCATCGGCTATGGCTTTGCCAAGTTCCGCTTCCGGGGCCGCGACGGGATGCTGTGGGGCATGCTAAGCACCACGCTCCTGCCCTTTTCTTCCGTCGTGATACCTTTGTATCTCATCGTCCAGACCCTGGGCTTGATCGATAGCCTGTGGGCGCTGATCATCCCCTTTGCCATCACGGGACAGAGCATCTTTCTGGCCCGACAGTTCATCATCACGGTCCCGGGCGAGCTGATGGACGCCGCCAGGGTAGATGGTGCCGGCGAATTTCGCATCTTCTGGCAGATCGTGTTTCCACTCCTCGGCCCGGCCATCGCGACCCTGGGGATCATGACCTTTCTCTTCTCCTGGAACCTGTTTCTTTGGCCTCTAGTCATCGTGTCAACGCAGCGACAGTTCACCCTGCCCCTCGGCCTGTCGCTGATGGGCCTGGGATCGACCTTTCTCGTCGACTATCATCTGTGGATGGCCGCCTCCACCCTGGCAGTGTTGCCGCCGCTCGTCTTTTTCCTCTTCTTGCAGCGGCCCTACTTGCGCGGCCTGGAAACCCTGTCCGGTTTGAAGGAATGAGACACCGCCAGCCGCGCTCTCCTGGGGCAGAGGCGGTCCCCGAGCGCAGCGTGTACCGCCCAGAAAAGGAGACGATATGACTGACAAACCAGTTGCCGCCCGCCCGGCGGGAAAGACCATCCAGGAAGTGGAGACGAGGCTCGCTGGCATGTTCGCGACCCTCTACGCGTCGGCGATCGAAGCGATGTGTGCTCGCTATGGGCCTGAAGCCCTGGACATAGCCCGGCAGGCATTCATGGACACGATGGTCGGCCTGAGCAAGCAGAACCTGGCGCACCTGGAGGACCGGGACCTCCACACCTACGTCGACTGGTTGACGACGGATGGCACGGAACAGGGGCACAGGTATGAGACCGTAGAAAGCACAGGGGACAGCATTCGCCTCAAGTACCTGGACTGCCCGTGGGCAACTGCCTTCCGGGCCGTTGGCCATCCCGAGATCGGCAAGTTCTTCTGCGACGCCGATGCCCCCATTGCCTCAGCATTTAACTCGGCCATCAAGTTCGATCGAACCAAGACCTTGATGGAGGGTGACGAATACTGCAATCACCATTTCTACACCGAGCCATGAGTGAGCCCATCACCAGCGCCTTGATCGGCGCAGGCAACCGGGGTGCGGACTCGTACGCACCCTATGCGCTGCGGCACCCTGAGCAAGTCAAGTTCATCGCCGTCGCCGAGCCCGACCCGGTGCGGCGCACTCGCTTTGCCGAGACCCACGGGATTCCGGAGGAGCGCCGCTACGCGACCTGGGAGGATCTCGTCGCGAGAGGCAAGATTGCCGACACGGTGCTGGTCTGCACACCCGACCGGCTGCACGCAGCTCCCGCCCTGGCGGCGCTGGACCTGGGCTACGATGTCCTGCTGGAGAAGCCCATGGCCACGACGCTCGAGGAGTGCGTGCAGCTCGTTCAGGCAGCCGACCGCTCCGGACGCCTGCTGCAGGTCTGCCACGTGCTCCGCTACGCACCCTTCTTTGAGACGGTCCACGACGTGATCGCTTCCGGCCGCCTCGGAGACGTCATCACCGTGGAGCACCGGGAGAACGTGTCCTACTGGCACATGGCGCACTCCTATGTGCGGGGGCATTGGTGCAACAGCCGGCATTCCAGTCCCATGATCCTGGCCAAGTGTTGCCATGACCTGGACATCCTCTATTGGAACCTGGGTCCGTGCAAGCAGCTCAGCTCCTTTGGCTCCTTGATCCACTACCGTCCGGAGCAGGCACCCACAGGTGCGGCCGAGCGCTGCACTGCCGGCTGCGCCGCTGCGGCCGAGTGCCCGTGGTACGCCCCCCGCATCTATGTCGATCTGACGCCCCTGCGCCACAATGCGCCGGGCGTCGACTTGGCCGACGATTATGGCGGCTGGCCCCGTTCGGTCCTGTGCGCCGACACCTCACCCCAGGCGCTGCGGCATGCCCTGGAAACCGGTCCCTACGGCCGCTGTGTCTATCACTGCGACAACGATGTCGTCGACAATCAGATCGTCAGCATGCAGATGGAGCGTGGCCCCTCTGTCGGGCTCTTTATGCACGGGCACTCCCATCGCGAGGGGCGCACGATGCGCTACGACGGCACGCGTGCGACCTTGCGTGGCATCTACTTTTTCGACGAGCAGCGCCTCGAGATCCACGACCACCTGAGCGGCCGGGTCGAGATCCTTGAGCCGGATGCCGGCCCCTTCGGAGGCACCGGCCATGGCGGCGGAGATGATGGGCTGATGAAAGCCTTTGTCCGCGCCGTGCGCGATCCCGGCTTTGTGCCGACGACCGCCCGCGAATGCCTGGAGAGCCACCTCATGGCCTTTGCCGCCGAGCAGGCGCGCCTCGACGCCAGCGTGGTCCAGATGGATTCCTTCCGGCAGTGGGCCGAAGCCCGGAGCCCGGAAGGAACAGAGCCAAAGGTTTGATGCCATGGACCGGTTGGTGGGTGCCTTTATCTTTCCCGAAGTCTGGCAGGCCTGGACCGGTGCTGAGGCGGCGAATGTCTTGGCCTCGCTGCACGGCTTGGGCGTGAACACCATCTGTACTGAATCCGAGACCTATCGCGATGACTTGATTGCGAAGGCCCACGCCCTGGGCCTGCGTTGGTTTGGGGGCATCGCTTGCTTCTCCGATCATGCCCGCCGCCACCAGATACTCTACAACCGTCCCGAGCTGTGGCCGATCGACGAAACCGGTGCGCGCCGGCCTCCCATGGAGTGGTATGTTGGCGTCACGCCGTCTTTTGAAGACTATAACGCCTCGCGGATAGAGCTGGCGGAACAGATTGTCCGTGCCCACGACCTCGACGGGTTCTTGCTCGACTTTATCCGCTGGCCCTTCCACTGGGAACTGGAGCTGCGCCCCGGCGCGGCGCAGCCGCGGCAGTGCTCCTTTGATCCCCACACCCTGGCCCGTTTTCAGGAGGAGACGGACATCATCCTGCCGCTGGATCTCGCCGACGCGGCCGGTTGTGCGGCCTGGATTCTGGCCCATCACCCGCAGGCGTGGCAGTCTTTCCGCTGTGGCGTCATCACCGGCTTTTGCCGCCAGGCGGTAGACCGCCTGCGCGCAGCGCGGACCCCCGCGCTGCGCGTGGGACTGTACGCTCTGCCGGTGCCCGGGCCATCGCTGGCGTGGATTGCCGGCCAGCAGCTCAGCGACCTCGCGCCCCTGGTGGATCTGGTCGCGCCCATGACCTACCATGCCATTCTACACCGGCCTGTGCAGTGGGTAGGCGACACGCTGCAGGCGTTTGCATCGGCCTTCCCCGGGCAAGTGCTGCCCGTGCTGCAGGTGGATTCGGAGGAAGGCACCGCAGCAGGAGCCGACTGGGGGCCGCCCATTCCCCTCGGCGAGTGCCGCGAGGTCGTGCAGCTCGCCCTGGATCAAGACGGTACCCGCGGCCTGGTGGCGTTTCCCGGGACGGCTCTTCTTGGCCGAGGCGGGGGAGAATGTCTTAAAGCCAGCCTGGGCCCAGGCGGCCAGGTGGGCTCTCGCGAGTGATGGGACGTCGGGCCGTGACCTTGTTTCTGGGGTAGGGAGGGCATCCTTTCATGGCAGAGACGCTGCGTCTCGTGCGGCCCGCTCTGCTGCCGCCGCTCGACGATGGCTTTCGACCGGCGGTGCTGGCCAATCGCGCCTTCCTGGCAGAAGTTGAAGCCTCGGGCGGCGGCGTGCCCCTGGTGTTCGGGCTGGAGCGCCCGGGTGGCTCCTTGTCAAGGTTCGAGACCCGGGTCTTTGCGCCAGGCCATCCGCGTGCAGAGGCAAGCCGCTACTACGCAGAACGCATCTACAAGTTCCTCCTCTGGCAGCGGGGCGGGTGGCGGCTGTTCGTCGGCGGACCCAAAGACATCGGCCGGTATATCCAGCAGCGCTATTCGCCAACTGGCGAGCGTGCCTTCGACCATCATTTCATGGGCCACAGGGTCTATCAGAAGCCCTTTTCCGTGGTCGTGAGCACGCCCGAACAGGTGCCGCCCGAGCAGGAGGTGGAGCGCGCCCTCGGCCGCCACCTGGATGGCTACCGGATTGGCATTGACCTGGGTGCCTCGGACCTGAAGGTTGCGGCCGTCGTCGACGGCGAGGCGATCTATAGCGAAGAGATGGTCTGGGAGCCCCACAAGCTGCACGATGCAGAGGACCATTATGCTGCGCTCATGGCTGCCATCCGCCAGGCGGCCGGCAAGATGCCGCGCCTGGACGCCATTGGCGTTTCCTCCGCCGGGGTCTATGTCGACAACCGGCCGATGGTCGCCTCGCTGTTTCGCGGCGTCCCGGAGGAACGCTACGACGAGGTGAGGAACCTCTTTTTGCGCATCCGGGACGAGATGGGTGTCCCCCTGGAAGCGATCAACGACGGCGACGTGGCGGCCCTCGCCGGGACGATGTCCCTGGGGGACGGCGGGGTGTTGGGCATTGCCCTGGGGTCGAGCCAGGCAGGCGGCTACGTGACGGAGGCGGGCAACCTCCTGGACTGGCTTCACGAGCTGTCTTTCTGTCCTGTCGACTACAATCCCGGGGCGCCGGTTGATGAATGGTCTGGCGACCGAGGCTGCGGGGCGCTCTACTTCTCGCAGCAGTGTGTGTTCCGCCTGGCCCCCAGGGCCGGGATCGAGGTGCCCCCAGGTGTGACCAACGCGGCCAAGCTCGCGTCGGTCCAGCGTGAGCTGGAAGCCGGGCACGAGGGGGCGGCCAAGATCTGGCAGACGATAGGGGTTTACCTGGGCTATGCCCTGGCCCACTATGCCGGCTTTTACCGGATCAGGCACGTGCTGATCCTCGGCCGGTGCACGTCGGGCCGGGGCGGCCCCCTCATTGTCGCCGAAGCGAGACGGGTGCTGGAGTCCGAGTTCCCGGAGGTCGCCGCCGGAATGGACATCCAGCTTCCCGACGAGAAGAGCCGGCGTGTAGGCCAGTCCATCGCCGCCGCCAGCCTGCCGGCGCTTGAGTAGGAGATGAGATGCAGTTCCATCTTGAATCGGCCGAGGTCTTGGTGCCCGATGGCCTCCCTGCGGACAAAGCTCTGGCCCGGACAACCCACCTGGCGATTGCGGCCCACCAGGACGACCTTGAGATCATGGCCTTTCACGGTATCCAGGCGTGCTTCCGGCGGGAGGATCGCTGGTTCTGCGGCGTCGTCGTCACCGACGGCCGCGGGTCACCGCGGGATGCGCTATACAAGGACTATACGGACGACGCGATGTGGGAAGTCCGGCGTATGGAGCAGATGAAGGCCGCGATCGTAGGCGAATACGGGGCGTTGGTGTTGCTTGACTACCCAAGCAGAGCCCTGGTTGATGGCAGCAACTGGGCTCCCGTGGAGGATCTCAGCGGAGTGTTAAAGGCGACCAGGCCCGAAGTCGTCTACACCCATAACCCGGCCGACAGGCACAACACCCACGTCGCCGTGGCGCTGCGGGTCATCGAGGCCCTGCGGGGGCTCCCGGCGGAGGAACGCACGCCACAGCTTCTCGGCTGCGAGGTCTGGGGTGGGCTGGACTGGCTGGTGGGCTCCAACAAGGTGGTCTTGGACGTCTCGGGCCAGGAGAACCTACAGGAAGCTCTCCTCGGCGTGTTCGACTCCCAGATCTCGGGCGGCAAGCGCTACGACCTGGCGACCATGGGCCGGCGCCGGGCCAATGCCACCTATCTTGCCTCGCACCGTGTCGATGTGGCCAGTGGGCTAACCTTCGCCATGGACCTCACGCCGCTGATCCGCAATCCGGGCAGTGATGTCGAGGCCTACGTGCAGGGTCTCATCCATCATTTTGCCCGGGATATCTCGGCGCGTATCAAAAGAGCGAACGTCAGCTACAGACGCTAGCTCTTGATGAATGTACCCCGCTGCAATTCCTCAAAAGCGGTGCGCAATTCCTGCTGCGTGTTCATGACGATAGGACCACGCCACGCAATCGGCTCCCGGATCGGTTTCCCGGAGATGAGCAGGAAGCGCACCGCCTCCGCCTCGGCCCGCACCGCTATCGCATCTCCATCGTCAAAGAGGACAAGGTGCCGGTCGGCGAGGAGCGCCCCGCACTCCATGTCCATGTAGTTTTCCCCCTCCGCTTCGTAGCCGTAGGGGTCCCGTTGCTGGCAAAACTCGCCTCTGCCTGCGATCACGTAGGCAAATGCCGTGTGACCACGGGGCGTGGGGTGGGTGAACGTCGCGCCCGGCGGGACGGTGATGTCGAGATACTCCGGATTGGTGACGATGTCCTGGACCGGACCCGGTGTGCCGTTGACCTCGCCGCAGATGATCTTGATCTTGTTCCCCGCTGCGTCGGTGACTTCCGGGATGTCGGCGCTCGTGATGCCCTGGTAGCGAGGGGCCATCATCTTGTTGGCGGCCGGCAGGTTGGCCCACAGCTGGAAGCCATACATCCTCCCCTGCGAGTCACCCTTTGGCATCTCCTGGTGGATGATGCCGCTGCCGCCTGTCATCCACTGCACGTCGCCGGCCGAGATTACGCCCCCATTGCCCATGCTGTCGCCGTGTTCCACGTCGCCGGCCAGCACGTAGGTGATCGTCTCGATGCCACGGTGCGGATGCCAGGGAAAGCCCATGAGGTACTCCGGCGGGGAGTCGGACCGGAAATCGTCCAGGAGCAGAAAAGGATCGAACGTCTGCGGTTCGCCAAAGCCGATGGCACGATGCAGGTGGACTCCGGCCCCCTCGATGGCCGGCCGGCTCTTGATGACCTTGCGGATGCGCCTGTATTCGCCCATGAAAACACCTCCTTTGGTAGTCGACACGGATCAGTTGACGATCTTCACGCCGCTCATCCACGGTTTGTCCGCGGAGGATTGCAGCGCCACGTTGAGCAGCCCCAACCCTTCACGCCGGCGGGCCGTCCTAGTGCGCCTCCATGACCACGTCCTTCCAGAACCAATGCTTGATCGGGGAAGTGGGCAGTCTTTTAATCCACTGCTTTACCAGTAGGTGACGCCGCATATAGGCCAGGGGCATAACCACGGCCTCCCGAACCAGAATCTCATCGGCCTGTTTGTACAACTTGAGCCTTTCTCCTTGGCTACCGACCTGCCTGGCTGCCTGCACTAGCTCAACATACGTTCTATCCTGCCAACGAGTATACCGCCGGATAGGGCTCACCCTCAAAAAGTTGTCGGGATCGGGGTAGTCGGCCGTCCAGCCGCTGAGAAACATGTGCGGTGGTTCCTGATTCATGCGTTCAACGAACACGCCATATTCTACAGCCTCCCACTCGATCTCGATGCCCAGGACTTGGCGCCAATGCGACACCAGTCCCTCGGCGTAGGGCGTCAGGCTGCGAAAGGTGAGAAGGTTCACAGGACCAAGGCCGCGGCCGGCGCCATAGCCGGCTTTTGTCAGAGCCGCTCGCGCCTGTTCAGGATCATGCGGCAGGCCGATCTCTGGAGAGTGTC
>JBFYTF010000701.1:0-2862 GCA_041300865.1 Anaerolineae bacterium
GCAGGTCACCGTCTATGACGACCTGGCCCGCCTCTACCTGAAGATGGGCGAGGCGCGGCGTGCCCAGGAGACCATGGTCCGGCGCCACGAGCTCAAGCGCTCCAGTTCGTCAGCCGCCCTCGAAGCGCAGGCGCACCTGGCCGCGGGCGACCTCGCCGCGGCGCAGACCATCGCCCAAAGGCTCGCCGAGGAGGCCCCCGACTACCTGCTCACCTGGAGCCTGCGCCTGGACGTGTGCCTGGCCGGCGGTGACCTGCAGGGGGCGGAAGCGGCCCTGGCCCGGGTGGAGGCTCTGCAGCCGGAGGGTGGCGCTGCGGCCCAGGGATGGGCCCGGCTGTGGACGGCACGGGGCGACGGCGAGAAGGCGCTGCTCTGGGCGCGGACGGCCGTGTCGCGGGCCAACCGCGATGGCCGGCAGCCTGCCGTCGATCTACTGCACCTGCTGGCGGACCTGCACGGCGGGCAGGGGCAGGCAGCCCAGGCAGAAGCCATCGCCGCCGAGCTGCGCGCCCGCCAGGAGAGCGAGTGGGAGGCGCTGCGCCTGGCCCTGGCCCCTGCTCGCCCGGCAGCGGCCGGCCCCGCGCCCCACCCTGAAGCGCGCCCGGCCCCCGAGCCGGTGGTCGTAACGGCTGAGGAAGCGGCGCGGCTGCAGGATGCCCTCCGCGAGCACTTTGGGCACGCCGGGTTCCGCCCGGGCCAGGCGGAGACCATCGCTGCCGTGCTGCGGGGCGAAAGCGTCCTGGCGGTGATGCCCACCGGCGCCGGCAAGTCCCTCTGTTACCAGCTGGCGGCCATGCTGCTGCCCGGCACGACGCTGGTCATCTCGCCCCTCATCGCCCTGATGAAGGACCAACTGGACGGCCTGCCGGCCGGCGTGGACGAGCGCGCCACGACGCTGAACAGTACACTGGATGGGACCGAGCTCGAGGCCAGGCTGGCGGGCACGGCCGCCGGTCGCTACAGCCTGGTGTACGCCGCCCCGGAGCGCCTGCGGCAGCGGCCGTTCCTGCACGCCCTGACGCGGGCCGGCGTCTCACTCCTGGTGGTAGACGAAGCGCACTGTGTCAGCCTGTGGGGCCATGACTTCCGGCCGGACTATCGCTTTATCGCCCAGGCCTGGCAGGAGTTGGGCCGCCCCCGCATCCTGGGCATGACCGCCACGGCCACGCCGCGGGTGCAGGACGACGTGCAGGCGGCCCTGGGCGAGATGCGCCTGGTCACGACCGGCACCCACCGGCCGAACCTGCACCTGGAAGCCCGGCGTTTTGCCAACGAGGCGGAAAAGAGAGACGCCCTGGCCCTTCTCTGCCGCCAGCACGAGGGGAGCGGCATCGTGTACGCTACTTCCCGCGAAAAGTGCGAGCTGCTGGCCGCGCTGCTGCGCCGGCGGGGCGTGCAGGCCATCCACTACCATGCCGGCGTCGGCGACCGGGCGGCGACCCAGGACCGCTTCATGTCCGGCGACGCCCGCGTCGTCGTGGCAACCGTGGCCTTTGGCATGGGCGTGGACAAGGCCGACATCCGTTTCGTGGTGCACTACAACCCACCCCGGGCCCTGGAGAACTATTACCAGGAAGCAGGCCGCGCCGGGCGCGACGGGCTGCCTGCCCGGTGCGTCCTCTTTCACAGCCCGGCCGACTGGACAAACCTGGCGCGTTGGACGCGCCAGGACGCCCTGGACCTTGACCTGCTGCGCCGGACCTATGCCGCCGTCCGTGCCCGCCTGCATGGACAGGGAGCAGGCATAGTGGCTGCCGCCGACTTGGAACGAGACCTGGCCGTCGACGAGACCCGGGTGCGTGTCGCCGTCCACTTTCTGGAAGCGGCCGGCCTGGTGTGGCGCGGCTTTGACCTGCCCCGCACGGCAACTCTCACCCTGCGCCGGGAGCCGGAAACGGCGGTGGGGCGGGATGAAGACCTGGCCCGTTTTGTCGAGGCCGCCCGCTTGCGTCCCGGGCAAACCCTGGCCAGGGACCTGGCGGCCCTGGCCCGCGAGGCGGCGCACGACCCGTCGCTGGCGGCTCTCCTCGACCTGCGCCACGTCGAGGGGCGGCTGCTGGCCTGGGCCGAGGACGGTTGGCTGGAGTACCGGGGCTTGGGCCGCGACATGCTCCTGGCACTGCCCCCTTCTCCGGCCGGCTCCCGCGAGCGGGTGGCGGCCATGGTGGCAGACTATGAAGCCGGCCAGGCGGCGCGTATCGCCGACATGCGCGCCTACGCCCACACTCAGGCCTGCCGCCACAGCACCATCAGCGTCTATTTCGGGGGACAGGCCCTCCAGAGCTGCCGGGCCTGCGACAACTGCCGGGGAGAGGCAGCCAGGGCCCCGGCCCGCCCGGCCCCGCCCCAGGCGCAGGCCACTGTCCGGGCGAAAGGTGCTGTGCCCCGGCGCGCGGGCAGCCCGCGGGCCGGCGACCCCACCAGGCTCATGCTCCAGGGAGTGAGCCAGCTCCCCTATCCCCTGGGCCGCAGCGGCCTGGCGCGCGCCCTCAAGGGGTCCGCCGGCAGCAGTCTGGAGGCGGGCCGTTTCCCGCTGTTCGGGGCCCTGGCGGACCGGACCCAGAAGAGCATCATGGACCTGGCCGACCGGTTGCTGGCCGAGGGCCAGTTGGAGCAGTTCGAGCACAACGGCTACCTGCTCCTGCGGTTGACGGCCCAGGGGCAGGCCTTCCTGGCGACCCCGGAGGAGACGACGGACGGGGCACCGTGGGAAGCAGGGGCCGGGGCGGCGCAGCCCGAAAAAGACGAGGGCCTTTTCGAGCGCCTGCGGGCCTGGCGGCTGGCCAGGGCGCGGGAGATGGGCAAGCCGCCGTACGTTGTCTGCCATGACAGCACGCTGCACGCGATCGCCGCTGCCCGGCC
>JBFYTF010000706.1:0-2974 GCA_041300865.1 Anaerolineae bacterium
CCAGATCGCTGACCGTGATGCACGTGTGATGCACTCCGTGAATCATCCGCTCCTCTTCTGGCAGGGCGCTCTGGAGGGGGCGGGGCAGCGCTGCTCCGCCCCCGGGTCCCAACGCCCGGGCCGGCCGAAGCCTTGCCCTTGGCCTCCAGGGCCTTCAAGATGTCCTCCCGGGAGGCCGGGTAGTGGTCGATCCAGACGCCGATGGCGTCGTGAATGGCGTCCATGATGGCCGGCGGCGGCGCATTGGTCGAGCCCTCGGAAAAGCCCTTGGCGCCTTTGACACCCATCGGGTGGGGCACTTCGACATAGCCCCACTGCAGGTCGTACGGAAAGTCCTGGAAGGTCGGAACGGCATAGTCCGACAGGTTGTCGGGCGCCCAGTCGGGATTGGGATAGTAGGGGAACGCGTTCTCGATGAGCGCCGTGCCCAGGCCGCAGGCCATGCCGCCATTGATCTGCTGGCGGACGAGGAGCGGGTTGACGGCCTTGCCCATTTCCCAGACCTGGACCATCTTGGTGACGTCGACCACGCCAGTGTCGGTATCCACCTCGACCTCGGTGATGCAGCAGCCGAAAGAGATGGCGCCCACGGCAGGCATGGCGCCCGTCTCGGGATCGTGGGGATGGAACCGCGCCGGCTGCCAGGCGCCGGTGCCGACGAGCAGGGCCGGGTCGGCGCCGCCACCGAAAGCGGCCGCCCCGGCCACCTGGGCCAGGGTCATGGACCGATCGGGCGCGCCCTTGACCGAGATCTTGCCCTGGGTATACTCCAGGTCGTCGGGGTTGGCCTCCATCAGGTCGGCGGCATACTCCCGGATCTTCTTTTTCAGGTCGACGGCCGCGTTCTCGACGGCGTGGGGATCGATGAGCGTCACCCGGCTGGCAAAGCTGCCCAGGCTCAGGGGCGCAAAGTCGTCGGCAAAGTTGCTGGCGTAAACGTGCTCGATGGGCACTTCCATCAGTTCGGCGCAGAACTGGCGCAGGATCGTGGTCGAGCCCTGGCCGAGGTCCACGGCGCCAACAAGCAACACCAGGGTGCCATCGGGCTTGAGCTGGATGGCCGCGTTGCTGGGGTCACCCGCGCCCTTGTTCCCGGTGGGATGCAAAACCAGAGCCATCCCGGTACCTTTTTTCTTCATAGCCCTTATCTCCCTCGTGAGCTCATGGCCAGGAGGTGATCCGGCAACTGAATCCCGGCCATTTTCGCGGTCTCGACCATGGCTTCCAGGGCACCGGCCCCGCGGACCACGTAGCGCGACACGCCCTGGTCACCATCGCGCCAGGCATTGATAAAGCGCAGCTCCCAGGGGTCCATGCCCAGTGCATCGCCGATCTTGTGCATCTGCAACTCCATCGGGAACTGGCCGTTCATGATGGTGAACCCACGCATAGAGCTGGAGCCTGCCTTGTTGGTCAGGACGCACTGGCCCTCGATGCGAATGTTGGGGATGTGGTATGGGCCAGAGGCAAACATGGAGCCCTTTTCGACGCCGTAGGGCGAAAAGCCGCCAAAGGCGCCGGCGTCGTGCCAGACGTGAATGTGCTGTGCCACGATCCGGCCGTCTTTTTTGTAGCCAGTCTTATAGTCCCAGACAAAGACGCCGCGTTTGGTGGAATAGAGCAGGTCCTCACGCCGGGTCATGCGGTACTTGACCGGCCGGTGGAACTTGATGGTCGCCAGGCCCGCCAGGTGATCGGCGTGGATGTGGTTCTTGCCACCGAATCCGCCGCCGACGACGCCGCCCAGGTAGCGGATCTGGCTCATGGGCAGGCCAAAGATGGCCGAGAGCTGGCCGAGCTGGAAGTAGAGACACTGGCTGTGGGTGTGAATCACCAACCGGCCGGCTTCGTCGAAATAGGAGACAGAGACCATCGGCTCAATGGCCGCGTGGTCCTGCTCGCCGGTCACATAGTGACCCTCGACGACGTCATCCGCGTCGGCAAAGCCCTCGTTCACATCGCCGATGTACATCACGCGGGTCGTGACACCGGGAGCATACTCCCACATGTTGCTCTTCAGATTGGGGCGCACGAGCGGGGCACCGGGCTCCATGGCCTTGAACATGTCAAAGACCGGCTCCTGCTCTTCGATGTCCAGCTTGACCAGTGCCAGCGCTTCGGCACAGGCGTCCTCGTCGGTGGCCACCACCAGGGCAATGTCCTCGCCCTTGTAGCTGATGGCGTCGCTGACCAGGACCGGCTGATCACCACAGGCCCCAAACAGCCTGGCGCCGGGGATATCGTCGGCGGTCACAAAGCCGACGACTCCGGGCACCTTGCTGGCGGCGGAGAAATCGATGCCGCGCAGGATGCCCTTGTGCACCGGGCTGCGCACTGCCTTGGCATAGAGCATGCCGGGGACGCTAAAGTCATCGACAAACTTGGTCAGCCCCGTCACCTGCCCAATACCATCGTACCGTGGCATTGCCATACCAACATATTCGGTCATCGTTCCTTCTCCTTCTACTTGCCAGCCGCCACTGCCTGGATGGCTTCGATTACTTCGTCGTAGCTTCCGCAGCGGCAGAGGTTGCCCGCCATGTGCTCTCGGATCTGCTGGCGGGTAGGATTGGGATTGTGATCCAGCAATGCCTTGGCCGACATGAGCATGCCGGGCGTGCAAAAGCCGCACTGGAAGGCGCCGTGCTCATGGAAGGCCTTTTGCAGGGGATGCAGATCCCCATCTGGACTCAGACCCTCAACCGTGGTCACCGATTTGCCACCCACCGTGATGGCGAGGGTGAGGCAGGAGCGGACAGGCTCACCGTCGAGTATCACGGTACAGGCCCCGCAGTCGCCGTCGTCGCAGCCGCGCTTGGGGCCCGTCATCCCCAGCTTTTCGCGGAGCACGTCCAGAAGGGTCTCGGTGGGCGTGACGATAACGTCCACGGGCGAGCCATTCAAGGTAAACGAAAGTATCTGCTTCATGGTCCCTTGGCCTCCTAGCTCTGGATACCGGCCGCCTGGGCCAGAG
>JBFYTF010000005.1:0-7592 GCA_041300865.1 Anaerolineae bacterium
CTGCTCGAGCGATTGAAGCAGAGCGCGCCCACCCGCATCATCCAGGTGAATTCCGAAGGCCACAGGTTCGGCGGGCTGGATCTGGGTGACCTGAACTGGGAACGCAGGCGCTACAACGGATACCGGGGCTATGGCGCATCCAAGATCGCGCAGTTGCTGACCACGTGGGAATTCGCTGAGCGGCTGCAGGGCACCCGCGTCGCGATCAATGCCATGCACCCGGGGGACGTGAGGACGAACATCGGGAATAACAACGGGCCGCTATACAGGTGGTTCCAGCACAACGTGATCTGGCACACCCTTAAGGACCCGGTCATCTCCGGGGAGGCGCTGTACTATTTGGCTGCTGCTCCTGAGATGGCGGATGTGAGCGGCCGCTTCTTTCACCTGACCATCGATGAGAAGCCGGCAGCGCCAGCCCTGGACCGCGAGAAGGGCCGCCGGGTCTGGGATGTGAGCATGCAGTTGACTGGCTTCAGGCCAGGTTCTTGAGGATCCTGTCCGCGGCCAACTTGCCGGTCAGGATGGAAATGGGCAGTCCCGATGGGCTGTATGTCCACTGCCCTGCTTGGTAGGTATCCGGAATCGGGGTCCGCACCGCATCGGCCACCCTGGGAAGGCTGCGCACAGCAGGTATGACATCATTGGTGAATGCCCACCCGGTGATCGCACCTTCGGAGTTCCCGGCAATCCTCTCCAGGGTAATAGGCGTCGACGTCGAACCGTCGATGACCGCGGCCTTGAGCCCTGGGTAGATACCGGCGTCCAGCACCTGAATCATGTGGTCCGCCACGAGCTTCTTGAACTCGTCATACCATCCTAGCGCCGCGATGTGCTTCGTCAGAGAGTAATCGAACAGCGAGCTGATGATGAGCCCGGTCTTGCCCTCGGGGGCAAGCGCGCTATCCCTCAAGGCGGGGAAGGATATCTCGTAGGTGGTGTGTTCCAGATAACGCCTGAGCCAGTCTTCGATGCAAGGCCGGTCTTCGGTCAATGCGGTTGGGACCTTCGGGTCATCAGCGCGCAGTTGGCGCAGGCAGACCGAGGAAAGACCAGCCGTGGACGGTGTGTAGAAAAAGTGAGGGCTGGATATCCGCGCAAAGTAGCCACTGTCCAGGTCCACAGCGAGAAACAAGGTCAAGACCGAATCCCCGCCAATTTTCCCCACCAGGGCCGTCTTTCTTGCCTGGATGCCCTCGATTACCTTCCTGTTCGTCAGGGATGCCGGGTCGACAATCCGGTATAGCGCCTTCTGGTCCGCGGCCCAGACCAGGTTCTTGTATCGATAGACATTACCCCTGGCATCGGCCACCTGATTTTGTCCGGGGTCGAGGCTTGTGATCTCGGTCTCTCGCCGTATTTCGCCTCGGTGATCCAGCACGAATTGCTCCAGGGCTTTGGCCAGGGCGCCGGTCCCTCCCCTGGGGTAGCGGTAATCGAGGTAGAGACTGAAATAGCTGAGGGCGAAAGATGCCGGGGTCCTCTGGAAGAAATGCTGGGCAATCATGTCGATCAGCGCCTGGTTGGTTACCAATCTGGCGAGGTGCTCTTCCACCGGCCCCTGGAGTTTCGCGATCTTTGGAGCGGTCAGCGCGTACTTGAGCGCCCACGGCAAGATCGTCCTGAAAACGTACTTGGGGTCGCTCTTCAAGTCCAGGAACAGCGGATTGTCAATTCCATAGAGAACATCCATGTAGCCCATGATTCTCGCGATTTCTCGGATGACGTTCGCGATGTCGTGCTTGTTGTCGGGAAAGTGCTTCTCCAGCAGCGCCTGGTACGCCCCCAGGCTGTCCTTTGAGTCAATGCGCACCACGTCCTTGCCGATGCCGATCGAGACGGGGCTGGGCAGGAAATCAACGTGCAACCCTAACTGCCTCAACATGGGGGCTACGATCCCCGAGTTCTCTATCGCCCTGATCCCGCCATCGAAGACGAACCCTCTGTGCTCAAACGAATTGACCAACCCCCCGGTCTTTTCTTGTTTCTCGCACAGAAGCACCTTCAGGCCCGCTCTGGAGGTGTAGGCCGCGGCCGTGAGGCCCGCCATTCCCGCTCCCACAACGATCACATCATAGGCAACTGGTTCCACGATCATCCTTTCCACTGCATATCCTGTGGCGAGTTAGAAACCAGGAACAAGTCAATTCGACAGCGCGACGAATCAAGCCGAGTCCTTCCCTGTGCTCGGTGTCGGACAGACACATGGTACCACGTTCGGAAGCCTCTGTCAACGCTGAATACCTGGTGATTGTCCACACGTGCCATTTGTCCTCGAGAGGGGTATATAGCGGCGAAGGCGAGTGTAGCTGCAGCGACAACGACAGCCGTGATGCCGGCCAACAGGACATGCGATGGCATTGCACGCCGGCAACGGGAACGTCGTCCTCTGGCCCTTCGGCCACTCCGGCGAGTCGGGGCGGATTTGCTCCAGCCCCGTAAGCTCGCCGATGGCCTGCCGCGCATCGCGAAGCAGCGCGTGCTACTCCTGCCGCACCCGCGGCCAGTCGTGCTCGACCTGAAAGTCGATAGCCGCCGGCACCGAGAGGTAAGGGGCGATATCGCGCGTGCCCTGCCACTCCTGTTGCAAGACAAGCGGCGACGCGTCGACACCGTCCAGGGTTAGCAAGGTTGTGTTCTCCGGTTGCCAGCCCCAGCTTACGACCAGCGGCTCCAACAAGTGCTGCATCCCGTGGCGCGCATAAAGAAATGCCGACCCCTTCACCAAGCACAACCATTTATGGCTATTGCGCCAACCCTGAAAATGGTTACTGGCTGGCTACACGCCTCGTTTGGGCCGTGCACGTGAAACACCAAGGACGCTGCTGAAAAAAAGACCGTGCTCCAGACAGTGTGATTGACGAAGAGATGGCGCTGTGGTATACTGACCTCGAAGCCAAGTGAAGAGGATGTGACATGACGATCAGGGTACCAATCGAAACGGCAGAACGAGACCTGCGGAGCTTGCTCGAAGAACTAGGACTGGGAGAAACGGCCACTCTCGTCGGTTCGGGAGGCAAGCCTGAGGCGCTTCTCATTTCGCTCAGATCCGTCGAGCGAGAAGCTGAAACGGAAAGCGACTGGGAAGACCGCTGGGATGAGCTTGCTCGAAAAGTCGATCGGGCGTGGCGAAGCAACAAGGGCGCCGTTGAGACGTTGACGGAGATGCGCAGGTGAACCTTACAATCGATGCCAGTGTCTTTGTTGCCGCTGCTCGAACAGTGGAGAGCCATTACTCCACGAGTCGCGACTTTCTGCGAGAAATCAGAGCACAGAAGGCCGATTTGTTCTGCCCCATACTGCTGCTTCCCGAGTGTGCTGCAGCTATCACCAGATCCACTACTGATGCATCTCTGGCCGAAGCGCTAATCTCCTTGATCGAGTCTTTCCCTCGGCTGCAACTGGTGCCGCTCGATCTGTCACTCGGCCACATGGCTGTGGAAGCTGCCATGGCGCATCGCGTAAAAGGTGCGGATTCCATCTACATTTCGGTCGCTCAGATGGGTGTTGCCGAATTGGTTACCTGGGATGAAGAGATGTTAAAGCGGGGCTCAGAGGCGGTCACGACATCTACCCCGGCCCAATGGCTGCAAAAGCAGGCAGCGGCGGCGGTAGGACGCGACTGACTCTCAATTAACGCCTCCTCTACCGTCTTTGTGCCTGGGACAAGAGGGCCACAAGCGCAGAGACAAGAACCTCGACATCCTCCCCAGTATTATACCCCTGCACCGACACCCGCACGAACTGCCGCCCGCCCCATTCGATGATTGGCACCTCGACTCGATACTCGTCGTACAGGCGCCGCTTCAGTCCGTCCGCGTCGCAGGCGGGCAGCGGAATCGTCGCCATTTGCGAGTACCACTCCGGCGAGTCGGGGCAGATCTGCTCCAGCCCCGTCAGGTCGCCGATCGTCTGACGCGCGTAGCGCAGCAGCTCGTGGCACTGCTCCCGGACGCGCGGCCAGTTGTGCTGGGCCTGGAACTGGATCGCGGCCGGGACCGACAGGTAGGCCGCGACGTCGCGGGTGCCTTGCCATTCCTGCTGGAGGATGAACGGGGAGGGGGGCCTATCCGTGCCATCGAGGGAGAGCAGGGTCGTCTTTTCGGGCTGCCAGCCCCAGCTCACCACGAGCGGCTCGAGCAGGTGCTGGACCTCGCGGCGGGCATAGAGAAAGGCGGATCCCTTGGCGGAGCAGAGCCATTTGTGACAGTTCCCGCTGTAAAAGTCGATGCCTAGCGCCTCAAGATCGAGCGCGAGTTGGCCTGGGACATGTGCCCCGTCCACGACCGTGATCAGGCCCGCTTCCCGCGCGCGGCGTATCAGGGTCTGTACCGGAAAGATCAACGCTGTCGGCGAGCTGAGGTGGCTCAGGTACAGCACTCGTGTCCGCGCGCTGACCCCCGCCCAGATGGCCTCCACTACCTCCTCAGCAGAGTGCACCGGCAGGGGCACCGGCTGGTTGATGTAGCGGGCCCCTCGTTTGGCGCACACAAAACGCCAGGTGCGATCCAGTGCTCCGTATTCGTGGTCTGTGCCCAGCACCTCGTCACCAGGGCCCAAGGGCAACGACCGTGCGACGGCGTTCAGGCCGGTAGTGGCATTCGGCACGTATACCAGGTCATCGCCTTGTGCGCCGACGATCGCACCCAGCGCCGCCCGCGCCTCGGCAAGCAGGCCGGCAAAGCGCCGGCCCAGAAACTCGACCGGCTGCCGCTCCAGCTCCAGCTGCCATTGCTGGTAGACTTCGAAGACCGGCCGGGGGCACGCGCCAAACGAGCCGTGGTTGAGAAAGACGACGTCTGGGCGCAAGAGGAACAGGTCGTGAAGGCCGCTCGCGGATTCCGCTGATGATCCCATCAAGTCTCCCCCCATGGTACGCATTGCAGCAACGCCCAGGCATTATACCACAGATACACTCCGTGTTCGACATCCTGCTGGAGCAAAACCTGGCGCCGAGTGATTTGACAAAAGTCAAAGCTTGTGGTTTAATCCTCGACAAATACCCTTGAACAGTGCCTCCTGTTCATACACTCTGCGCCAGAGTCCGGCCCTTCCGTTGCCACGACACAAACTGGAGAAGTACATGCTCAAGTTGTTCTTGTTCGGTCCGCCGCGCATCGAGCGCGGCGGGCGCCGGGTCGATCTCGGTTTGCGCAAAGCTATGGCTCTTCTTGCCTACCTGGCAGTCAGCAACCAACCGCACACCCGGGAGGCGATGGCTACGATGTTGTGGCCAGACGCCAGCCACAGTGCAGCCCTCGGCCGCCTCCGGCGCGCGGTCCACCGCATTACCCACACGCTCGGTGCAGATATTCTCACAGCAACACCCGAAAGCTTGGAGATCAACCGAGATCGCGGGTTAGGGCTCGACGTTGAGGAGTTCCGCTCTGAGGTGGCTTTGGGCCGGGAAGCGGCCGGGCCGGAAGCCTTCTCCAGGCTGGCCCACGCGGCCGAGCTGTACGTGGATCACTTCCTGGCCGGCTTCACGTTGCCCGATAGCTTTGCCTTTGATGAGTGGCAATTCTTTCAAGCTGAGAGCCTGCGCCGCGCCCTGGATCAGGTCCTAAAGGAGCTGGTCACCTTTTTCCAGGCGCAGGGAGAATGGGAGCCGGCAATTAGCCACGCCCGCCGGCGGCTGATGCTCGACCCGCTCGAGGAAGCGGCCCACACAGACCTGATGATGCTCTACGCTCAGGCTGGCGAACAGGCAGCCGCGCTGCGCCAGTACGAGCACTGCCGGCGCGTCCTGCAGGCCGAGCTGGGAGTCGAACCAAAGGCAGAAACAACTGCGCTCTATCACACCATCAGAGCCAAAGAGCTCCTCGCGCAGCCATCGCCACCGGTGCCTAACCAGGCAGTGGTTGGGGCGGGTCGCAAGCCTTCGCACAATCTGCCCCTACATCTGCATCCCTTCGTCGGTCGTGTCCAGGAGCTGGCGCACGTAAGGCACTTATTGGTCGACTGCAAGGAGTGCCGTCTCCTGACGCTCGCGGGGCCCGGGGGCACCGGTAAGACCCGTCTGGCGATAGAGGCTAGCCGGGGAGTGCTCGGCGCATTTCCGGATGGCGTCTTTTTCGTCTGTCTTGCCTCCGTCAGCTGTGCCGAGGACCTGCTTTCCGCGGTCGCGGAGCAGGTGGGCATGCCCCCGCGCGACAGACTGGAATCAAGGGAGCAGCTGTTCGGCTATATCAGCGACAAGTGCATGCTTTTGCTCCTGGACAACGTCGACGATCTCTTACCGCAATCTAGCCTGGTGGCCGAGATGCTCCAGGCAGCCCCGCATCTCAAGATTCTGGTCACTTCCTGCGAGCGTCTCAACCTTGTGGGAGAGAGCGTCTATGTTCTCGGCGGCATGACAACGCCGGAAGAGGGAGCGGCGGTCGATATTGAGAGCTCTGATGCCGTGCAGATGCTCATGCAACTCGCGGAACTGACGCACCCAGGCCTCGACCTCGACGCGGTTGACCTCGAACAGGCGGCCCGAATCTGTCGCCTGGTCCAAGGCATGCCTCTGGCGCTGGTCTTGGCCGTCGGCTGGTTGGATGTGCTTTCTTTCCGGGAGATCGCCGACGAGATCGCCCAGAATCTGGACTTTCTGGAAACGCCGTTGCGCGATGTGCCAGAGCGGCACCGCAGCGTGCGGGCAGCCTTTCAGCATGCATGGCGCCGGCTAGGCGCAGAAGACCAGCAAGTGTATCGGCGGCTCTCGGTGTTTCGTGGTGGGTTTACGCGGCAGGCAGCGCGGCAGGTGGCGGAAGCCGGACCGCGCACTCTGCGCCGCTTGAGCGACAAGTCTCTCATATCGGTGCGCGGCGCCCGCTACCAGGCGCACGAGCTGCTGCGGCGATTTGCCGCCGAGTCCCTGGAGGCGTCAGACGAGCAGGAACGTGCACAGGCATTGCACAGCAAGTATTACCTGCGATGGACAGTTCAGCTCAGGCTAGAAGACAAGAGAGGGGAGACCTGGCAAGCCGCCATGGCCGAGATCGATGCCGAGCTGAGAAACATCCGGGCGGCCTGGTCGTGGGCCTTGCGCCAGGGAGACGAAGCGGCGGTCCGCCAGTCCGCAGAGGCGCTGCGTCCCTTTTTTGCCCAGTCTCATCGCAAACAGGAGGCGGACCGGTTTCTCGACGCTTTTCGCGGCGACGATGCCCAGGGACCGGGCGCGAGCCAAGCGTCCGGTAAGAGAGGGCTGGCGCCAGCCTGAGGGGTGGACATCCCCAGACCGACGCCGGCCGCTCTCAGGCTGACGTGCTAGAGGGCCAGCGCCAGGGCTAGGCCGCCGACCACCAGCAGGGCAACCGGCCAGATCAGATCGAAGTAGACCCAACCCCGCCGCAGCACCATCAGCCCCACGTAACGGTAGACGATCCAAGCGACAAGCGCCAGCGCGAGCCGCATGCTCAGAGTATGAAGGCTGACGGCCAAGCCCGCGTTGGTGGGTGCGAGATGTGACATGGCTCCGCCGCTTACTGGTTCCTGATAATCAGAGGCACGTACGATAAGTAGGCCCTGATGTCGACGGCAAGGCTGTCGCTGACATACTGGCCAATGCTCAGGTTGCAGTTCCAGACCCTGAGGGCAACCGTGTG
>JBFYTF010000006.1:0-4795 GCA_041300865.1 Anaerolineae bacterium
GCCCATCGGCTATATCCTCACCGCGGCACCTTATATGTGGCTCGGGATTCTGCTCGCCTGGTTCTTTGGCATTGTGCTGGACCTTTTCCCGATTGCCGGTGCGTATAGCTTTGATGTGCGCCCTAACCTCTCCGCGTCTTTCGCCGGCAACGTTTTGCATCACTGGTTCTTGCCCTTTGCCTCGTTGTTCCTGGTAGGGTTCGGGGGATGGGCTATCGGCATGAGAAACATGATCATCTACGAGCTGGAAGCCGACTATTCTCGTTATCTCGAAGCCCTCGGCGCTCCCACGAAACTGGTCAGAAGGTATGCCTATCAGAATGGCATCCTGCCCCAGATCACGGGCCTGGCGCTGCAGCTGGGTGTTATCGTTGCGGGTGCCATCGTGACCGAAGTCGTGTTTTCCTATCCCGGGATCGGCTATCTGCTTCTGGCCGCCATTCAGAATCAGGACTACTTTCTGATCCAGGGATGCTTTCTGTTTATCATCATCGGCGTCCTGGCTGCCAACTTTGTGATTGATATTGTCTATGTCGTCGTCGATCCCAGAACGCGGCGCGGAATGATGGGTGAGAAAGCGTGACAAAAGCGAAAAAGAAGAACGAGTTCCTCTACTTTGCCCTGAGAAACAAGAAGCTGCGGGTTGCATTGACCATTGTCATCTTCTTCCTTGTCCTGGCACTGCTCGGCCCACTGCTTGCGCAGAATGAACCTTTTGCCTATGTGAACCCGCTTGGCTCTGAGCCGCCATCGTCCGAATACTGGTTCGGGACCACGTTTTTTGGACAGGACGTTTTTGCCCAGTTTGCGTTGGGACTGCGAGCGACCTTCCTTGTCGGAGTGATCGGTGGCGGGCTTGCCACGCTAATCGCCGTACTGGTTGGGTTCACTGCCGGCTACCGCGGCGGCATGGTGGACGAAGCGCTCAATATACTGACCAATGTCGTCCTGGTCATTCCCACGGTGGCCGTCCTTCTCATTGTCGCGGCCTACCTCGAAGTCCGCAGCATTTTTGCCGAGTGCATCTTTATTGGACTCACAGCCTGGCCCTGGGCGGCGAGAGCGATCCGGGCACAGACTTTTTCGTTGTGCAGCCGAGAATTCGTTGATCTGGCCAGGCTGAGTGCCATGAAGTCGACCAAGATCATCTTTACCGAGATCGCGCCCAACATGATGTCTTATCTGGTCATGACCTTTATCCTCCAGTTTGGTGGGGCGATCCTCATCGCCGCTACCCTGGACTTTATTGGACTCGGGCCGACAGACGCGATTTCGCTTGGCCTGATGATGCAGTATGCCGTCCTCTGGGGTGCCCTGTTGCTCGGGATGTGGTGGTGGTTCATTCCGCCGGGTATTGCGATCACGGCCATCGTCGGTGCGCTGTATGTCATGAACGTTGGCCTGGACGAGGTCTTTAACCCCAAGCTGAGGGAGATGTGAGATTGTGAGCCTGCAAGCCGAGAACTTGACGGTCTATTACCAGACGCTGCACGGCGACGCCCAGGCGCTGGAGGACGCGACCTTTGGCGTGGCGGACGGCGAGATCATGGGGCTGGCCGGCGAATCCGGCTGCGGCAAGTCCACGCTGGCCAACAGCCTGATCATCCTCAAGCCGCCGATGAAGCTCGTCGGAGGAGCTGTGCGCCTCGACGGCGAGGATCTGCCCATCGCGGACATGCGGAGGATGAACAGCTTTCGCTTTGACCGCATCTCTATCATCCCCCAGTACGCCATGAACGCCATGAATCCCACGCGTAAGATCGGCAAGATGACGGCCGACCTCCTCAGGACGCGGCAGGTAGATTACCGGGACATGCTGCCCGAGCTGCACCGGCGGCTGGAGCTGGTCAAGCTGTCCCCCGACGTGCTGGACATGTATCCCATTGAGCTCTCGGGCGGAATGAAGCAGAGGATGGTCATGGTCCTGTCCACGCTCCTGAACCCCTCGCTGCTCCTGGCCGACGAGATCACCTCGGCCCTGGACGTCTCCAGCCAGAAGGCCGTGGCCGAGATGCTCGTCGGGTTCCGGGATTGGGATCTTGTCAAGAGTATCATCGTCATCACCCACGACATCTCGATCTTGTACCAGATCGCCGACAGCATCCTGGTCATGTACGCCGGGCAGTTGGTAGAAAAGGCATCGACCCAGACCGTTATCAACTCGCCCCGGCACCCCTACACCCGGCTGCTCATCTCGTCACTGCCCAAGGTGGGGGTCAGGCATGCCGAGCAGCGGCTGGCGGGCATCCCCGGCAATCCGCCGCTGCTCCTCGATCCCCCCGCCGGCTGCCGCTTCCAGGACCGCTGCCCTTACGTCATGGATAAGTGCGGCGAGGTCCCGCCCTTCCTCACCGTCGAGCTCGGCCACTCGGTCGCCTGCTGGAAGGAGGTTTGAGCCCATGCTGACTCTGAACGGCATCGCCAAGACCTACAAGGTGGGCACCTTTGGCGGGCAGGAGCTGCACGCCGTGCGCGACGTCAGTTTTGACGTCCGGGATGGCGAGGTCATGTCGCTCATCGGCGAGAGCGGCAGCGGCAAGAGCACCATCGGCAAGATGATCCTGCGCCTGATCTCGACGACGTCGGGCTCTATCATCTTTGACGGTGTCGACGTCGCCGGCCTGCGCGGCCCGGCCCTGAAGGAGTACTACCGGCGGGTGCAGGGCGTGTTTCAGGACCCGTTTAGCTCGTACAATCCCATCTTCAAGGCCGACCGGGTCTTTGCTATTCTCCGCGACGAGTTCTTCCCCGGGATGGCTGCTTCGGAGTGGGCCGGGCGGGTAGAAGACTCGCTGCGAGGCGTGGGCCTGAACCCCGACCACTGCCTCCACAAGTTCCCCCACCAGCTTAGCGGGGGGCAGCTGCAGCGCCTGCTCATCGCCCGCGCCCTGCTGCTGGACGTCCGCTTTCTCGTGGCCGACGAGATCATCAGCATGCTCGACGCCTCAACGCGCATCGACGTCCTCAACCTCCTGGCCGATCTGAAGGCCGGTGGCCTGTCGGTCCTGTTCATCACCCACGACCTGTCGCTGGGCTACTATATCAGCGAGCGGGCGGTGATCCTCTACCGCGGCCGGGTGGCCGAGATGGGGGATACCGGGCTCATCTACGACGGACCGCTGCACCCCTACACCCGGATGCTCATGGCCTCGGTGCCGCGCCTGGACAAAAAGTGGGAACAGGTCGAGGCCGAGCTCAAGGGCGAAGGCCGGGAGGCGGCTTCGGGTTGCGTCTACTTTGACCGCTGCCCTGACGAGAAGAAGGACGCCGAGTGCGCCGCGGGCAGCCCGCCCCTGGTCGAGGTCGCGCCCGATCACCTGGTGGCCTGCTGCAAGGTGGGCGGGGGTGGGTGACGACAGCGACTTTGGAATGGAGCGGATTGCGAGCAGGGTGACGACAGCGAGTTTGGATGGAACGGGTTGCGGGCTACGAGGGCGGAAACCAGGCCAGCAGCTTGTACTCCCTTTCGTTTCGGAAACCAAGCTTGCGCGCCACTGCTGCGGAAGCTCCGTTGAGCTTGGCGCAATCCCAGTAGGTGTGGCTGCCGTGCTCTTCGCAGGCGGCGATGAGGTGGGCGCAAGTGCTCGTCGCAAAGCCCTGACCCCGGTACTGCTTCTGGGTCGTCACGCCCAGCTCGCGCACGCCCATGATGTCCATATCTGCATACGCTTCGCACACCGTCTCGCCGTGGTACAACAGGCAGACGGCGATCCCTTTCTGCAGAAAGCTGTCGACGCTGCCGTAGCGGCGCACCGTGCCCTCGTGGTGGGGGCTTGACTACAGGAGCCGGCGGTCCATGCGCTGGACCTCGTAGCCGGCGGGCAGCTGGCCGAGGTAGGGAGACAGGTCGCTGCTGCCCATAGGGCGATCGAACTCCAGGCACGGCGCGCAGGCGTTCGGACTGGGAGGGAACAAGCTCACCGCCGGGTCACCATCTCGAAAGCCCAGCGCGACAACGCCCTCCTGTCGCAGCGCGGTCACAACGTCAAGCAGCACGGCGGCGTCAACTGCCCCGCCGCGATATAGCGAGCCGTCGTCCGTCTCCCGGACGCAGCCCCAACGGGGACAATCGGGATCATCGGTGAGGATCTGCCCGGCGTTGCCCCCCTGAAGCACCGCGAAACACCGGATCGCAGTGGGCATCTCCGGATCAAACAACGACGTGAGTGCCGGCGACACCTGGTCCGTCTGGATCTCGATCACAGTCTTTGTTTTGGCATCGGTTTGTCCTGCCCTTCATTGTGCACCGGAAGGCCCCCCTTGTCAAAACCATGGCATCGTCATTCCGGCGCAGGCGAGAATCCAGGCTCGCGGGCAGGGGGCTGCGGATCGGCAGCGGAGATGGTGTCGTCATTCCCGCGCAGGCGGGAATCCAGGCTCGCGGGCAGGGGCTGGCGAACCACATGATCGCTTCGCGCGGGGTAGAGCCTCGTTTTCCCGCCTGTACAGAGGCACGCGGGTGTGCCAATTGCGAGGTTACGGCAAAATGGATTCCCGCCTCCGCGGGAATGACATGTAACCAACCGACGGGTCATCGCAACAGGCCCGTAAGCGGCGCATCCTTCTGACGATGGCTGCCGACACCGGCAAGGCCGTTGCGCGATGTGCGATGGGACTGGCTCCCGCATAGTTCTGTTGTTTGTGGGCTATATACGTAGGATAGGACCCCCCTCGCCCTGACCTTGCAGTGTCCAGTGGGAGCGAGGCATCCTCCGCTGGGCTGGGGATTCCTAATACGTCCTGGCCAGAGCCCAGACGTTTGCCATTCTGGCGTTTCTGGACTATAATGCCGGGC
>JBFYTF010000635.1:0-3395 GCA_041300865.1 Anaerolineae bacterium
CCACAGAAGGAACCGTGCATCAAAGGAGTGTGTCCAATGTCTGACGATGCCGGCTACGCTGCTCGTCTGAAGATCGACTACCCGGAGAAACTGGACAGGCTGACAACGTTATTCCGGCTCCTCACGGACCAATATCCATCGACCGTCGAAGAGCAGGCCATCCACCTGAAGATCGACTACCCCGGTGCGGCCACCGGAGCCGGGGCTGAGGTGCCTGACATCGACAATCTTCCGCGGGAACTGACGCAGCCGCGCTAGGCTCTCCGCTGCGCAGCTCCAGGCAGCGCAGACCCTGCTCCCCCGACAACCGCAACGCCGTCTGTCCGGCATTGGGGGGCGGGATCACATCCGAGCTTTACGAAGCGATCCGAGACATGCGAGGTGTGGAAGCGGCGGCGCCTGTCGCCATGATCGGGCACGTCGACGGCTGGGCGCCAGGTGAGCCGGTAAGCTGAGCGAACTCGTATCATACGCTCCAAAATCACGATCTTGGCCTTGCGTGCGATGGCACTGGACGCTCAAGGGGAAGCTGACAATGGATGCGTTACCCCAGCAACTCGACCTGCAGGCTTCAGATGATCCCTCTCGACGGCTCGGTGGTTCTGCACCCTTTTGCTCCGAGAATTGCACCTCCGCGATGCTTGCACTATACACACAGACAAGCTATCATGAAGGTATGGAGAGACGTCTTTCTCATGCAAAGGCCACCGCACAGGGTCACGAGTACCGGTCGACCAGGAGGTCTCGGAAATGATTCCATTTGAGAAGTTGTGGTACAGAAAACTTCTGATGTTAGCCCCGGTCATCGGCGTAGCCGGTGGCTTGCTGGCTCTGGTCTTTATGGGAATCACCGGTACTGCAAACGATCTTCTCTTCAGCGATACGGGTACCGGCTGGTGGACCGGCCGGTGGTGGTGGATACCGTTGACAGCCCTTGGAGGCTTTGTCGTAGCACTATTGCGGAAAGCCTTCAAGGTCTCCAAGCAGGTTCCTGGAGCCATCGCGTTGGCCCAAAAAGGATGGGTCGATCCTGCCAACGCATTCTACTGGGTTGCCATTTCGACGGTTTCGCTTATGATGGGTGCGAGCCTGGGGCCATCGTTTGGTCTCGTTGTCATGGGGGGCGGATTTGGCTCATGGCTGGTGACGCGCCTGAGAAAACAATACGACGAGGAAGAGGCCAGACAGGGGTTTGCGTTGACAGGCATGGCAGGAGGCATGGGAGGCGGCTACAGCGCCCCTTTGTTTGCCACAGTCCTGGCTTCGGAGTTGTCGCCGACCTCCAAGAGCAACTATGTGGCTGCCTTCATCCCCGAGCTTTTCGCCGCAACGCTCGGATTTGTCATCTACTATGGCGTAACAGGGAACTCGATGCTGGGTACTTATCGCCTTCCGGAGTATCAGCTTCATGCCATCGATCTGCTTGTCGGTGCCCTGCTCGGCGCTGCGGCGGTGTTCGTGCTCCTACTCCATACTCTCATCAGCAAGTTGGTCGCTAGAGCAGCGGCATTGATCGCCAACCCCTACGTGCTTGGCACTGCCGGCGGTGCATTGGTTGGCCTGATCGCATTTGCTCTTCCTCTGACAGCGACTGCTGGAAGCAAGCAGTTGGGGACCGAACTTGAGATTTCCGAGACGATGGGGGTCGGGCTGATCGCCGCGATCCTGGTCGGCAAGATGATCGCCATTGCGCTCAGTCAATCAAGCGGCTTCCTGGGGGGCATTGTCTTCCCTGCCATCTTTCTTGGTGGAACAGCGGGACTCCTGGTGCATAGCATTTTCCCTGACATTCCTAATGCTCTGTGCGTAGGAGCTATGCTGGCCGCGGTACCAGGCGCCTTCCTGAATGCGCCCCTTGCCCTCATCATCATCGCGGCCGGTACGATCAGGTTGAATCCGGAGGCATTGGTTCCCATTGGCATTGCCGTTGTGATCGCCCACATGCTCATGTCTGCCATGAGAAAGTACGTGCTAAAGGAGTCGCTCTTGCCGAGCAATTGAACGCGGCATCGACCAGCAGCGGCTCGGCCCCGCCGGTTTCCGGGGGAGCCAGACAGATTCGCTCCAGGGCGCGAATCGGGAGGCAGGTACGCGTTCCGCACACAGGATACGTGGGCGGATCGGAGGCGCAGCGCGGTATCGCCTCCTCATCGGGTGAAAGGGCTGAAGGATGTCACCATACTTTCGGGCCGTCTTGCCCGCGCTATCGCTCGCTGTAGGACAACTCCCGGGCCTTGGCCCGGGAGTTGTCTGTGCGGTGACCCTGATGACGGGGTCAGGTCCGTCTCGATCAGCTATCTCAACTGCTTTTTGGAGCTACGGCTTTAGCCGGGGCTGTCAATTTCGCGTAGAATTTACCCCACAAACCGTAGAGCCAGACGGTCAGCCAGCCGTTGAGGAAACCGAACGCCATCGACAGGGCCACCAGGATGGTCACTGTCAGGTAGTCCCCGGGGACCGTAAACTGCTGTGCTGGCCACCAGTAGAAATACGCGGCAAAAAAGAGGCCCGCCCCTTGAAAATAAGCCGGCACCGCCGCAATGGGCTTGACACGTTCGGCCAACAGGATGATCATGGCGGCCCAGAACGCCACCGAAAGCGTCAGGGACCACACACCCAGGCCGGGTGTCGCCAGGAACTGCACAATGATGAGAATCGCAAACACTTCGCCCAGGATGAAGCACAACGCTCCCCACAGGCCGTCCTTCAGAGTGCCTCCCAACAAGAAGTAGAGTGCCCAGCAGCTAAAGCTCACGAACACGATCAACTGGGGCACGTAGGCAGATACCAACATGAGGGGCAGCACGAGCAGGAAAATGATCATCGGATGGGCAACGACATTCAACGCTTTCATGTGCATTTCTCCTTTTTGTGTTGGGCCAGATCATACCGCTCATCGAAATCACGCGTATTAGGTTTGCCCCTCCTTCTTGGACCAGAGACCGGCCGGCTTGTGGTGCAAGGCCTCAAAGCTGGGGCGGGTCCCAGCTGCCCGCACTACCAGCGATCGCAGCTGCCGCGCTGCGGATGTCAAATACCGGTGGGTCCAGACGTGATCGATAATCGATAAACGATTACCAGGCGCTGATTGTACCACACGGAGGCGCGGGTGTCAAATTGAGCTCAAGACGGTTTGGCCGCTCGTCGCCAGGCAGCGTCAAGCAGGTCGCGTACCTCGGCGTCTGTGGTCTGGCGAAAGTCCTCATACCAGATCCCGACGCCCATAAAAGGTTCGGGGGTCGCCGCACACACCGTTTGCTCGGCGAGCGTCTCAAACTCGGCGCACGTCTCCGGTGCCGCCACGGGAACCGCGACCACGATCTGGGCGGGCTTTCGCTGGCGCAGGGCCTTGACGGCCGCCCGCATCGTGGCGCCCGTCGCCAGCCCGTCGTCGA
>JBFYTF010000043.1:0-4942 GCA_041300865.1 Anaerolineae bacterium
TTGCTGACACCAAAGCTCAGTTCCGGGGTCTCGAACTCACCCAGCTCAAAGAGCGTGACCTCGATGGCCTGGCGAGTCGTCTCGGTACCATCGTCGTTCGCCGTGGTTGTCGCCTGGGACTGGCCGCGCACCTCGAAGGGTCCCCAGGCCTGGTCCAGCCGGGGGAGAATGACCTGGTACCCAGCCGGATGGGTCACCTCCAGGGTCAGCTGGACCGGGTCACCCACCGTCAGTTCCTGGCTGTCGGGCGTCAGGGTCACCGCTATGCCCTCGTCCGCCAACACAGGAACGGCGGAGAAGGCCAGCAGCGCCAGCAGAAGCAGCGACAGCGTCCAAAGTCTCTTGTTCATAGGAGTCGTTCCTTTCGTCCTTGGGAAGGGGTAGGCCGGGCAAGGGTAGGAGCGGTAGCCCTCCGTTTGCCCGGCTGCCTTTTCACCAACGTGGCCTGCTTAATGCCGGATCCGCTTGTTCCGCTTCTGGAAGAACAGGGTCAGGGCCTTGGCATAGTCCTGGTCAGTGCTGATCGCCACGCGGTCCACCCCGGCGCTGTGCAGGGCTTTCTGCTTGGCCGATTCAAAGGCTGTGGTCTTACGGGCAAAGAGCGCGCGCCAGGCAGGGTCGCTAGTATCGACCCAGATCAGGTCACCCGATTCCGCGTCCTCCAGCGCCAGCATGCCCACGTCAGCGATGTCGGCCTGCAGCGGATCGTGCAGGTCCACGGCGATAACGTCGTGCTTGCGGTTGGTGATAAACAGGCTCTGCTTGTAGCGGTCCGGGTCGTCGATCAAGTCCGACACCATAAAGATCACGCTGCGGCGCTTCAGGATCTGGTTCATGGAATCCAGCGCCAGCTTCAGGTCCGTGCCTGTGCCTTGCGGCTCGAAGGCCAACAGCTCGTGGATCAGGCGCAGAACATGGCGGCGGCCCTGGCGCGGCGGGACGTACATCTCGATCTTGTCCGTAAAGATCATCAAGCCCACCTTGTCCCTGTTCGTCGTCGCCGAGAAGGAGAGTACCGCCGCCAACTCGGCCGCCAACTCTCGCTTGAACCTGCCCTGCGAGGCAAAGTCACTGGAACCACTGGCGTCTACCATCAGCATCACGGTCAGCTCGCGCTCCTCGACAAACTTCTTGACGTACGGCTGCGCCATGCGGGCCGTGACATTCCAGTCGATGGTGCGTACCTCGTCACCGGGCATGTAGGGCCGGACCTCGTCGAACTCCATCCCGCGCCCGCGAAAGACCGAGTGGTACTCCCCGGCAAAGCTATCGTCCACCAAGCGGCGCGTGCGGATCTCGATGCGCCGGATCTGTTTCATCAGCTCAGTTGAGAACATGCTCCCTCCGTTCGTTATCACCGGCTAGGGAACCTGTGCATAGTCGAGGATGCGCTGCACGATATCAGAGCTGGACACGCTCTCCGCCTCGGCCTCGTAGCTGACGATGACGCGATGGCGCAGCACGTCGAGGGCCACCTCCTTGACGTCATCGGGCGTGACAAAGCCACGGCCCCGGATAAAGGCATGGGCGCGGGCGGCCAGGATCAAGTTGATGCCCGCGCGCGGCGAAGCGCCGTAGGCGATAAAGGGGCGCAGGTCCGACAGGCCATTGTTGCCCGGATTGCGCGTGGTTAGAACCAGGTCCAGGACATAGTTCTTGATTTTGTCGTCGACGTAAATGCGCCGCACGATGTCCCGTGCGTGCAGCACCTGCTCGGGACCCACGACCGCGTTGACCGGAGGTAGCGGATTGCCCGTCATGCGCTCGATGATCAGCCGCTCCTCGTCGGGCCGGGGGTAGTTGACCACGACCTTGAGCATGAAGCGGTCCACCTGCGCTTCGGGCAGCGGGTAGGTGCCTTCCTGCTCGATGGGGTTCTGCGTCGCCAGAACCAGGAAAAGGGGATCCATCTGGTAGGTCATGTTGCCGATGGTCACCTGCCGCTCCTGCATGGCCTCTAGCAGCGCGCTCTGCACCTTGGCCGGAGCGCGGTTGATCTCGTCGGCCAGGATAAGGTTGGCGAACAGCGGACCTTGGTGCACGGTGAATTCGCCCGTCTTCATGTTGTACATCTGCGTGCCCACCAGGTCGGCGGGCAACAGGTCGGGCGTAAACTGGATGCGGGAGAACTCGGCTTGGATGGCCTGCGCCATGGTCTTGACCAGGAGCGTCTTGGCCAGACCTGGCACACCTTCTAGCAGGATGTGGCCGTCGGCCAGGAGCGCGATTAGCACGCGCTCGACCATCTTTTCCTGGCCTACCATGACGGTGTTGACCTGGGCCAGGAGATCGTGCAAGAAGAACGCCTCGCGCTCGACCTGCGCATTGAGCTGCCGAATGTTCGTGAGATCCATTATAAGAGCCTCCTTGTGCTTTTCAATCAGGATGGTTGACAGAGTCGACTCCAGGATATCACATCGAGGGGTCTGGCGTCTTTAAACCGAGCTCAAGGCGCGCTTAAGGCGAGATTAAGAGCGAGGCCCAGGCAGGCCAACGACCATGACCGGTGCTGGCCCGCAGGAGGTGAGCGTGGTGAAGCAGTTTCCGGAGAGCGGCGGCCTCAAGCAAGAACGCGCCGGGGTGCGAGGCACGAAGGGGGATCGACCCTTTCGTGCCTCTTGCAGCCCCGTGCGCGTCCGGTTGCTACAAGCCCTGTTGACTTGCCAGGACCCGTCTGTGGCCGTCGGCAATCCGCATCTGCGGATGCCGCGTGCTCCCTGTAGAAGGAGCTCCCTTTCTGACGCTAGCGCACGTCGTGCGGCACCGTCACCGTAGCTGTGGCCAACGTGCTGTTGCCACAGGCGTCGGTGACTTCATAGGTGATCGTGTACACGCGGTCCGTCTCCGTACCGGCACGCTCGGCCCGCAGCTTGAAGGTCAAGTCGTCGACGATGACAATGTCGTCCGGCGTGTCGCCGTCGCCCAGCCCGTTGTCAGGCTCGTTGGACGTCACAGAGACCAGGCGGATGGCGGGATCCGGATCAAAGTCCGTGACGCTCACCGCCGCAACCACCTTCACGTATTTGTGGTTAACCGGCCAGAGGGTGTCTGGGCTCACCGATACTTCCACAACAGGCGGGATCTCGTCGCACACGTCCAGGCCGACGATCACTGGGTCGTGGTCCGAGGAGCGATAGGCATCGGGCGCGTACAACGCGTCCTGGGCGTCCGCTTTGAAGGTCATGTCATAATCGATGAGGTCCGGCTCGTCGGCGTTGATGTGCCACACCGTCGTTCCCGTGAGCTCCTCGAGCAGGTCGGCATTCGCCAGGGCGTGGTCCAGGTAGCCCAGCTGGCCGTCAAACACGTACGAGTAGGCAAGCTCTCCCTGGAAGTGATAGATCAGGTCGGTGTAGCCGCCGGCCAGCAGGACGTCGATGGGATCCTCCTTGTCGTAGGCGTTCAGGTCGCCAAGGATCAGCGCGTCGGTGTCGCCGCTGCCTGTCGGGTCGGTCACCAGCCAGTCGATCAGCGCCTGGGCACCCAGGGTGCGCGTCAGGTTGCAGTTGCCCTGTACCAGGTCGTCGTCGCCCACGCCGCACTCGGAGCCTTTCGACTTCAGGTGGTTCACGACTGCGGTGAACACGCCGCCGGTGGCATTGGCCATGAAGGTCTGCGCGAGAGCGGGACGACTGAACTGGGCAAGAGTTCCATCTTCATTCAGATAGCCAAGCGGATTGGTGAAGGCCGGGTCATCAAGCACGGCATAGCTCCCCACGAGCGACACGGACGCCGGCTTGTAGATGAACGCCACGGTGATCTCGTCGACGCCGATGGGGCCGGTGTCGATGTAGGCGTACGTGCCCGCGCCGGCAACGGAATTGAGACCGTCGACCAGGTCGGCAACCGCCGTGCCGTTGTTCTCAATCTCGATGAGGCCTACCACATCGGCGTCTATCGCCGCCAGTGCAGCAAAGATCTTGTCGCGCTGGCGGGTAAACTCCTCCGCCGTATTCGCGCCACGGCTGTCCAACGTGGTAAAGTAGTTGAGCACATTGAAGGAGGCCACCTTCAGGCCACCGCCCGTCTCGTCCGGGGCAGGCGTGCGCGGGTTGGCAGAGGTATAGAGCGCGCCCTGCGTTGGCTGGATCCTGTACAGTCCGAAGGAATAGTCCAGCACGCCGGTCACATTCTGCACCGTGTCCCCACCGCGAAACAGGTTGGTCAGGTCAAAGACGGAACCATTTGGATGGATCGCGGGGTCCGGGTTCTGCACGGTGCGCCCATCGTCCAGCGTGATGCGGCTGAGCGGGTTCGTTATAGCCAGCAATGCCGCGTCCGGCGATCCAGGCTCGTACACGGCCGTCGGCTGGTACTGGCGATCGACGGTCAGAACGATTTCGCCGTAGCGGTCAAAGCTAAAGTACTCGGAGATGTAGAGCGGCTGCTGGAAGGTGACCAGCATGCCTTCGTACGGCTCGAACTCATTCAAGTCGCCCACCGGCAGCGAGATCGGAGTCGGGTCCACGACGTGGCCCGACGAGCAGAGCCAGAGCTGGCTCACCGTGATCTCGGTCATGCCGTTGTACTCCGACACGGTGCCGCGCACCCGCACACCGTCACCCGCCGCGACGTCGTCACTCCCCGGGGCATAGACAAAGATGCCGTCCGACGTAGCAGCGTTCGCATCGCCAACCGGATCCTGAATGTGGAATCCGTTCAGGTTGCCATCATCGTCAGCCACTGTGTTATTCTGAAAGTCACCCACCACGACACCTTCCACAGCCACTTCCGTCCCAACCAGGAGGCTGGCCAGACCACTGCCCTGCACCTCGTAGATGGGCGTGAAGGGATCGCCGCAGGCTTCCGGGGGCGGGACATAGACCACGTTTGGCGCGCCGGGTGTGTTGTACGCCTCGCCCGGCCCGATCGTGCCCGTGAAGCCGGGGATGCCGGCCAGGTCAAAGTCGTTGCGCACCCAGTCGGTGGCGGCGTCCGTGTC
>JBFYTF010000049.1:0-18360 GCA_041300865.1 Anaerolineae bacterium
AGGGCACCTCGCGGCAGCTCGCCGGCTACCTGGACGTGCCCTACGAGGAGCTCACCTACCGCTGCGCCGGCATCAACCACATGGCCTGGTTCGTGGAGCTGGCGCACCACGGGCAGGACCTCTACCCCCGGCTGCGTGAGGCGGCGCGTGTGCCCGAAATCTATGACTGCGACCCGGTGCGCTTTGAGATGATGCTCCACTTTGGCGCGTTTGTCACCGAGTCGAGCGGCCACTTCTCGGAATACGTGCCCTATTTTCGCAAGCGCCCCGACCTGATCGCGCGTTATACCCGGCCGGGCTACCGCGGGGAGAGCGGCTTTTACGCCCGCAACTGGCCCGCCTGGCGGCGGGAGGCGGAAGAGACGGTGCGGGCCCAGCTCGCCGGTCAGAGCCCCATCGTCCTCAAGCGCAGCAGCGAGTACGCCTCGACCATCGTCGAGGCCAGGGAGAGCGGCCGGCCGGCGGTGATCCACGGCAACGTCCTGAACAACGGGCTCATCCCCAACCTGCCGGCCGGGGGCTGCGTCGAGGTGCCCGTGTTGGTCGACGCGACGGGCCTGCACCCCACCCACTTTGGACCGCTGCCGCCGCAGCTGGCCGCCCTGGACGCCGCGCACATGTACGTCCACGAGCTGATGGTGCAGGCCGTCCTGGAGCGGGACCGGGCTGCCGCCCGCCAGGCGCTGATGCTCGATCCTCTCACGGCAGCGGTGCTGGCACCGGCCGAGATCGCGGCGCTCTTTGACGAGATGTGGGCCGCGGAGGAACAGGATCTGGGAGGCTACGCCTGACCTGCGGCGCCGGCGCGGGCCGGCGGCAGAGTGAGGGGCAGCGTGACCTGGAAACAGGTCCGGCCGGGCCGCGAGTCCACCTGGATCTCGCCGCCGTGCTGCAGCACGACAATGTTGTAGACGATGTGCAGCCCCAGCCCGCTGCCCGTGCCCACGGGCTTCGTGGTGAAGAACGGCTCGAAGATGCGGTGGCGGATCTCGGGCGGGATGCCCGGGCCATCGTCAATGACCTCCACCACCACCTGCCCGGGCCGGGCGTAGGTGCGCAGCACGAGCCGGCCGCGCCCGGCCATGGCGTCCAGGGCATTGTCCACCAGGTTGGTCCACACCTGGTTGAGCTCGCTGGCCCGCACCTCGATGTGTGGCAGGTCCCGGGCATAGTCGCGCACGACCTCCACGCCCTGCTTCAGCCGGTGGCGGAGGATGATGAGCGTGTCCTCCAGCCCGCTGTGCACGTCCACCTCCTGGACGGGTGCCTGGTCCAGGTAAGAGTAGCGCTTGACGGCGCCGACCAGCTCCGAGATGCGCGCCGAGCCCCGGTCAATGTCTTCCAGCAGGTCGTAGACGGCCGACGTCACGGCCAGCCAGTGCAGCACCGGCGCCAGGTGGTCGGCGTCGAAGGCGCTCAGCGCCTGGCGCAGGCTGCCGGCTTCCCAGCCGGCGGACACGAGGACCGGTGCCAGCTGCCAGGCAGACGTCACGCCCAGATCTTCCAGCCAGGCAAGTAGCGCTTCTTCGCGTTCGGCATACACCAGGGGAGTCAGGGAGCCAGGGTGAGACAGGCGCTCGACGCTCTCGGCCTGGAGGCGGTGGGCCAGGCTCACGCGCCCCTCGTCCAGCCCCAGGCCATGAAAGGCGATCTGGGCCTCCTGCCACGAGCCCAGCAGCGCGCGCAGCTGGCCCGCGCCGCGGCGCACGGCCGCCGCCGGGTTGTTCAGCTCGTGGGCCAGGCCGGCGGCCAACGTGCCCAGGGCGGCCATCTTTTCGCGCTGCACCAGGATGAGCTCGGTGCCCCGCAGGCGCTGGCCCACGGTACGTAAGATAGCGGCCGAGGCATTGGGGCTGGCGACCAGCAGTCGCCGAAATGACTCCAGGCCGATGCGGAACACCCGGCTGTCCATAATGGCCCGCACGCTGGCCGTGCGGGGCTCTTGCTCCAGGAGCGAGATCTCGCCGATAAAGTCACCGGGCAGCCGCCGGGCCAGGATGACCTGCCGGTCGCCCCTCTCCTTGAGCACCTCGAACTCGCCTTCGGCGATGACGTACATGGCGTCGCCCGGGTCCCCCTCGCGCAGCAGGACCTGCCCGGCAGCGAGCCGTAGATCCTCGACCATGCGGCACAGCTGCTCGAGGTCGTCCTGGGGCAGGCCGGCGAACAACGGCAAGCGCCCGAGGAATTCGGCTGCATTCGCTGCCTTCTCCGCGTTCGCCGCACCCGGCGTGTCGGCGGTCGCCGGTTTCTCAGGCACCCGGCCCATGGTCCGACCTCACGCCCCTGTCCCGTCCAGCAGCGCGCGAACCCGCGGCTGGGCGAGGAAAGAGGCGCGCAGCTCGTCGCTCCCGGCGTGCCCGGCGATATAGTCCACCGTGGCGGTCGCCTCGGCGCGCAGGCCTTCCGCGCCGGCAGCATCTCCGGCGCGCGCGGCTACCTCTGCCAGCCCGGCGAGGATCGGCCACAGCGCGCCCCGGGCGCCGATCTTTTCCGCGGCCTGGCGGGCTGACGCCAGGGCCGCCCGTGCCTCCTCGTCCCGTCCCTGGGCCAGGAGGGCCTGGCCCAGGTAGCACAACAGGTCGGGCACAAACCCTTGCAGGCCCCAGGCCTCCAGCGTCTCGTATTGCCGCGCCAAGGCCTCCGCCTGCGGGTAGTTCCCGTAGGCCAGGGCCAGCCTGGGCTTGAAGACCAGGATCAAGGGCGTAAACAGGGCCGTTTCCTCCCCGACGTCGCGCTCGACCTGGGTCAGGATGGCCTCAGCTCCGGCCAGGTCGCCCTTGAGGAGATACAGCTCGGCCATGCGGATAAAGGCCCAGTTCCACCACAGGTTCATGTGTACCGAGGGCGCGCTGAGCGCCAGGCGCACCAGGTCCAGGCCATGGTCGATCGCGCCCAGGTCGCCGTAGACGAGGGCAAGGTCGCAGCGGGTGACGAGCAGTGGCGCCACAAAGCCCGCTTCTTCGGCCAGGCGGATGCTCTCCTGCATCACCTCCAGGGCACGGCCGAGCTCGCCGCGGGCGCGGTAGGTCAGGCCGACGTACATGCGGCTGTACGACTGGCCCCACAGGTTATCGATCGCCCGGCTCAGGGCAAAGGCCTCGTCCGAGAGCCGGATCGCCTGCTCATACTCGCCGGTGAAGGTGTCGAACAGGATCTGGGTAGCCAGGTTGTCGGCCAGCATCGGCCGGTTGTCCAATTCTTGCCACATCGAGCGCGCCTCGAGCAGCACCGCCCGGCCGCGGGCCGCCTGCCCGACGTCCAGGTAGGCCTGCGCCAGGTCGTGGAGGGTAAAAGCCAGCTGCTCCCGCAAGCCCAGCTCCCGGGCCAGGGCCAGCGAACGCTCGCCGTAGACGACCGCCTGGCTCCCGAGTCCGGCGCGCTCGTGGAGCAGCAGCAGATTCCACAGGATACGCGCCTCGGCTGCCCGGTCGCCCAATTCACCGGCAAGGCGCAGCGCTCGGTCGCACAAGTCCTGAGCCGTTGGGACGTCGTGAACGGGCGTGGGCGAGGCATGGATGGTGGCCGAGGCGACCAGGACCGCCAGCTCGAGCTCCCGGTCCCCCAGGCTGCGGGCCAGCTGCTCCGCCTGTAGATATCCGTCGCGGGCCTCCTCATAGCGCGACGACAGCTCCAGGGCCCGCCCGCGGCCGAGGTAGAGGTGCTTCCAGGGGGGCGCCTCGACCCCCGGCCTGCGGGCCACCATCAGCGCCCGGTCGTAGTGAGCCACTGCTTCGTCGTTGGCGTACAGCCGCAGGGCGGCATCCCCGGCCCGCAGATAGTAGGCCAGCGCCCGGGGATCCCGGCCCTCATCAAAATGGTGCGCCAGGCGGGACGCAAACTCGTCCAGGCGGCCGGCAAACACCTCCTCCAGGATCTCGGCCACGCGCCGGTGCATCTCACGCCTGCGGCGGCGCAGGATGGACCGGTACGCGGCTTCCTGCGTCAGGGCGTGGCGAAAGCTGTACTCCACCTCGGGCACGCGAGCCGCCTCGCGGATGAGCCCCGCCCGCTGCAGGACGCGGAGCTGCTCGTCCAGGTCCACCTCGGGCTCGAGGGCCCTCTCCAGCACGCGCTGGTAGAAGGAGCGGCCGGCGACCGAGGCAAATTGCAGGACGTGCCGGGCCTCCATGTCCAGGCCGTCGACGCGGGCAGTGAGAAGCGCCTGCAAGCTGCCCGGGATCGAGATCTCTTCTACGGGCCGGACCATCTGCCAGCGCGTGCCGCTGGCATCGCGCGCCAGGGCGCCGCTGTCCACCAGGGTCCGAACCACCTCTTCGACGTAGAAGGGATTGCCCTCGGCCTTGGCCAGCAGCATCTCGCGCAGGCGGTCGGGCAGGTCGGCCACGGCCAGCAGGTGGTCCACCAGGTCGCTGCTCTCCTCAGCGGTCAGCGGTTGAAGGACGATCTCGGTATAGCGGTGGGGAAAGTCGATCTCGGCCGCCTGCTTGATGCGCCAGGCCGGGCTCTGGCGGTCGGGCCGGAAGGCGCACAGGAAGAGGATGCCCGCCCGGTCGGTCAGGCGAAAGAGGTGCACCAACAGGTCGGCAGACGCGGGATCGGCCCAGTGCAGGTCATCCAGGACCAGCACGGCCGGCTGGACGGCCGCCCAGCGCCCCCAGGTGCTCAGCATCACCTGGAACAGCTCCCGCTTGAAGGCCTCGCCTTCCAGGCCCCCTCCGTTGCTTTCTACGCCCAGGAGGGTTTCCAACACCCGGCGGGCACGCTCGCACTCGTCGGGCGGCGTGCTTTCGTGCAGACAGTTGCAGCCGATCCGCTCCCGGACGAGCTCGGGCGAGTCGCTCTCCCGGACACCGCACATGTGCCGGACAAGGTCCAAAAACGCGGCGTAAGGCCGCGAGGTGGCGTACGACAGCCCCCGGCTCTCCCGCCACTGCAGGTCCCCGGCCGCCTGGCACTCGACACGCAGCTCGTCGATGAGGCGGCTCTTGCCCAGGCCGGCCTCGCCCACGAGAGACACGATCTGGCCCCGGCCCCGGCGGAGGTCAGAGATGGCCGAGCGCAGGTTGGCCATCTCCGCCTGGCGGCCGACGAGCGGCGTCTCCAGCCCCTCGATCCCGCGCAGGCGGCCCGGCCGGTCCTTGAGGCCCACCACGCGGTAGGCGGCCACCGGCTGGGACTTGCCCTTCAGGCTCACCCTGCCCAGCGGCTCCACGTCAAAAAGGGGTGCTACCAGGCGGTAGGTATGCTCGCTGATGCGCACCGTGTCCGGCGCGGCGGTCTGCTCCATGCGCGCTGCGACGTTGATGGCGTCGCCCATGGCCGTGTACTCGGTCTCATTTTCGAAGCCGATCTGGCCTACGACCACCAGCCCGGTGTTGATGCCGACCCGCACGGCAAAGTCGAGGCCTCGCTGCTCGCGCAGGCGCCGGGCAAAGGCCTCCACCTCCTCGACGATCTCCAGGCCGGCACGGACCGCCCGTACCGGGTCATCCTCGTGGGCGACAGGTGCGCCGAAAAAGGCCAACACCGCGTCGCCCATGAGGCGCGCCACGGTGCCTTCGTAGTGATAGATGGGCCGGATAAAATAGGCAAAGGCGTTATTCATCACCTCAGCCCACTCTTCTGGATCCAGCTGCTCAGCAAGGAGCGTCGAGTTCTGCACATCGCAGAAGAGCATGGTGATGATCCGCCGCTCCGCCTCCGGTGGAGGGGCTGCCGGCGCGGCAGGCAAAGGCTCCTGACCGGCGGCGGCTAGAGGCTGGCCGCAGTTGTGGCAAAAACGCGCCCTGAGCGGTGGCGCGCTGCCGCAGTTCGGGCAAAGGCCGGCCAGGCTGGTGCCGCAGTTCGTGCAAAAGCGCGCGCCCTGCGGATTGACCGCCTGGCAGCGAGGGCAGGACGGCATTCAGTCGCCTCCGCGAGCCGGGGCGGCTCGCACTCCGCGGTGCGCAGGGCACGCCGGACACCGCCTATTCTTCGTTCCAGGGCGCATAATGCCTCCTGTCTCAACGGGCGTGGGCTCGACGCGGGGAACGGCCGTTGTTCCATGCCCGCTCAGTATAAAGCAAATGGGCTCTCAGGTCAAGTAGGTCTGATCGATGCCGGGAAAAAGGAAGCCGGCCCGGATGGAGGGGGGGGACCGGGCCGGCATTTCGTCGGAAATCGGCAGAGGGGGTTATCCGCCGATGCTGCCACCACTGCGAAACTCTTCGTCGTCGTACGCCGGGCGCGACGGTTCACGGCGCTCGGGACGATAGCCGGCATCCCGGTAGGATTCACCCTGCCCGCCGATGCTGCCGCTGCTCCGAACGTCGGGATCGTCGTAGGTACTGCGCTGGCCACCGATGCTGCCGCCGCTGCGGTAGTCGCGGCTATCGTAGCGGCCGGGTCGCGCGCCACTCGATCGCATCCACAGCGCGACCAGGGCCAGGACGACCACGATAACGACTAACACTATTACCATAGCTCATGCCCCTTTCTTTAGCGAACTTCGAACTCTTCTTCAACCACCGAGTTGCCGTTCACGAAAATCTCGACGCTGTAATCACCTTCTTCCATCCGGCCACCCAGGTTTTCCAAGTGGAACTCGACGTAGGTGTCTTGGTAGTCCCGGTCGGCCGTTAGTTGGCTACTGTCTTCGAAGGGCTGCCCGTCGCGGTACCAGCGGGCGAACATGGTCGTGCCGGCCTCGATGTAGTCGGCTTCCAGCACGACATAGATGTAATCCTGCGAAGAATCGAACCGGTTGGTGACGTCGATGGGGCGGTTGCCCGAGCCAACGCCCTCAGCCATGACCACCCTGCCAAACTGCGCGCCGCTGGTGATGTCCTGGTTGTCGTCCTGGAAGTCACCGCTGCCCGTATCGACGAGGCCACAGCCGGTCATGAACAGCAGGGCCGCCAGGAGAAGGCCCGCCATCTTCCATTTTGTCATCTGCTGCTTCATACGTGCTCCCCTCTCAAGTGCAGGCCCGCGCCTGGAGCCAGGTTGGTGCGGGCGGTGCGATCGGTACCTGTGATTATACGGGCAGGGGCACTGCGCAGCAGACGGCTTTGGTTTGGCGCGCTGTTGGCTTGCGGTGGGCAGGGTTTGCTTTCGGTTGGAGGGAGAAAAAGAACCGGGGACCGGTCAGTTTCCCGGTCTATTGCACTTCCAATAGCTCGATCTCGAAGATGAGGGTGGCGTTGGGTGGGATGACACCACCGCCCGCCCCGGCTGCGCCGTACCCCAGCTCGGGCGGAATGACGAGCTGGCGCTTGCCGCCCACCCGCATGCCGGCGACGCCCTCCTCCCAGCCAGGGATCACGCCGCCCTCGCCCAGGGTCAGGCTGAACGGCTCCCCACGATCGATGGAGCTGTCAAACTTCTCGCCGCTCTCGAGCCAGCCCGTGTAATGCACGCTGACCGTCTTGCCTTCCTCGGCGGTCTCGCCGTCGCCCACTTCGAGGTCGTAGTAGCGCAGCCCGCTCTCGGTCTCGGTGTAATCGCCGGCCTCGACCTGCGCCGGAGCGGCGGGTGAGCCGGAATCGACCGACACGAGCTCCACGTCAAAGGTCAACGTTGCATTCGGCGGGATGACCCCGCCGGCTCCCTGGGCACCGTATGCCAGGTCCGGTGGGATGATGAGGCGCGCCTTGCCGCCTTCATTCATCAGGGCAATGCCCTCCTCCCAACCCGGGATGACGCGGCCCTGTCCGAGGGCAAAGCGGATGGGCTCGCCGCGGCTGTACGAGTTGTCAAACTCGGTCCCATCCTCCAATTGGCCCCGGTAATGGACCGTAACTACGTCTCCGGCCTGGGGGGCCGGAC
This sequence comes from Anaerolineae bacterium, assembly GCA_041300865.1. Taxonomy (GTDB): domain Bacteria; phylum Chloroflexota; class Anaerolineae; order JAAYZQ01; family JAAYZQ01; genus JAAYZQ01. The sequence goes on from JBFYTF010000049.1 coordinate 7,771, forward strand.
CCTGTCCCCTCTCGACCTCGACATACTGCAAGCCGCTGGCTGTGGTCATTACCTCTCCTGTTCCACCGGCAGCGCTCGTTGGCTGCTCGCCGGGTGTCGTCTGGGGTGCCACCTCTTCCGTGGCCGATTCTTCTGCCGCCGGCTCCGTGGCGCCGGGGCCGGCAGCTGGCCCACAGGCCGCCAGGACGAGGACCAGGATCAACGACAAGCTGATCAATCCGAACGTACTCTTGGTTCTCACTACACACCTCTTGGGTTATTCGAAACACCGCCGGCCAGTGGGCAAAACAAAGGACGCGGCTCACGAACTGACCGGGTCTGCACGCCGCGTCCTGTGCGGGCTACGAACCTCGACAGCATACCACCACGCACCAAACCGTAAGTCCGGGGTTACCCCGGACACAAGTGCCGGACCAGGCGCCCCTTCGCCGGGCGATCAGGCGTCGATCCCGGCTGCCTTCCTGGCCAGCGCCTTGCGGCTGTCCACATCGTAGCTGCGGTAGACGGCCAATCGCTCGGCCTCGGGCGAGCCGCCGCCGTGAACCCCAGCGACCAACAGCAGGCCCGCGAATTTGCTCGCCGACAGGTCCTCGATCAACCGGAAACACCGCACCCGGTCGTCGACGGCCAGGGAGGCGGGGCCGGCCAGATACTTGTGCAGGGCAGGCCCGATCTCCGGGCTGCAATAATCCTCTTCCGAGGGCATGGTCACCACCAGGCCGCCGGCGATATCTTGCAACAGCTCGATCTCGTGGTGCAGCGTCGTCCCGGCGTGATACTTGCCGACGTTGGCGTACACCAGGTCGGGCATGAAGGTGCCCGAGCTCATGGCCTTGCCCTTCAATGCGGCTGCCAGGCCGCAGGCATGGACCAGCTCGGCAGTGGTCATGAACTCGGTCAGCTTGGCGCGCACGTGGCTGGCCTTCGCGATGCCATTGTATTCGGCGACCAGTGCCGCCGCGCCCAGGAGCAGATCCGACATGGCGGGCTTGCAGCCGCAGTAGGAGTGGCGGTGATACGTGGCAAAGGTCTCCGCCAGGTAGCCACCCAGCTGCCACTCGCCGCACAGAAACACCCGCTCCCAGGGCACAAAGACGTCTTCAAAGATAGTCAACGACTCGACGCTGGCGTAACGCCTGCTGACGGGCGAGGCCATGCTCCGCGGGGACGAGGGTGCCGCGCCGCGGCACACCATGGTAATGCCCGGCGCGTCGGCGGGGATGGCAAAGGCGACCGCATAGTCGGCGTCGTCGACCGTCATGTCGCGCGTCGGCAGGACGAACAATTCGTGGGCGTAGGGCGCCGCCGTGTTGTGAGCCTTGGCGCCGCGCACGACGATGCCGTCCTCGCGCCGCTCCACCACCCGCAGGTAGAGGTCGGCGTCGGCCTGCTGGTGGGGCCGCAGCCCCCGGTCCCCCTTGACGTCCGTCATGGCGGCATTGCCCACCAGGTCGTTGTCCTGAAAATAGCGCACGTACTCCATGAGGCGGGGAAAGTAGGTGGTGCCAAACAGGTTGTCGGCATAGTGGGTGATGACCGACAGGGCGTTCAGGGCGTCCACGCCCATGCAGCGCTGGATGCAGCCCGTCTCCCGGCAGTAGAGCCGGGTCATCTCGACCTTGTTCTGGAGATCCCCGGTGCTCTGGTGGATGTGGTTGAAGCGGTTAATGGTCTCGCCGCTGAGGTGCGACGTCGCCGTGAAGAGGTCCCGGTGCTCCTCCTCGAGCGGCCTGTCGTAGGTCAGGCAGACGATGTTGATGCCTGGGACGATCTGGGGGTGCTCCCAGGGACGCTCCACCTTCTGCCCGTTCATCCACACGTTGTGTTGCATGGCCGCCAGGCTGGCGAGGTACTCTTGCGACGTTTTCATAGCTCCTGCTCTCCTTTCGCTCCGAAGAAACCCCCATTGGCCTTGCCGGACAAATACGCTGCCCGAGACGGCGAACAGGCCCGACGACCCCATTATACTCCAGTTGCCACTCGCCGGCAAGCCGCCCCGCGGGGCGTTCTGCCTCCATGCCGGCTCGGGCGGGGACGGGTTGGGACTGAAGCGGGGGGCATTTTGCCGCTCCCGGCTCTTGTGCTACAATGGTCTGCGGTGGTACAAGGAGCAGAGCGGATGGCGATCATCCTGCGGCCGGCATGTTTGGCGGATGCCGCGGCGCTGCAAGAGAGCTGCTACCCCGGGGTCGACCCCGAGGACGTGGCCTTTTACCTGGGTTGGTCACTGCGCCAGGTACAAAAAGGCCGCATGGTTCGGCTGGTAGCCGAGGTGGACGGTCGGGTGGTCGGCACTGCCCACTTGAGCCTGTCGGGCAGCGAAGGCGAGATCGGCAGCGTCGTCGTGGCCGAGTCACATCGCCGGCAGGGGCTTGCACGCCGCCTCATCGCCGCGCTCATGGACGAGGCCCGCGCCAGAAAGCTGGCCGTGCTGGAGATCGGGGTGCGCCAAGATCAGCCCTACCTGCAGGCCTTTTATGAGAGCCTCGGCTTTCGTCCCACGACAAAAAAAGGTGGGCTGCTGCCCACTCTTCCCGAACCCATCGTCTTTTTGAAGATGCCCCTGCAGGCGCCGCAGAAAACCGGGCGGGAGAGCGCAAGGCGATAATCAAGGGTAACAGTTGCTGTTGTGTGTGTCGATGGAGCAACGATGCTCGACGATGTATAGGGTGACGTTGGTCGATTAAGCTATGATGTTCAGCAACGGATCTGGAAGGATGAAGTGCGTCTCTCCCGCCGCTGGCAGAAGTGGCAGTGCCCCTTCTGCCGCCCAATAGAGTACCACACTTCGTGCCTTTTGTAAAGTAGGAAACTAGTACTATTCTTCACGAGGGGGTTAGCTATGGCCATCCAGGTTTCGCACCGTTTTCCGCTCGCCCATTTGCCCACGCCATTGGAGCCCATGGAGCGCCTGAGCAAGGCCCTGGCCGGGCCCGAGCTCTGGATCAAGCGCGACGACCAGACCGGGCTGGCAACCGGCGGAAACAAGACGCGCAAGCTGGAGTTGCTCATCGGCGAGGCGCAGGCCCGCGAAGCAGAGGTGGTCTTGACGGTGGGCGCCGTGCAGTCGAACCACTGCCGGCAGACGGCCGCGGCAGCGGCCCGCGCCGGCCTCGGCTGCGTCCTGGTCCTGCGGGGCAACCCTCCGCCACCAGGCCGGTGGACGGGCAACCTGTTGCTGGACGAGCTGCTGGGAGCGCGGCTGGTGTGGAGCGGCGCACAAGACCCGGTCCTGGTCCTCGAGCAGGCTGCGGCGGCCGAAGAGGCTGCAGGCCGCAAGGCCTACGTCATACCCTACGGTGGGTCGAACGCGACCGGGGCCGCCGCCTACGCCCTGGCCTTTGAGGAGCTGTGGGTTCAGATGTCCGAGGCCGGCCTCTCCTTCGACCGCGTTCTCTTTGCCACGAGCTCGGGCGGCACGCAGGCGGGGCTGATCGTGGGCGCCAGGGCCTGCGCCTACCAGGGGCAGGTGCTGGGCATCAGCGTCGACAAAACCGGGGGCCAGCTGCACGACACGGTCCTCGCCCTGCTGGCGCCGACGGCCAAGGCCCTGGGCCTGGACCTGCACTTTGGCGCGTCTGACATCCACATCGAGGACCGCTTCCTGGGGGCCGGCTATGCGGTCGTCACCGCCGCCGAGAGGGAGGCGATTCACCTCCTTGCCCGCAGCGAGGGCATTCTGCTCGACCCGGTCTATACCGGCAAGGCGATGGCCGGGCTCATCGGGCTGGCGCGCGAGGGGTCTATCGCACCGTACGAGCGCGTGCTCTTCTGGCACACGGGGGGCACGCCGGCCCTCTTTGCCTACACGGACGAGCTCAGAACCGCTGCCTGAGCCGGGCGGCCCGCCTACGAGTTGCCGCGGCTCGGCGCCCCGACGCAGCAGTGGCCGGCCGCCGCTCCGTGGGGCACGTGTGGCGCAGCCGCGGGCTGCAGCTCACTGCTCAGGCCGGGCGCCTGCCGGGAGCGTGCGTCCGGGGCGCGCCGGCCCACGGATCGCGCTTCAGGAAGAGAAACTCGCGACGGCCCAGGACGCCTTCCCAGTCCGCCCCGTAGTACCGCTCCACTGGCGTGCCGTCTTGATCGTAGCGATAGCCGTAGGCCTCGAAAGGCAGGACGAGCTTGACACTCTCCGCCTCTGGTCCGCGCTGGTACACCAGGGCGTGGCTGCCGGTGACGACCCGGTAGCCTGGCTCAAGCCTCTCCAGGCCGAGGACCTCGCGCCACAGAGCTCCCAGCGCCTGGCCACGCTCGACCTCAAAGAGCATGGCCACTCCCTGCGCCGCCACGTACAGGTTTCCGCGCCGCTCCACCAGGTCACCGTAGCCGAGCTGCGGCACGACCGCGGCGGCGCTGCCCAGGGCGCGGGCCACGTCGGCCGAGGCGACCACCCGGCCACCGGCGGCCAGAACCCGCCGTAGTCCGTCCAGGTCGGCGCCGGTCAGGTAGGCAGCCGAGGGGGTGAGGACCACGACGGCCCGCACCTCCGCGCCTGTGCCGGCCCGGTCCAGCCAGCCTTCCAGGCTGCCGACAACGGCGGCGTTCAACCCTTGAGAAGCCAGAACCGCGAGGCGCTGGAAGGGATGGACCTCCACAATGACGGCTGTCCGCCGGGCGCCGATGACCTCGTGCGCGCGCAGCGGCGGAGCCAGGATCAGCACACCGGGCTGCGAAGCGCCGGCCGCGATGGCCTGTCGCAGCGTGGGAAAGGCCCCCGTGACGCGCCGGAACATGGTCTCGACGTCGTAGGCCGTGCGGTGCGTGTCGTTGTACAGGCCCTGCTCTTTCACGTTATAGTTCCAGTAGGCGATCCCCTGCAGGTCGCCGCCACCCTGCCGCGCCAGCAAGGCCAGTGCCAGGCCGTTAGCCACAGCGTCAGAGACAGAGCCGGGATCCGCGCTGGCCTGGCCGAGGCCCCAACTGTTGGCGGCGGCCCACAGCCAGACCGGCCGGCCGTAGCGGGCAGAATAGAGGCCCAGGGAGCGGGCGAGTAAGAAAAGGCCCACCAGATCCGCGTCGCTGAGGGCCACGTTGGGCAGGCCATCGCGCGGATAGGCGTCAAACGTGACCACGAAATTGGCAGGCGTGTCGCGAAAGAGGGGCTCCAGGTCGGGCAGGGTGTAGCTCTTGCGCGCCTGAGCCCCGTCAAAGGACATGGTCACCGGCAGTCCCGGGTGGATGTCGTGCCACAGGGCGGCACTCCAGGCAGCATACTCGGCAACCATGCCCGACTGGAAGGCACCAAGCAGTTGCTGCCGCTCGAGATCGTCGCCCACGTCAGAGAAGCCCAGGCCCGTGCGAGCCCGAAATTCGGCCTCGGCGTGCCTGGAAAAGTCCCCGCCCAGGGGCTCGTCGGCCAGGTTGAGCATCAGGATGGTGCCGGCATAGGGCTGCACCAGCTCGGCGTCCAGCCAGCGATAGTAGGCCTGGATGTCGCGGCGGTAGCTCGGGGCATAGAAGGAGGCGCTCACACCGCCGCCATAGATGTCCAGGGGCAGCCCGGCACCGTCGCGGCGGACGTCCTCCGGGTGCTCCTCATTCCAACGCGCGCCCATTTGGATCTGGTAGCCCACAGGCAGCACGGCCTTGACGCCCACCGCTCGGCAGGCATCGAGCAGGCGCCGTTGGGCGGCGAGCATGGCACCGGCTCCTTCGTGCCGGGGATCGGCCGGGTCCAGGAACGCTTCGTACACGGCGTAGGACAGGCCGGGCTCCACCTTGGCCGGGTCCACCTCTCCCGGGTTGTTGTGGCCGATCCAGACGACGTTGGCGCCACGATCCACCAGCCGCCGGACCAGCGCCTCCATCTCGCCGGCCGGCATCTCCGGGTACGCTTCGACCGCCCAGCCCACCCAGGGAGGGCCGGGAGGTGGCGCTGCAAGCGCACTGGGGGCAAAGAACGGGACGACCAGGGACAGCACGCCCAGGGCGAGGGCGACCCGCATCGCGAGGGAGGGCGCCGGGCACCGCGGCGAAACATTATACGAGCATTGACCATGCTTGCGCACAGAGCTCTTCAGTTCTATGCCTTTGTCAGTCATCGCCGCCTGCGCCCGGATTGGTTGGCCCGCAGGATCCCCAGGGCTGTGAGCCACGGCCTCGGCTCTCTCCCCGCATCTTGCCTGCGGCCCCTTGTCGCCATTGTAACCGGAGCCAAGCTCCCTGTCAATCCGTTGGTGATCACGATCTCGCCCATCGATCCCATCGCCGTCGTCGCCCTCTTTCGCCAGATGCGCGTGGAAGGGCGAAAGCCTCTTAACGACAGCGCTCCGTCGCCGGGCTGGGCATCCTGGCCGCGATGGCGGCCGGAAGCGAGGCGCCGGCCTGGGCCAGATCCTGGTCTGGTCGGGATCACCGTCGCCGGCGTAGCCGCGTTCGGGTTCGCGTTGCGCGCTCCTGGAAGACATCGTGCCCGACGAAGCGAATCCGAGCAGTCGTCCGGCCGCAGGCGCCGGGGACAGGGCGCTAGGCGCCCGGCCCTCTGTCCTCTGCCGTCCCATCGAGCTGCTGCAGGATCTGCCAGGCAAAGGCACAGGCATCTTCCAAGCAGCGTTCCTCCACGTGCTCCGGCCGGTCTGAAACCTGGTGCCAGTGCGTCTCCCCGCCCCGCGGCGCGAGGGCGACGATGGTCAGGGCGGCCAGGCCACGCTTGGTGGCGACCAGGGCGTCCGTGTAGGCGATGCCGGTACGCTCCTTGACCACCAAGCCGGGCAGGGCGCCGTGGGCGGCCCGGGCGACCGCCAGGGCCCGGGGATGGGTCCGGTGCTTGCGGACAAGGCCATCGGCCGTGAGGGTGACCAGGTGGCCGATGCCGACCTGGTCGAGGACCACGACGAGCACGTCGGGGCCCAGGGCTGCGGCGTGGGCGTCGAGGAAAGCAGCCATGCCCGCGGCACCCGTCTCCTCGCAGCCTGTCAGGGCCAGCCAGACCTCGGTGTGGGCCGGGGGCTCGTGGCACAAGCGGGCAGCCAGGGCCAGCGCCACGCCTACCCCGGAGGCGTTGTCGTTGGCGCCGGGCGAAAAGGCGGTGCGGTCGGCGTGCAGGCAGAGGGCCAGCGCCAGGAGCTCGACGCCGGCGGCGGCCAGGCCGGGCCAGCGCACCCAGGTCCAGCCGAATAGCCCGCCCAGGGCGTACAGTAGGGCGGCGGCGCCCATGCTGGCCAGAGCGGCGCCCACCAGAATGCTGAACAGCCGCAGCCAGGCCGGCGAGGAGTAAAAGATGGGGGTGCGGTGGCTGTCCAGGTGAGCGCACAGCACGGCACGCCGGCGCACCGCGCCCTGGGGAGGAACGACGCCCACCGCGTTCTGGCTCGCGCCCCGTGGCAGGACGCGGCGGAGCCAGTTGGGGGCCAGGTCCGTCTCGCGCAACATGCCCCAGGCACCCAGGCCGCTGAGGAGGGCGGCAGCTGCCAGGACCCAGCGCCCGGCGGGCAGCCAGACGTGCGGCTGCGCCCAGCGCAGCTGGGCCAGGAGTGCCGCCAGGAGTGCCGTGGCGAAAGCCAGGGCGAAGGGCCGGTAGGTGGACGGCGAGCCGCGAAACGACTCCACGGCGGCCCCTTGCAGCCCCAAGCAGCGCATCGCGGCCGCCGCATACTCGGCCGCCTGCTCCTCGGCGGCGGTGCAGCTGCCCCGCGGTCCGATCTCGCCTGCCAGGGCGCGGACGTGGTCGAGGGCCTCGGCTACCCGGTATTTTGCTTCGTTCATGCCTCTCCCATCCCACTGGATGTTGCCCACATCCTCTGCTGATCCAGCCGACAGTCCTGCACTCGCCATTCCCTCGCGCCTCTTTTGGTAGTTGATCGTCTCGACTGCATTAGGGAGTAACAGAGACTTTGGGTAGGGCGGAGGGCGAAAAGCCTCCGAAGGACTCTGTCGTGATGTTTACTGCACACCGGTATCACTGCTGTAGTCTGACTAAAGCAATATGGACGATGATGGGCATACGACAGTCTGACCGGTATTCGTTTCTCAACTGAGGAGACACGTCTTCCTGCGTACCATCTCACGAATGGGAAAGCTTCTTGAACCATTGAACGGATCAAGAGATGTGAGGGACGGCGATGAGCCACAACCGTCGTCACCCTTGTGCCGTCTTGAGCTTTCCTCATGGACCGAACAAATTGACGAACTGACGGATTCCTTCCAAGAACTGGCTAAGGCTGGTCCCGGCGAGAACAGCAATAAGGGCAGCAACAAAGAGACCCAGTTTTCGGTAGGTGATGGTCGGGTTCGCCTTCAATCTCAGCCGGTCCCTAAAAAGCCAGATGGTAACGATTGGCTCTTCGGCTTCAGACCTTTGATTCTCCCGCTTAGGATCGGGTTTTGACATTGCTACCTCCTGTGTTTCATCCAGCTTGAGTATAGCACGAGAACCAATGAAGTTCAAGCGGCCATCGCGTGCCCAAGGAAGAAAACGGAACCTCCTCGCATAGCAGGGCCTGACATCGGATCGACACGTTCTGCCGCCAGCGCGAAGAATAGAGCCAGGAATTGCCAAGCCCCCGCACCTGTGCTACACTCCGGGCCATGGACGAGCCACGCCGCGTGTGCGACTACGAAGACAGCAGCTACCGCACCGACTTCTGGGAGGGGCAGGGACGGGAGTACGAGGATCTGGCCGAGCGCCTGGCCCTGCGCCGCCTGCTGCCGCCCGCCGGCCGGCGCCTAATCGACGTGGGGGCCGGCTTTGGCCGCCTCTCGTCCTTTTACCAGGGCTACGAGCAGGTGGTCCTCCTGGACTATTCGACGTCGCTGCTGCGCCAGGCGCGGGACCGGCTGGGCAGTGACCCCCGCCTGGTGTACGTCGCCGCCAGCTTTTACGCCATGCCTTTTGCGGCGGGCGCGTTTGACGCCGCGATGATGGTGCGCGTCATGCACCACGTCGAGGACGTGCCCAGCTTCCTGCGCCAGATGGGCCACATCCTGACCCCAGGGGGCACGTACGTCCTGGAGTTTGCCAGCAAGCGCCATGTGAAGTCGATCCTGCGCTGGCTGCTGCGCCGCCAGCGGTGGAGCCCGTTCTCACCCGAGCCCTACGAGTTCGTCGACATGAATTTCGACTTTCATCCGGCCTGGATGCAAGCGCGGCTGGCGGACGCGGGGTTTCACGTGAAACAACGCCTGACCGTCTCCCACTTTCGCCTGCCGCTCCTCAAGCGCCTGGTCCCTGCTCGGGCCCTGGCGGCCGCCGACGGCCTGTTGCAGCCGACCGGCGCCTGGTGGCAGCTCACCCCCAGCGTCTTCTGTCAGGCCATCCTCGACGGCCCCCCGGCCCCGGCGAGCAGCGAGCTCATCTTCCGCTGCCCGGCCTGTGGCGGCCCCTTGCCCGACTCAACGGCCGGGGTCCTGAACTGCAACCAGTGCGGCCGCGCTTGGCCCGTGCAGGACGGCATCTACAACTTCAAGGTGGGCTGACGGCCTCAACACCAGGACGCGCAGCACCACCTGCCGCTTGAACTTCTGCTCGCCTTATGGTATACTGTGCCGTACTGTGACCCCTGCATCTTGTGGGCAGCCAAGGGGTCACCCCAACGACTTGCGCTCGAGAAGGAGGTCCACCATGAAGGTCGTCTGCTTGCAGGAAAATCTGGCCCGTGGGCTGGCCATCGTCGGCCGCGCCGTCGCCAGCCGGTCGACTCTGCCGGTCCTGTCCAACATCCTCCTCGAAACCGACGAGGGCCGCCTGCGCCTGGCAGCCACCAACCTGGAGATTGGCGTCAGCTGCTGGATCGGGGCGCGGGTAGAGGACGAGGGCCGCACCACGGTACCCGCACGCCTCCTCACCGAGTTTGTCAACTCCCTGCCCCCCGGCCAGATCGAGATGGAACTCGCGACGCGGACCCAGACGTTGAACTTGAAGTGCGCCCGCTACGAGGCCAACATCAAGGGCATCGACGCCTCGGAGTTTCCCCAGGTGCCGACGGCCGAGACGATCGCCGCCCAAGGCGCCGGGCATAGGCTGAACCTGCAGGCCGAAAGCTTCCGGCGCATGATCGACCAGGCGGTCTTTGCGGCTGCGACGGACGAAAGCCGGCCCATCCTCACCGGTGTCCTGGCCCACTTTCACCAGGGCGGCCTCACCCTGGCGGCAGCCGACGGCTTCCGCCTGGCGGTCACCTCGGCCGACGTGGGCGTCGACCCGGACCAGACAACGAGCGTCATCATTCCCGCCCGCGCCCTGAGCGAACTGGCGCGCATCAGCGGCGGCGACGAGGAAAAGATCGAGCTCGTCATCACCCCCGGCCGCAATCAGATCCTCTTCCACCTGCCCAACACCGACCTGGTCTCGCAGCTCATCGAGGGCAACTTTCCGGACTACAAGCAGATCGTGCCCAAGTCGCACAGCACCCGCACCGTCGTCAACACCACGGAGCTGCTGAAGGCCGTGAAGGTCGCCTTTCTCTTTGCCCGCGACGCGGCCAACATCATCCGCTTCAGTGCCGTGCCGGGCAGCGAGCTCACGCCGGGCCAGATGATCGTGACGGCCACCTCGGCCGAGTTCGGCGACAACGTGAGCGAGATCGACGCCAACATCAAGGGCGATGCGACCGAGATCGCTTTCAACGCGCGCTACATGATCGACGCGCTGGG
>JBFYTF010000058.1:0-2794 GCA_041300865.1 Anaerolineae bacterium
GTGGCCCTCAGCACGGCCGTTCCCGGCCTGGCCTCGACCCTGATCCTGGTGCTGTGCGCCGTGCGGCTGGACGCCGAAGTTGGCCACGCGTCGTTTCCGGCCAGGCAGATCCCGGCGTCGATCTTGGTTCTGGTGGGCGTCGCCGGCATTCTGCGCGCCCAGGTCTTTCCCCTGCATGCTCGCCGCGTTCACCGGGCCACAGGTGCAGCGGCCCTTCTCCTGCCGACCGGGGCCGGGCTCTACCTGCTGGCCCGTGTCCAGGCGGTTGCACCGGTCCTCTCCGCCCAGGGATGGCCGGTGTTGGCCGGCAGCCTGGCAGTCCTGGCGGGCGGGCTGTTAGCGTGGAGCGGCAGCGCGAGAGCCAGACGGCTACCCGAGCACGACCCGGGAGGGCTGTGGCACGGGTTGTTGATCCACCAGGTGGGCGCAGCGCTGCTCTTTGCCCTCGTTCTGCCGGGAACTGTGCCCTGGCCTCTGTTGAGCTTGCTGCTGGCATTGGCGCTCCTGGTCGTGTGGTGGGACGCGAACCCAGGTGCGGCAGCCATGCGCCCGCCGGCATGGCTGCAGTCCGTGGGGCAGCGCATCGACCCCTGGCGCCGGCAGCTAGCCGAGCGCGTGCCGAGCCTGTCACGGTGGCGTGGCTCCTGGCTTGCCCGGCGAGGCGCGGTCCTGCTGCCCGCCCTGGCGCTGGCCTCGCTGGCCGGCCTGCCCTTTACCGCGGGCGCTCGGGCCAGGTGGCCCCTGTATGCGGCCCTACTCCAGGATGGAAACCCGAGCCTGTGGGCTCTGCTGGTAGCCGATGCCTTTCTGGCTGCGGGGCTTGTGCTTGGGCTGCGCGGCCTGTTCACGTCCACCAGTCGCCCGCGGTCGCTGTCGCTGCTGGGCATGCTCCTCTTGGCCGCTGTCCTGCTGCTGTCGGGCCTCGGCGGGGGCGAGAACGCCGGGTGGCAGCCAGTGCGGGTCCCCGGCGTGTCTGCCTGGGGCCTGGGCCTTCTTTACGCCCTGCCGTGGTTTGCCGGCATCTGGCTGGCATCGCTGGCGGCACGCTGGCGCCGGGTGCCATCCGTTGTGCAGTCGGTTGTAGGACTCGGTTGGCTTTTCCGGGTAGCCGGCAGGATCGGTCGCATCCTGGAAGGAGCCGGCTTCTGGCTTGGCCAGGTGGGCGAGGGCGCCGGCTGGTTTGGGTGGGCTCTGATCATCCTGGCTTTGGGTGCCATTTTCTTGAGCGGCCGGTAAGGCCTGCTCGAGCCCTGCGGAGAGGCGCAGTCAGCTCATGGATGCCATTGGCGAGAGTTTTTCTTTTTTGGCCGGCGTGCCGGCCTTCGTTGGGCTAATATTGGCAGCTGCGACGATCCTGGTCACTTCCGACTGGCGCCTGGCGCTGAGTGCGCTGCTCTTCCAGTACCTGCTTTTGGGCCTGACCCTCACCCGTTTCGTCCCGGCCGAGGTGGCCTTTGTCCGCGTCCTCACCGGCGCCCTCGTCGTGCCCATCCTCTATCTCGCTGCCCGGCAGGTTGAGGACGCGAGCAACGTCAGGCCGGCTGAGGGGGTAGAACCGCGCTTTCTCGGGCTGCCTGTAGGCTGGGGAGCAGGTCCTTTGGGACTGCCCCTACGGCTGCTGACGGTGATGCTCACGGCGCTGGCCCTTTTCCGTTTCTATCCGGCAGCCTCCAGCCTGCTGGAGCTGACCGGCAATGGCGTCGGGGTGCCGCCGGACGTAGCCTTTGTCGCCTTGTGGCTGGCAGCCATGGGGCTGATGGGCGTTGTCCTCAGTGGCGAGGCACTGCGCGTCGCACCGGCCGTGCTGACCGTGCTCTGTGGGTTTGACCTCGTTTACGCCGGCCTGGACGACGCCCTGGCCGTCGCCGGCTTTTTTGCTGCCCTGACGCTCCTGGCAACACTTGCCTTTTCGTACCTGGCAGCTGTAGAGCGGCTGGCACCGGTCAAGTCCGCCGTCGACGACGAGGAACGAGCAAGGTGAATCCCATCCCGGGGCCGATGATCCTCCTCATCCCCCCTCTGCTAGCCGCCGTCGCTGCCTACGTGCTGCGCCGCTGGGCATTGCTGGCCGGTCTCATCTCGGCCGTGACGACCGGGATGATAGCAGTCCTATGCCTCCGCCTGCCCCTCGACCAGTCGGCCTTTGTTCTGGGCCAGCAAGTGGCCTTTGGCCGGCCGGTGGTTGTCCTGGGCCAGACCCTGGTGCTGGGAGAGGCGGGCAAGATGTGGCTGGCCTTTGTCTACGGCCTCCCGACCGTCTTTTTCCTGTTTGCCTGGCGCATCTCCCAGGGAAGATCGTTCTTTTCCTTCACCTTGGTAGCTCTGGCCCTGTACGCCCTGGCAGTGCTGCTGCCCAGTTTTGCCCTCTCGGTTTTGGCCTTTGCCATCGCCGCGACGTTGCTCATCTTTGTCCTACAGGCGGGGCAGCTGCTCTCAGTGCGGGGGGCGCAGCGTTACCTGCTCGTGACGCTGTTGGCCGTTCCGCTGCTCCTCATGGCCGCCTGGCTCGCGGACCAGCCGGCCGCCATTGAAGGGCAGGCCCTCGCTCGCCGGGCTCTCCTGCCCGCAGCCCTGGGCTTTGGCCTGCTCCTGGCCTCCTTTCCGTTTGGAACCTGGATGCCGGCCGTCGCCGCCGAGGCACCGCCCCTGGTCAGCGCCTTTGTCTTTACCGTAGGCCAGGGAATGGCGCTGTACCTCGCCATCTCTTTCGCCTCTGCCCATCCCGGCCTGCTGCAAGGTCCCAGCGTCCTGGGGGTTATCCTGTTGGCAGGGCTGGGCATGGCCCTCAGCGGCG